>DALN01000178.1 GCA_002499455.1 Methanoculleus sp. UBA77 | reverse complement strand
GGGCAAGTTCACGGTCTACACCGAGCGCGGTGCAGTCAGCCAGATGCCCCTGAAGCTGATCCACAAGTACGTGCAGCCCGGCTGCAACGTCTGTCTGGACTACGTCGCGAACCTCGCCGATATCTCCAGCGGATCCGTGGGCAGCCCCGACGGCTGGAGCACGGTCTTCGTGCGGAGCATGAAGGGTAACGCAGTCTGGGACGGCGCCATCGCGGCCGGCTGCTTCGAGACCAAGCCGATGGACCAGGTCAAGCCCGGCCTCGACCTCGTCAAGAAGCTCGCGACCGAGAAGATCACGAAGAACCAGAAGACTGTGGATGCTCGTAAGACCATCGGTCTCAAGGCGGACGGAACCCCCAAGGGTCTCCGGAACCCCTACGAGTCCCCCTGAAACACTTTTTTTATCGTTCCGGTACTCTCCGGGAAGACTCTCTGCCCAACAGCAGCCCGGCAACCAGCGAACGCTCTCCTGACGGCTTCGTACTCAAGGCCTCCCGTGCGCTGAAACGTTGCTCTACGCCACACAGCACCGACGCTATGACGTGAGGCTCCAGGTCAGTGAGACGCAACGAGGTCTGCAGACCTGACGGTTTTGAGCCGAGAGCACAAAAACGTAAAAATCGAGGGTGGGGGCCGCCCCCCGTCGCAGGACATACACGTACGGGGGATGGCAGCGGCTCTCTGCCGTCGTATTACTTACGGGTGAAGCGTTAAGCCGGGTGTGTTCGTATTCAGTCCCTGAACAGTACCTGGTAGGTTGCCGACTCTGCGCCGAAGAAGTTCCTGCAAAACTCTGCTGCTTTCGAAGGCTCGTATTCTTTGCAGCTGAAGATGTCGAGGTAGGCTGCGTTGGTCTCGTTCGCGAAGTGGCCGGAGATCAGCGACGTCTCGATGAGTTGGGTCATAGAGTATCCTGCGACCCTCTCGCAGGGGCCGAAGTGGATGATCTGCGGTTCGCCGAACCTGTGCATGTCGATGAGGTCACAGAGTTCGATGATGAACTGGCGGATCTTCTCCGGGTTCCTGATCGTCTCCGGGTTGCAGCCCTTCAGGTCCACGCTTGCGTACAGGCCCCAGGAACCGCGTTGTCTGAACTGCGCAACGATCTCTGCGTCGCTTACTGTCTCTGCCATAACGTTGCTTGCCACAGCGTTGTTTGCCATAACCTTGCTTGCCATGATTCTCACCTTCGAGAGGATCTACTGATCTCTTGATCCCTGTAGTTTTCGATAGTTCTGATTTTAAACTTATCCATTATACTAATGAAGAATAACCGTTATTTCGCGGTTACCTCAGAGCAATCGCTGCCTATCGGAAATTCTATGACATATTCTTGACCGATTTTGAAATTGGTGACTTTGCGTGGTTTATTTAGGTTTTGGTAAGAAAAGAGACCGATGTTTTTCACACCAAGTGCGAATCTTTTTCGCTGCCACCGTTTTCCCGCAGACCCCCCACCGGTGGTTCATGGCCGAACGGGGCTTTAGAAAATACTCCTTTTTCAGGTAAGGTTTCCAGGTTTCTTTTCGGTAGCGAAAAACCATTAAGTCGGGGTTTGAAAAATTTCAATCCCGCACAGGGCAATACCCCGACCGAAAAGCAGACGGGCGGTGACTACGGAGTCACCCCGCCGGGCCCGGAGGCAGGGCGCATCCCCTTCCATACCGCGCACCCCGGGTCCCCCGTCCGGCGCCTCTCCGGGGCGATCCCGGGGGCACCCGCCGCACCCCCGGGAGACCTCACCGGGAGTGCCCCGCGCCCGCCGCAATCTCAGCAAGCGTCCGCCCGGAGACGACCGACCGCGGCTCGTCCGCAACCGGGTCCCGTCCGGGGTCCGCCTCCACATCGTCCTTCTTCACGAGCAGCCAGGCCTCGCCCTTCCCGGTCCGGAAGCGCGTGAGGGCATACCCGCCCCGGACCTTCTCGCCCTCGAGCCAGACGGAGATATGGCCCCTTCTTGCGCCCTCAGCGACCCCGACCTCCTGCCCGTCCTTCTGCGTGAGGTTCCGATAGGTCCCCCGGTCCCAGATGAGGACCGGCCCCGCCCCATAACTCCCCTCCGGGATGACGCCCTCGAACTCAGCGTAGTCGAGGGGGTGGTCCTCCGTGGGGACGGCAAGGCGCTTCTCCTTCGGGTTCGTGGACGGGCCCTTCGGGACGGCCCAGGACTTCAGGACGCCGTCGGCCTCCAGGCGGAAGTCGTAGTGGAGCGTGGTCGCTTCGTGCTTCTGGATGACGAAGATGGGAAGGCCGGAAGCCGCGCCGTGCTCTCCCGGCGGCTCCGGCGTCCGGGCAAAGTCGCGCTTCTCCCGGTAGTCGTCAAGCGTATCCGGTCCTGCCATAGAGAGATACTCAGGCAGGATCGCGGATAAGGGTTCGCCCGGCCCTAGAGGTCCCGGCCGGAGGCAGGAACGATCCGGACGTTCATCTTCTCCGAGCCGATGATCAGGATCCCCTCCCCCGGCTGGAAGTTGAGGAGGTCCTTCTCGCTCACCTCGAAGAACTTGGCGTTCTCCTGGGCCTGCTTCTTGTTCTCGGAGCGCATGCAGAACTTCACGGCGATGTTCGCCAGGATCTCCTCGTTGAAGTGGGCGATGAGCTGGGACGCGAGGATGAGCGAGACGCCGAACTTCCGCATCTCGGTGGCGTATTTGTTCAAGACCGCCTTGATCGATGTCTTCGAGCCGCTCTTCTGGCTCACCAGGAGTTTTGCCTCGTCGACGATGACGAAGAGCCGGAACTTCTCCCGCTCGTCCTCCGTCCCGCGCGGGATCTCGCCCGTCGCCTGGAGGGTGTAGTAGATCCGCCGGAGGAAGAGGTCCGCAAAGAGGTAGCGCAGGTTCTCAGGGAGGGCGTTTAAGTTGATATGCGTGATCCCGCCGGAGAGGATCGTGGGGATGGAGATCTTCTCCTCGCCGGAGAAGAGCTTGTAGTCGAAGATATCCTCGAGATACGCCGGGATCGCCTCGTCCTCGCACTCCATGATCTCGCTCTCGATGTCGTCGAAGTCGAGCACCCGCTTCCAGGTATCGGTGTTTCCCGTGATCCCCGATATCCGGTAGCAGTCCTTGATGATGTTCTTGATCTTCCGGCGCTGCTGGATGCCGAGGGTCGGGAAGTTGATCGATATGGCGTCGACGAAGTCCGAGGTGGCCCGGAGCGGGGTGATCTCGTCGATATCCGGGTCGAGTTCCAGCGGGTTGAAGTAGTATTGCCCGCCCTCGCGGATCTTGTAGGACCGGATCTCCCCCGTATTCGCGGCCATGTCCCCGTGGAAGTCGATCAGGACGACCGGCATATTCTGGGCGGCAAGCTCACCCGCGATGCAGCGGATCGTCTCGGTCTTGCCGGCGCCCGATCCGCCGAGGATGATCATGTGGCCGTTGTTCAGCCTCCCCGGCGACCAGTTGATCCGCCGCCCGTCCTGGGCGTGGCCGAGGAAGATGTCGAGCGCGCCGGGACGGGCAGGGTCCGGTTCAGGGGCGGCGGCGGGAGCGGGGGCAGGGACGGGGACAGGCCGGGGCGCCGGGGTCCGCCGGGGAGGGGGCGGCGGGAGCGGCTCCTCCTCTTCCTCCACGATCTCGTCTTCGCTCTCCTCCTCTGGATCGGAGAAGACGGCATCCTCCCACCCGTCCTCTTCCTCCTCCTCGACAGGGGGCAGGGGGCAGGGGGCGGCAGGGACTTCAACCGGGACGAAGGGAGCCTCAGCGGCGGGGGGGAGAGGCTCCTGGATGGGGGCCGGCCGGTCGATGACGATCTTTGCGGCGACGTCGGCCATCAGCGCCCGCCCAAGGTCGCGGAGGCGGGCCTCGTAGCGGTCCCGGTCCCGGACGATGAACCGGGCAAGGTCGATGCCGTCGTCCTCGCGCACCTCCTCGAGGATGTAGATGGTGTCGCGGAGTTCGGCAAGCACCCGCGCGAGCTCGCGGCGGTGGGCCGGCGAGGCCCGGATGCGGTCGTAGTCCTCGCCGCAGGCAAGGTAGCGCAGGACGGTGAAGGTCGAGTGGAACGAGTCGAGGAGCATGTCATAGTGCTCCCTGACCGCGGGATCGATCGCCTCGAGCATCACCTTGAGGATATAGGCGAACTCCGGCGGGAAGGTATAGACGACGCCGTCGGCCCTCGCTGCGTCGAGGTCGTAGGCGTAGGCGAGGACCGCGCACCCGGCGTCCCGGAGCCTGGCGGCGAACCGCTCGCACTCCTCGAAGAGGCCGGGGCTGTTGTTGAGCAGGAACCCGAGAAACGTCTCCTCGGTGCGGGGGAGCGTGGAGGGGAAGGTCTTGTTGATATATGACCCCTTCACGGTTCCCGCGAGGAGGACCGGGACGACCCCGTGGATCTCGCGGGCGAGGTCCCGGATNNCCGTTCCGGGAGGAGGACTCGATGAGACCGACCTCGCCGAGCGCAAAGAGCGGTCCCGAGGTGTAGGCGTAGCAGCTCTGCTCGGCCACCCCGACCCCTTCGCCGCGGGACGACGCGCTGTTCAGGGCGACATGGATGTAGAGGAGTGTCTCGATGATATCGCGAACCTCCTGCGGCCGGAAATCCTGCAGGTATTCTATGACGGCGGGAGGGAATGACCCGGAGAGATCCGGGATCGCGGTATCCGTATAGCCCATCGCTTTGAGTGCTTCGGTAAGGTCTGTCGACACGGGTTCACCAGCGGATACGTTCTCGTGGGGCCGGGAACTCCCGGATACTCGAGATAGCCGCTCCGGGCAGGTACCGGCATGATTCCGCTTCAATGAAGCGGGCAGTGGTTGTAGGTTTGCTCTGTAGCCTATTAAACATAGGTTATTTGCGAAAACCGGCCGTGTCGCCGCGAGGATCTTCCCGGATGCAGGGAAGGGCGGCAGGGATGCGGAACGGGGTTCTCCGGCACCAGCCGGGATAGCAGCCAGAGGGGCGACCGGAGATCAGGCAGAATCATAAAAATCTAAGATCACTAGATTTTTAGATGATGATATTTTTATAATATTGTATGAATATATATTGAGTCGAGGTGGACGCCCCGTGACTACCCTTACCGAACGTCAGCGAGTGGCCATCATCCTGGTTCTCCTTGGTACATCAGTCTTCCTGACCTACTACTTCCACGCCATCCTGATGCTCGGCACGGTCTTCTCTCACTTCTTCTACATCCCGATCATCCTGACGGCGCTCTGGTGGGAGAAGCGGAGCATCCTGGTCGCCGTCTTCCTCGGGGCCCTCGTGGTCGTCAGCAGCCTCCTCTACCGGCCAGAGGACCTGACCTTAAACGACTACGCGCGTGCCCTGATGTTCGTCGTCGTCGCCTTCGTCGTCGCATCCCTCTCCGAGCAGCTCAAAGGGCGGGAGCACGAGGTCAAGAAGCAGCGGGATCTCATGCAGCGCTACCTGGACGTGGCGGGCGTCCTCTTCGTCGTCATCAACGCCGACCACACCGTCCGGCTCGTCAACCGCCACGGCTGCGAGCTCCTCGGCTACCGCGAGGATGAACTGGTCGGGAAAGACTGGTTTGCAACCGTCGTCCCGGAGACATCCCGGGAGGCACGGCGGCAGGTCTTCGACGCCGCAATGGCCGAAGGGGTCGCCCGGGCCGGCCGGCGGGAGAACCCGGTCGTCACCCGGAGCGGGAGTGAACTCGTCCTCGCGTGGGAGGACACGGTTCTTGCCGGCGACGACGGCCGGCCGATCGCGATGATAGGCTCGGGGGCCGACATCACCGACCGCATCCGGGCGGAGGAGGCGTTGCGGGGAGCCCACGACGAGGCGAACCTCTACCTGGACATCATGACGCACGACATCAACAACGCGAACGCCGTCACGCTCGGCTATGCCGACCTGCTGGTCGAGATGCTGGAAGGGAAGGAGCGGGAGATGGTCAGGAAACTCAGGGGCGGCGTCAGCAGGAGCATCGGGATCATCCAGAACGTCTCGACCATCCGGAGGCTCCACTCCCAGGAGACATCGGTGAGGCCCATCGATCTCGACGCGGTCATCAGGGCCGAGATCGTCCATCACCCCGACGCCGGGATCGTCTACGAAGGAACGCCGGTCTGGGTCACGGCGGACGATCTCCTCCCGGAAGTCTTTGCAAACCTCATCGGCAACGCCGTCAAGTACGGGGAACCCGGGGTCGAGGTCAGGATCCGGGTCGAGGAGAGGGATGGAGCGGCGGAGATCTCGGTCGAGGATACCGGCCCCGGCGTGCCCGATGCGATAAAACCCACCCTCTTCACCCGGTTCCGGCGGGGCACAAACGCCCGGAGCGGGAAGGGGCTCGGCCTCTACATCACCAGGATGCTCATCGAGCGCTACGGCGGGAGAATACGGGTCGGAGACCGGGTGCCGGGGTATCCCGAACGCGGGGCGGCGTTCCGGTTCACCCTGCCCCGGTGCGGCCTGCCGTGGGAGCCGCGACCGCCCATGGGCCAGGCACTTATCGCCAGACCCTGACCGGATCGATGGTGGCATCCACGATCAGGTCAAAGTCGAAGGCGTCGAGCCAGCCCGCCTTTGCAAACATCTGCATGAAGCAGACACCCACGATCTTTGCGCCGGGATGGGTCCTGACGACCGCCTGCACCGCTTCTTTCGTGACCGGGACGCCCGGCATCGCAAGCCCGCCCATAAGGACGATCACCTTCGGGTCGAGGCTGCCGGCGGGGTCGGCGACCTGCATCCCGACGTTCCCGACGGGCCGGATCGCCTTTGCCGACGCCTCGTCCACGTAGGGCACGTAGACCTGATCGAGGGAGAGGTCCCGGACGGCGAACCCCAGGAGCTCGATGAAGGGGGTGCAGGTGCCGGGGCAGCCGTAGTAGGCGACCTGGTCGCCCGCACCGAGTCCGGCCTCCTTGAGGTACGCTTTGAAGGACCGGAGGAGGCCGGGGACGCCGGTGAGTTGCTCAACCTGTTCCATAGAGGTCTGGTTGTCGCCGGCGGGATATACCGCTTCCGGATGCGGCCAACCGTTACAGCAGGCCGCATTCGGAGAGGCGGTAGAGCCTCCGGACCCTTTCTGCCGCATCAGGGGAGACCTCCTTCTCGATATGAGCAAGGATGGTCTCGATGTCCTCCTCGGGCATGCAGCCGAGGTCTTCCCGGCCGGAGAGGATCTGGTCGGTGAGATACTCCCACTCGTCGTCCGAGAGGCGGGCGACCCTCTCTGCAAAGTCGGCCTCGTCGGTCGCGATGTGATTGGAGACCGGCGGGAGGATCGAGCGGAACTCGTGCCCCGACTCGGGACAGAGGATTCCGCTGTATTCGGGGGCCAGTTTCCGCAGGATGGCAAAGTCCTTCTCGTCAAGCTCGCGTGCCATGGTATCGTCCACTCCGGCCGGCTACAGCCGGCATGGTTCTCAGGAGAGTATGAGACGGGGCGGTATTTATCTCTGCAGGAGACCGGCCAGCGGCGCACCCCCATCGGTGGGCACGCCCGCGATCGTAAGCCCCACGATATCCCGGACCACCTGGCCGAGGCCTTCGCGGATCTCCGGCGGCACCCGTTGCCGGACCTCGCCCGTTATCCGGGCGACCGCACCGGCGATCTCCGCATCGAGCATCGAACCCAGCGCCCGCCCGGCCCCTTCCTTTCCGGGAGGGAGGCACCGCTGGAGGAGCACCTCGGAACCGGGCCGGCCGTCCCGCCCTCCCGCTCCGGGGGACCGCATGTCGGCGATGTCGTCGGCGATCTGCATCGCCCGCCCTGCGGAGAGGCCGTACTCCGCGAAGGCGGCGACGACCGCCTCGTCCTCTCCCGCCGTCATGGCACCCCAGGCCGCCGCAAGCGAGAAGAGGTGCCCTGTCTTGCCGGTGATGATGGCGTCGTAGAGTTCGGCCGTCGGGGACTGCAGCTCCTCGCTCACCTCCCGCGCCACGCCGCGGGCCATCCTCCGCTGGGCCGACGCGAGCATGGTTACGTATGAAGGACCGTACGGGGCGGCAAGCGCATAGGGGAGCGCAAGGATGCCGACGGCGTCGAGCACCGCACGGCCCTCTCCGCGGGTGAGGTGGAGGGAGGGCACGCCCCGCCGGACGGTATCGCCGTCCAGGATGTCGTCGAGGATGAGGCTTGCGGCGTGTGCGAGTTCGACGGCACAGGCAAGGTCGAGCGCCTGCCGGGTGGGAGCCGCCGCCCGGGTGAGGCCGGAGTGGACGCAGAGGAGAAGCCCGGCACGCATCCGCTTCCCCCGGAGGAGGAGCGGGACGATCTCCGGGTCGATAGAGTCCTCGCCGGCCGCCACCTCCTCGATCCGCCGGTTGACGGCAGGCCGGACCTCCTCCAGGTACTCCGGAAACGGCATCATGGCACTCACTCGCAGGAACGCTGGTGTATCCCGCTAAGGCGCCCGGGCGGTAAAAAGGTGTGGGTCTCCCTCGCAGTCACAGGCACCTTCATTGCCCTGCAGGCCCCTCCGGGTCCTGTGGTGATGACAGGAGAGATCGGGTATCTTGAGCCCGGCGACCCCTTCCGCGACTGGCTCTGCGGCGTCGTCGGCGACGACTGCCCCGTCCGGGTCTACCGGATAGAACCCGCATCGCACGTTGTCTGCCGCTACGAGTTCGACGGGGCCGGGACGAGCGTCATCGGCAAGTTCTTCGGGGCGCCGACGGGTGCAAAGACCCGTTATGATGCCGCAAAGGCGCTCGCGAACGAGTGCCGCCGGCTCCGGGACGCGGCCGCATTGGTCCGGGTGCCGCGGGTGCTCGCGGCGGAGGAGCGGTTCGGTTCGGTCCTCGTGACGGAGTGCGTCCCCGGCCCGACGCTCCGCGAAGTCCTCGCGGCAGAGACCTCCCCGTACGGGGCCCTGACCGGCGTGGCCCGCCTGCTCCGGCGGCTCCACGACGGCACCCGGACCACATGGCACCGCGAGCGCGACTTCGCGTACTTCCATGCAGTCCTCGACCAGAACAGGCTTTCGGCTCGCGAGAGGGAACGGTTCAACCGCCTGCTCGGGGCCTGGTGGCACAGCCCGCAGTTCTGCCGGGACACGGGCTGCATGGTCCACGGCGACGCCACGCCGGGCAACTACCTCCGGGACGGCGAGATCTGTGCGATTGACTTCGAGGGAGGGCGGGACCACGCGCACCCGCTCCGCGACCCCGGCATCCTCGCCGCGGAGATGAAGGCCTCGCCGGGAAACAGCGCCCGTGCCGAGGACTGGATCGGCCACCTCCTCTGGCACTACAGCAGGGATGAAGAAGAGTTCCGGCAGAACTGCGCCGTCTTCCCCTTCTTCATGGCGCTCGGCCACCTCAGGATAGCACGGCTGCCCTGGCGGGAGGCGGAACGAGAATGGCTGGTATCGGAGGCGGAGGTGTGTCTGTCCGCGATCCCCCGGTAGAAGGGGTGCTCTTTGACTGCTACGGGACGCTCATCGATATCCTGACCGACGAGAGGAGCATCGGGACCTACCGGCTGCTCTCCCGGTGGCTCCTCTACCAGGGGGTGCGGATCGCGCCCGACCACCTGCGGGAACTCTACAGGAGCAGGGTCGACGAGGCGCTCGGCCGGACCGGGGAGCGCTATCCGGAGGTGCGGGTCGAGGAGGTCTTTGCCGGCATCTGTGCCGAATACAGCGCGTGGGAGATCGATGCCGGGTGGCTCGGCATCGAGGCCGCCCGGGCGTTCCGGGCCGCGTCGCTCCGGCGCCTTTGCGTGCTCGAGGGAAGCCTCCGGCTGCTCGACCTCTTCGACACGCAAAAAATCGGCATCGTCTCGAACGGGCAGCGGGTCTTCTCGGAGCAGGAGGTGCGCATACTCGGCCTCTACGAGCGGTTCGACTTCATCGTCTTCTCCTCAGACCTCGGTTTCCGGAAACCGGATCCCCGGATCTATGCCACAGCCCTCGACCGGATGGACCTTGCGCCCCAGGAGGTCCTCTTCATCGGGGATAACTGTGAGAACGACGTTCTCGCGCCCCAGAAACTCGGCATGCAGGCGCTGCACGTCAAGGAGGCGTGGCGGCGCTACGGGACCTGATGCGGCGGGCCCGGCGGATATATGGTGCCCGGCCCACCATCAATACTCACGCAGATGCAGGTTAACGTCGATGCGATCTCTCCAGGGAATACCCCGCCCGGCGACTGGATCGGGGTCGACCTGAACACCACGTGCCATCTCGCCGTCGTGGCCCATCCGGCGAGCGGAGACGTGGTGATGCTCGGCGAGCACCCGAACGACGCCGACCATCGGGGACGATGCGGCAGCGCCGGAAAGGTCAAAAAGCGCAGAGTGGAACGGGACCGAGAAAGCCGGATCGGGGGCGACCGGAACAGGAGAGTCGCCCATGAGATCGTGAAGATGGCCCGGCGCTGTAACCGGTGCGGTGGACGGGGCACCCGCAAGGGCAAGCGGTTCCTCTGCCCGCACTGCGGGTATACCGGTCATGCCGATGCAAACGCGGCGTTCAATATAGCGGCAGCGGCCCCACTCCGGCAGGGAGCCGCAACGACCGCCCCTATCCTACCTGCGCCCGGATGTGCTGCACCGTCTCGGGATACCGCTCCGGGAGCTGGCTCTTATCGAGGTTCTCCCGGATGATCCACCGGATATCGAGGTCGTCGAGGGTCGCAAGCTGCCGCAGGTACTCAAAACCGATGGTGGGCAGGGCGGCGACGACCAGGCTGAGCGTGTAGCCGAGCGCATTCCTGAGCGCAAGGAACGCATCGGACTGCCTCTCCTTTGCCATGTAGACCCGGATCAGCGTCTTCCTGTGGAGCCGGAGCGCCGTCTCGGCGAGGTCCGCCTCGGCGAGCAGGCCGGGCTCGGCGATCCCCGCGACCGCGGCACGCATGGCGAGCCAGGAGCCTCCCTCCACCCAGCCTTCCAGTTCCGGGACGGCCGTATCCCGCTGCCGGGAGAGAAGGTCCTGGACCGCCATCGCCACCGCCTCCTGGACGCCCCGTCGCGGATCGGCGGAGGCCTCCGCGAGATGGTTGACCGCGGCCTGTGCGCACGCCGGAGATACGGACCCGATCGCACCGATGCCCCGGACACCACAGAGTACGATGAACTCGTGTGGGTCGCCGGCAGGTGCGTCCTCAGGGGAGATGCAGGCGAGCTCGACACAGAGGTTCCAGAGGGCCTGGTGGTCGCCGGGATCGGCGACGGCAAACTCGCGCACGGTCTCGCTGAACGCCCCGGCGAGCTCAAGGTTTGCCCGCGGCCCGGGCAGACGGCTCTCCGCAGCAAGGTAGGCAAGGAGGTCCGCGGTGTTCCCGCTCGCAAGGAGACTCGTGAGCAGCCGGGCAACCTCCCTGATGTAAGTATCTCTGGGGGTCATCGTCGCTAAGATCAACGACCCCCGGAGGGTAAAAATGATCGCTACCGTGCCGCAAGTGTTGCGACGAAGGCGTCGAGGGCCGCGTGAACGCTCTCGGTGTTCCGCGCGGAGATGGGATGCACCATCTCTCCGGGCAGGTCGCGGCGGACGGATTCGGGCGCCGCGTCAGGGCAGTCGCACTTGTTCGCCATGAACGCGAGCGGCACCCCGACGGCCTTCAACTGGCCATAGAGGTGCCGCGTCATCGCGTCCACTCCCGTGGTGGCGTCCACGATGATGATCGCGCCGTCCATCCCCCGCGAGAGGATCTGCCGGACGAACTCGAACCGCTCCTGTCCGGGCGTCCCGAAGAGATAGATTGCTTTATCCCGCACCTGCAGTCTGCCGAAATCGAAGGCGACCGTGGTGGGACCCTCGCTTGATGTCGCTTCAATGTGGCGGCTCCGGGGATCGAGTGCCTGGATGAAACTCGACTTGCCTGCATTGAACGAACCGAAGACGACAATCTTGAGCCTGCCCTCTGCCATCAGCGTTGTATTAACACACGGAGGTTTTAGGGTTTCGCTATTGCGGCGCCGGGAAGAGGATTACAGCGTATCCGGGCAGCCGGGGAACGATCTTTTCCGGGAACGGTTCCGGGAGGAAGAGATCGGCACCGGGGGCTCGAACTCCGTTCCAAAAGGAACGTCGTTCTCAACAGAAATATACCAGCAGGGCCAACGTACGGGTATGGAGGGTATCGACCCAGTCGCACAGGAGATCATGGCCGCACTCGACTGCCTTCTCCACCAGGAGAGGTGTGCCGGGCTTCAGGCATCCGCGCTCGAGGAACGGCAGTATGCCCTGACCGAGACTTTCCGGATGGTTCAGGACATGCAGAGCGAAAGCGCCATCGAAGAGATCTTCACGAAGTTCGGTTTCGTATACTACGGCCTCGAGGACGATGCAGAACTCTGGATCTCGGACGAGCACGGCCTGATGGTCTTCCTCGCCTTCACCGCCCCGGACGGGCAGTACTACAACTACCGCATCGTCGCGTTCGACGTCATCGGGGAGGATATGGGGGGAGAGGCGTGAACCTCCGGCCTTCATCAGCCGCATGGAGGGGTTCGCGCCAGCACTATATACCGCAAACGAGATCAGGTGGAGAACAGAATCCGGTGGTGGCATGACGATGGAACGTTCGGTAAAGCGCCTCATGGAGGACAGGGAGAAGCGGCGCGAGGAGAATATCGGCAAATATATCGAGCAGCTCTCGGACGAGAGCACGCCCTACCGGCTGCGGGCGGCGGAAGCCCTCTGCGGATGCGGTGACGAGCGGGCCGTCGAACCGCTCATCGCCGCCCTCTCCGACCGGGAGAACGAGGTCCGCTGGGTTGCAGCGCAGGGGCTCGGCAAACTGCACGACCCCCGTGCGGTGGAGCCGCTCCTCCCCCTCCTCGCCGACCCTCACCGGTGGGTGCGGCGCGGAGCCGCCTGGTCGCTCGGCGAACTCGGCGACGTTCGCGCCGTCGAACCGCTCATCGCCCTCCTCTCCGACGGGAGGAAGGATGTCCGGGCGGTCGCCGCCGAAGCCCTCGGCAAACTGCGCGACCGCCGGGCGGCCGAACCCCTCGCCGCCATGCTCGAGGACGAGGATGAGCCGGAGGTCAGGACGGCGATCCGCCGCGCACTCCGCGAGATCACCGGCGAGGCGGGAGTTTGACCGGGAACGAGGAGGGCCGCCGGCGGCTCTTCCGCTACTACCCGGAGGACTTCGGGGCGCTCCCGGTGAAAGTCGTCCACATGGACCTCGTCTTCGACGTCTACGACGGCCACACCCGGGTCGTCTCGGCCCTCACGGCCGATACCCCCGACGCGCCGCTCGCCTCCCTCGCCCTCAATGCCCGCGACCTCGCTATCCTCCGCGTCGCGTGCGCCGGATACGAGACCGCGTACCGGTACGACCGGGGGAATGCGATCCTCACGGTCACCTTCGACCCCCCGGTCCCGCCCCGGACCCGGTTCACCCTCGAGACCGAGACGATCTGCCGGCCGAGCAGCCACGTCCTCGAAGGGCTCTACTACGACGGCGCCTGCCCCGGCGGGGCGCCGACCCAGATCACCCAGTGCCAGCAGTGGGGGTTCCAGCGGCTGGTCCCCTGCCTCGACGACATGACCGCAAAATGCACCTACCGGACGGTGATCGTCGCGGACGACGGTTACACGAACACCATCTCGAACGGCGACCCCGCTGGACCGCGGATACCCTGCGGGCCCGGCCGCTCCGTCCAGGAGTATCGCAATACCACAACACCGATGGCCCCCTACCTCTTCTTCCTCGGCGTGGGGTGCTACGACACCTTCCATCGGGAGTTCGAGTATCCCGACGGCCGGACGTTCGCCCTCGAACTTCTCGCAAAACCCGGCGCCGATCCGGCGGGGGCGGAGCGTGCGCTCGATATCCTCGCGGACGGGGTGATGTGGGTCCATCTCTTCACCGGCCGGGGGCAGTACCGCGACCGGGAGATCAGGGAGGAGATCTGGCGGCTCGTGCGGGTCCGTGACGCGGCAAAGCGAGCCGGGGACCGGGAAGCCCTTGATCCGGCGAGGAAAGAACTCGCGAGGCTTGTTGCCGGTATCGAGACCGGCTACGCCTACACCGGGGCGGTCTACCGGGAGATCGCGATGCAGAACTCCGACTTCGGCGGGATGGAGAACGTCGGGAACACGACGATCGCCGCAAACCGGCTGATGCCCGGCCCCGATACGACCGACCCGGCCTTCGAGTACATGGCCGCGGTGAAGGTCCACGAGTACTACCACAACGAGAACGGCTCGGAGGTGACGGGGTGGAGTCCCTTCGAGATCTGGCTCAACGAGGCCGTGACGGTCCACATCGAGGAGAAGCACCACGCCTTCTTCTTCGGCGAGGCCTACTCCCGCCTCCGGACCGTCCTCGACATCCTCGAACCCTCGGCCGGGACGCTCGCCCTCGACCGGGGCGCGGGATCGATGCCGATCGAGCCCGACGGCTTCAACGACCCAAACGACCTCATCACCGGGGTCACCTACGTCAAGGCCCCGGAGTTCGTCAGGATGATCGAGACCCTGATGGGGAGGGAGAAGTTCGCCGAGGGGCTCGCCCTCTACCACGACCGGTTCCGGCACAGCAACGCCTCGCGAGCGGACTGGCTCCGCTGCATGGAGGAGGTCTCGGGCGAGGACTTCTCCGGCATGGCGGCGGTCTGGTTGAAGGAGAAGGAGTACCCGGTCCTCACCGTCACCCCCTCCTACGACCCCGATACCCGGCGGTTCAGCCTCGCCTACCGCCAGAGCCGCTCGCCTGCCGGCCGGACATGGGAGTTCCCGTTCCGGTTCGCGCTCGTCGACGCCGACGGCCGGGATATCGCGGACCGGACCGTCCGCATCGCGGAGGAGGCGGGAGAGGTCGTCCTCGACGGCGTCGAGAGACCCGCGTTCCTCTCCCTCAATCGCGGCTACTCCTTCTACGGGAAGGTGGCATACCGCCCGCCGGAGGACGAACTCCACCTCCAGGTGCTGAAGGATTCCGATATCATCGGCCGCTTTGCCGCGTTTGCAGCGCTCACCGACCGGGAGATGCTCAGACTCCTCGAGGACCCGGAGGCGGCCGTCTCCGGGAGGTTCGCCGACCTCTGCGCTGCGCTCCTCGCCGACGACCGCCTCATGGACGAGGCGGGCGGGCAGTTCCTCACTATCTTCCCCTCAGTCGAGGACGGGCGGTTCCGCCACCACTACCGGGCGCTCCACGACGCCAGAAAGAAGATCCTCGCCGCCGTCGCCGCACGCAACCGCGAGACCCTGCTCGAGG
Source organism: Methanoculleus sp. UBA77 (assembly GCA_002499455.1). Taxonomy (GTDB): domain Archaea; phylum Halobacteriota; class Methanomicrobia; order Methanomicrobiales; family Methanoculleaceae; genus Methanoculleus. The sequence continues at coordinate 14,240 of DALN01000178.1, read as the reverse complement.
TCTACCGGCGGGCGGCAGGCGCCCCGGCCGGGGACGGCACCCTCGAAGAGGAGGCAGCGGCGATCCGGCGGCGGCAGAGGAAGAATGCCGCACTCGCCATCCTCGCGACCCTCGACACCCCCGAGGTCCACGAACTGCTCCTCCGCCAGTTCAGGGAGTCGGCGGCCGCGACCGACCGCCTCGTCGCGTTCTCGCTGATTCTCGAGAGCGGCGCCCCGGAGCGGCAGGAGATCCTCGCGGCGTTCGCGGCCGAGTCGGCGAAGCGCCCGGTTGCGTGGGAGGCCTTCCTCGCCGCCGTCGCCGGGAGCGATACCGGCGACCTCGTCACGATCCTGCAGCGGATCGAGTCCTCCCCCGCCTTCTCGATCGAGCAGGCCGACCAGCAGCGGGCGCTGTATGCCCGGTTCGCCCTCAACAGGAAACGGTCGCTTGAGACCGAAGAGGGGCGGGCATACCTCGCGGAGATCCTCCGGCGGCTCGCCCCGGTCAACGAGTACAGCACCGTCCGGGCGCTCGACGCCTTTGCGTTCATCGACGCGATGGAGGAGCACCACCGGGTTGCCGCGGTCGGGGTGCTCGCGGATCTCCTCGCCTCCCTCGACCCGGAGGCGCACCCGTCCGTCTACAACAGCACCCGCCGCTTCCTCCTCGGTGCGCCCGAGGCGATCAGGGCGTATGAAGCGGAGCGCGGGGCAATCCCGGCACTCCGGGGGTTCAACTCCTGATCCCGTACTCGAGGTGCAGCCCGACGCCCGTCTCGCGGACGTCCGCGACCTTTGCGAGCGCAATCTTTGCCGCAAGCCCGGTGCAGTGGCAGGGGTGGAGGGCCGCCGGCCGCACCTCCGCAAAATAGTCGAGGATCCCCTGCATCTGCTCAGGCTGCGGGTCGAGGAGGTGGAACCCGCCGATGATGTCGGCCACCCGGTCGTCGCCGCAGACCTCGCGCGCCTGCTCGACGATCGAGCAGATGCCGGAGTGGGAGCACCCGGTGACGATGACGAGCCCCTCCGGCGTCCTGCAGGCGAGCGCCGTGTCGTCGGGGATCGTGTCCTCCCGGATACCGTCGGCGGTGTAGATGTAACTGCCCGACGGGGCCGGCTCGAACGAAAAGCGCCGCTCGATCTCGCCGAGGAAGACCAGGTCCTCGTTCAGCCAGAGGGGGCCCGTGGTGAGGAGGACCTTCCCGTGCCGGAAGAGCTCCTCGACCGAGAGGTGGCACCCGATCTCCCCGACGCCGTCGCAGCTCCGGGTGAGGAAGGCGTCCGGGTGGGCGATGAACGTGGGCTCGACCCGCTCCCGGCCCTCGATGATCGCCTCGGTATGGAGCCGGATCAGGGCGTCGAGGCCCCAGGTGTGGTCGAGGTGGCCGTGGGAGAGGACGATCTCGCTGACGCGGAGGAGGTCGATCCCCATCTTCCGGGCGTTGGTGACCAGGACGTCCGAGTAGCCGGCGTCGAAGAGGAGGCGGGTCTCGCCGTCCTCGATGTAGATCGAGAGCCCGGGCTCCGCGAGAAAGTAGCGGTCGGTGAGCGTGGCGTTATCCACGAGGACCGTCAGCCTCACGGCCTGCACCTCCCGGCAGGAACATTCGGGCCGCCGGAGGCCGGGGCCGCGCTCGGGTCCATGCAGATACTGGGTGCGTTGCGGGTAAGAAGGTTTCCCGGAGCCGGGCCCCCTCGCCCGTCCGCTGAGCCGCCGGTCCGCGAAGTAACTTTCCCGGCCCGTCTCCCGAAGAAAAGAAATCCCTGACCGCCAGAGATCTCCTCGAGGAGATACCCATGATAGACATACTCGAATCAACCTTCTCTCCGGGAAGACCGGAGGACCTCGAACCGCTCGGCCTTGCCGTGGGCACGCGGGTCCCGCTCGACCGTCTGGAGGACCTGCAGGAGCATCACGGGTTTGAGGCCATCCTCTACTTCGACGAAGGCCTCGCCCGGAACTCGACGCTCGGCGCCGATGCTCACGACTTCCGGATCCTCCCGGTCCAGGCCCGGCCGTTCATGCCGCTCGCGGTCTTCCTGAAGGTCATGGCGGAGCACGACCTGGAGTTCGCGGACCGGATGCGACGGGAGCCCCCGGAGGTCGAGATTCTCGAGACCGGGACGATGGACCGCTGCTCCGGGTGCGTCCACTGCATAAAGCAGTATGTCAAAGGGCTGCTGCTGTAACGAGATGATCCTGCCTCACGCAAAGACGGCTGGAAGATCCGGGGCCTGAGAATCATCTCACGCGAAGGCGCGAAGCCGCGAAGCTGGTGCGGCTGGTAGCGGTCTCTTTCGCGTTCTTCGCGGCTTCGCGTGAGACCGCATCGAATCGAAGACCTCCAGGGAGGGGCTCCTCCAGAGTTGTAGTGGGCTTATTACCGGGCTGCCCCGCCGGGAGCCGCGAGCCGTCCGGTCCCGAGGCCGAACACGGCAAGGACCCGCCGGCAGGTGCAGTGGGCGCCCAGGTGGCAGACAGCCGCCCTCGTCACCTCGAACCGGAGAGGGAGATCGAGCCCGGGGATCAACTCCGGAAGGTCGCCGTATCCCAGGGTTATGTGCGGGGAGTAGTGCTCGTACGCCCCGGTCTTCATGAACCGGGCAAGGCAGTCGACGGCCGGGGCGGACACCTCCCCCATAAACATCCCCGGCCCTGCCGGGGGTGCGGCATGGGGCATGACGGCGTTCATCACGGTCTTGTGAAAGAGCTGGAGGATCTCCGCCCGGTGGATATGAAAGACCGGGACGATCCCTCCCGTGCCGGTGCGGCGCTTCGCGACGGCGTCGATGGTCACGGTCATGGGCGAGCACTGCCAGGTGATCCGGTCCATTTTCGCGACGATCTCCGGGATCTCCTCGTGTTTCGCCGGGAGCATCGCGACAGTTATGTGCGGGAGACAGTCCTCGTGGTCGAGGCGTATCCCGCCGTCCCGGTTCCCGGCAAGGAGGGTCCGGTTCGCGCTGATCGCCAGATCCATGATCGGGCCGGGTGGCAGGAGGGCGATATCGACGGCAACAGTATCGGGCAGTTCATGCATGGTGTGCCGGTCGGGCAGCGGGGGTAGAAAAGGGTTTTCCTCCGGGACCGGCAGCCTCCGTCGGGGCTCAGTTCACCACTTCACGCCGAAGATCGGCTCCTCCTCGACGATGTTCGTGATCCTCCGGACACTTGCCTCCACCGGGACGTCTTTTCCGCTGCAGAGCCCCTGTTTGAGCTGTTCAAGGCCGGCAGCCACCGAATCGTCCTTTGAACGGACACCGTCCACGGTCACCCGGAACGTCAGCGTTACCAGCCACTGGGTCGTCTCCATCTCTTCCCCTCTCAACGAGGACGGGGTATACGGCCACCGGGAGATAAAAGCAGCTCATGACCCAGTACTTCGCTAAGTTTGGTTGAAACCCCTCTCTCTGGAAGCCAATCCTTTGACTTCCCTTCGCGTTCTTCGCGTCTCCGCGTGAGTGAATTGGGAGGATGTCAACAGAACCTCACGCGAAGAGCGCGAAGCCGCGAAGAACGACTTCCCTGGAGGGAAAGGAGTTTGAGCACCGCAGGAACGGCGGGCCCACGGGCCGGAGTTCGAGCACCGGCAGGTGCAAGGTGCGGAGTCCAGTGCTAGGGTGCTGCTGATCCACTTAAGATCGTTAGACGAGGCTGCATTGCTCGATTGCAGACGTCGGAATGAGCGAAGTACTATGACCCCGCAGCGGGACCCCGGACCGGGGCGGGAGCGAGAGAATAACCGGGAGACGAGAACGGGGAGAGGCAGCACACGATACGGGCATACCGGATGTGAGGACGTATAGAGAGGGTATAGAGCGTTGTACCGGAAATGGAGGCATTTTGTTACTGCTCATCCGGCGACCAGCCCATGCTGACCCCCGTATCCCGTGCACAGTATAATTTTAAGAAGATAAAAAGTTTTTAGTCGGGAACACCGCTCCCGGGGCATTACAGGGAGAGCCGGGCACAACGATTATATAGAAACACCGGCGATTCCCGGGCTCCGGCGTTTCAGATCGCGGAGGGAGAGAGAGATGGCGGGGATGTCCGGTATGCAGCCGCAGAGGACGACGGGGGGGTGCCCGGCAGGAGTTATCGCAGCCGCGTTCATCCTGATCCTCCTGCTCGTCCCGGCAACGGCAACGGCGCAGGGCCCGACGGTGATCGTCTCCAACTACACCGTCACCCCCGCCGTCCTGATGCCCGGCGACGAAGGGACGATCACGGTGGTCCTCTCGAGCACCGCGTCCGCGACCGCCGGGTCCCCGCTCGCGATCCAGCTCGGCTCCGGGGCCGGCGGGATGAACACCACGCAACCGGCCGCGGAGAACGCCTACATCCAGAGTGTCCTCTTAAACGGCGAGGGTGTCGAGGTCCTGACGGGGAGCTTCCAGGACCTCGGTGAGATCGGCCCCGGCCAGTCCTTCCCGGTCACTTTCCTGATCCGCGCTCCGGGCGAGGAGGGGATCTACTTCCCCGAGGTCTGGGTCAGCGTCCGGGACGGGGCCAGCGTCCGCTACCCGGTGCCGGTGAACGTCAACTCCGCGTATGCCCTTGCCAGAAAGCCGGCCCTCAGGGTGGAGAGGACCGTCCCCGCCTCGGTCGATCCCGGCGACCCGTTCGACGTCACGCTCACCATCACAAACGAGGGGCAGGCAAGCGCAGGCGACGTCTCCATCCGCATCAACACATCCTCCGATGCCATCACCCTCGGGGACCCGGAGAACTACTACATCCCCGAACTCGATCCGGGGGAGTCCTCGGTCCTGAACCTGACGTTCGAGACCGACACCGCCGCACCGCTCGGACTCACCCCGATCGTCGTCGATATCACCTACCGGAGCGCCGAACTCGAGACGTTCCGGCAGGCGGCGACGATCGGTGTCCCCATCGTCGGCCGCGCCGAGATGGGTATCGCCTCCATCAGGACCGATCCGGTCCGGATCACTGCCGGGAGCCCGGTCGACGTGACAATCCGGCTTGAGAACACCGGAACGGCGGATGCGAAGTCGGTCCGGGCAACCATCGACGACATCCCCCTCGCCGGGACAAAAGAGTCGTTCCTCGGCACGATTGAACCGGGAAACGACGCCCCCGCCGTCTTCGCCCTCGACGCCGACCGGGCGGGAGCGTTCGACTACACCCTCACGATAGAGTATGTCGACGACTACGGGGCGCATACAACCCGTCAGGCGCTCCAGATGGTTGTTGCCGACAGAAACCCCGTTCCGGCGCTCGCCGTCGCGGCGGCGGTCCTCATCATCGCCGCTTTAGCCCTGATCTACTGGTACCGGAGACAGAAGGAGGGATGACGTGCCCGTGCTTGCAGGCCTCAGGGTCTCCGCGTTCCTCGCGTGGAAGTCCATCCGGCGGGGGAGCAAGGGGACGCTCGTCCTCACCATCATGATCGTCGCCCTCATCTTCGTGAACCTGGTCTTCCTGCCGTCGATCATCTCCGGGGTCGTCGAGACCTTCGATGCCCAGTCGATCGACTTCGACTTCGGGAACCTGGTCGTCGAGCCCCGCGAGGGCAGCCAGTATATCGACGGCGTCGCATCCCTCCAGAGGCAGATCGAGCGCATACCGGGGATCGTCGGCACGTCCCCGCGGACGGCCGCAGGTGTCACCTACTTCTACAAGGGCCGCAACACCGCAAGCACGCTCTACGGCATAAACCCCGAGGACGAGCGGTCGGTGACCCGGATCGCCGAGTTCATGACCGAGGGGGAGTTCCTCTCGGACGGCGACACCGACGCGATCGTCATGGGCGCGACCCTTGCGGGGACGGAGGGGGACGAGGGGGGCGGCCTCCCCACGCTTGAGGGGGTCGTGGTCGGCGACTCGGTGAGGGTGGACTACCCGAACGGCGAAACAAGAACCTACCGGGTGAAGGGGATCTTCGAGACCCAGTCCTTCGGCGTCGATACGTCGGCCTTCATCACCAACCGCGAGATGAGCGAGGTGCTCGGCCTCCAGGATCAGGCGTCCGTGATCCTGGTGAAGACCGAAGAGAACGGGAGGGAGGAGGAGTTCAAGAGAGAACTGCTCTCCTACGGCATCCAGGAGGAGGTCAGGACATACCGGGAGAAGGCGGGAGGGTTCGTCGACCAGGCGATCCAGAGCTTCAACATCATCAACGCCATCTCGACGCTCGTCAGCCTGATCATCGCCATCGTGGTGATCTTCATCGTGATCTTCATCAACACCGTGAACCGGCGGCGGCAGATCGGGATCCTGAAGGCGATCGGGATCGACCAGCAGATCATCATCAACTCCTACGTCCTCCAGGTGCTCTTCATCACCGTGGTCGGGGCGCTCGTCGGGATGGTGCTGAATGCCGGCGTGACGACCTACCTGACCGCCTACCCGCTCGTCTTCCCCGGCGGCCCGGTCTACCCGGTCGTGGAGGCGTCGGCGGTCCTCTGGAGCGTCGCGAGCCTCTTTGCGGTCTCGCTCCCGGCGGGCTACATCCCGGCATGGCGAATCGCGCGGGAGGATATCCTCACCGCGATCAGGGGTTGATGCGATGATCGTGGCAGAAGATCTCACCAGGGTCTACACCATGGGCAGGGTGGAGGTCCGGGCCCTCCGGGGGGTCTCCCTCTCCGTCGCACGGGGAGAGTTCGTCGGGATCATGGGGGCGAGCGGGAGCGGCAAGTCGACGCTCCTCCATATCCTCGGCCTCCTCGACCGGCCCACTTCAGGGAGAGTCATGCTCGATAAGACTGACGTTCTCGCCCTCTCCGACCACCAGCGGACCCAGTTCAGGCTGAACCGGCTCGGTTACGTCTTCCAGGACTACGCCCTCATCGGGGAGCTCACGGCGCTCGAGAACGTCTACCTGACATCGCTCGTCCGGGGGGACCCGGAGGAGGAGTATCTCAGGAAGAGCACCGATATCCTCGAACGGGTCGGCCTCGGCGACCGGATGGACCACCGGCAGAGCGAACTCTCGGGCGGGGAGCAGCAGCGGGTGGCGATCGCCCGGGCGCTCGTGAACAGTCCAAGTATTCTGCTAGCCGACGAGCCCTGCGCGAACCTTGACAGCCAGACATCAAAGAGCATCCTCGACCTCTTCCGGCGGTTGAACGAGGATCTGGACCAGACGATCCTGATGGTCTCGCACGAAGAGTGGCACAAGGAGTACTTCTGCCGGGTCGTCACCCTGCGGGACGGGCTGATCGAGGAGGTGACGGAGTGCAGGAAGGGTTGAGGGGCTTCAAGCCATCGTAAGTCACACCTCCGGTGCTCCAACTCCGCTCCGTAGGAGCGTCGTTCTTCGCGCCTTCGCGGCTTCGCGTGAGGCTTTATCGCTACGCCAATGAACTCACGCGAAGGCGCGAAGAACGCGAAGAACGGTTGATGGAGACTGACAGCCCCCTTCGCGCCCTCGCCTGAGACCGCACTTACTCTCCCGGCTTCGGGGGTGGGCGGCGGCAGGCCTCTCCGGGCAGCCGGGCGCCCCGGCCAGGATGCGCCCACCCATACATGCCACATGGGAAAGCGCCGCGATACAATTTTATATCAACCCAATTATACACCCCCGGCCGGTGAGAGGCATGCAGGAACAGAAGACATTCAGGTGCAAGGACCTCGGCCTTGCGTGCGAGTTCGAGGAGAAAGCGGAGAGCGAGAACGAGCTGATGAAGCGGGTCGAGGGGCACATCCAGAACGTCCACCAGATGAACCTGGAGCAGCCGGAAGTGCAGGAGAAGATCCGCAAAGCCGTGAAATGAGGGGCCAGAGCGCCCCGAAGGCTCTTTTTTACCGTCATCGGTCGCAGCACCACGAGGGCAGCAGGTTCTTTTCCGATGAGGGCTACCGGAACGGGCATGGCACACCATACAGGCTTTCGGCACACCCCGGAAGACGAGGCCGCCCGCAGGCGCTGGCAGCATCCCGAGTCCATTCTCGAGGGGATCGGGCTTGCCCCCGGCGACACCTTCATCGATGTCGGGTGCGGGGACGGTTTCTTCGCGCTCCCGGCGGCGCGGACGGTCGGGCCGCACGGCCGCGTCTGCGGGATCGACATCGACGCGGAGGCTCTCGATCTCCTGCAGGAGAAGGCGTTCCGCGAGGGGCTCGACAACGTCGTCCTCCACCACGGAGCGGCCGAAGACCTTGTTCTCTGCGAAGGTTGTGCGGATATTGTCTTCTTCGGGATCTCCCTTCACGACTTCGAGGACCCGGTCCGGGTGCTCAGGAACGCAAAGCGTATGGCAGCCCCGGACGGCAGGATCGTCGACGTGGACTGGAGGAAGGAGCCGCTCCCCCTCGGCCCTCCGTCCGCAAAGAAGTTCAGCACGGAGCACGCGGCGTCGCTCATGGCGGAGGCGGGGCTCCGGGTTACGGGGGTTGCGGAGTCCGGGCCGTACCACTACATCGTTACGGCAGTGCCGGAAGAGTGAAAAGAAAGGGTTCGGGGTTATTTCAGGTTCGCGAGGCCGCCGTAGTTGATGGCGTTCACGAACGCATCGAGGTCCTGCTTCGTGCCGTCCTCGACGCTGACATAGACCATGAACCGCTCGTTCACGCCGATCCAGGTGCCGTAGGAGGCGGGTTTGGAGAAGACCTCCCAGGAGGGGTGGCCGCTGACGGTGCCCGACCGGTAGTAGCCATCGGTCGTCTCGAACGAGACGAACGAGTCCCAGGCCTCCCAGTAGCCCACGTCGTAGTAGGCCGAGTCCTGGATCAGGACCGTCGCCGTGGCGTCGCCCTTCGTGTACTCGCGGGTTGCCCAGGTCCACTGGCCGTCCTCGACGGTCCAGGAGGCCCCCGCGGGCTCCTCTGCAGTCCAGCCCGCAGGAGCACCGGGGAGGTAGGTTATCAGGGTCGCAAACGGAACCGCGGATACGCTTCCCTGTGCTGCCCCGGAGACGGCGGTGCCGGTTGCGGAGGTCCCATAGGTAGTCACGGGGGTCGTATCCGGCGGCGCCGATGTGCAGCCCGCTGCAAGCAGGCAGATCCCGAGCATGAGGAGGAGAGCCGGGAAGATCGTTTTTGGAGAGTTGATTTTCATAACAATGCCTTCAGAGAGACTTGAAAGACAGGATAATATTTATATATTGTTGTTTTACAATAAGACCGATGAGACGAGCCCGAGCGCGTTTTGAGCGGCTCACATAGCCATGTTATAAGGACGGATCCGAAAACGGCCCAGATCCCGGGGGTTCGGCCGGCACCTCTCTGAAAGTTTAAGAAAGTTATTTAACAAATCTGAGCTACCTTACCGCATGGTTCAGAGAAAGAGTCTCTATACCGTTCTGATTGCAGGGCTCCTCGCCCTGTGCCTGTTCGGTGCCGGCTGCACGAACCAGCCGGCAGGAGAAGAGAACACGACCGCAACCCCCACTCCCGCGGTGACCACGGCCACCCCCGCCCCGGCGGCGGAGTACGTCTTCAACGAGACGAACAACAACGAGACGGTCACCCTCCCGGTCGGGAGCAACATCACTATCAGCCTCGTCGAGAACCCGACGACTGGATACGAGTGGAACGTCACCTCGTCGACCGGACTCCAGCTCGTGAATGAGACGCACGACGCACCCCAGACCGAGCTCGTGGGTGCTCCCGGCGTCCACATCTGGGAGTACATCGCTGCCGAGAAGGGCAACGCCGAGTTCTCCGCCGTCTACATGCGGTCCTGGGAGAACATAACCGGGAACGAGACCGCGTTCTCGATGATGTTCACCGTCGAGTAACCCTTAACCTCTTTTTTTGGGATCATCACCTTCGCCCTGGTCCGCCGCAGAGTCACACCCGTTCTCCGCAATCTTCCGCCACAGTTCTCTCTCGTTTGTTATCGATTCGCAAGGGCGCTGAGGCGACGAAGTTTAGACGGTTTCATTCCCATCTTTTGCAGGGGTCGGCTCCTCTATCAGTTCCGGGGTTTCAGGGGTTGATTCAGGGATCTCTTCCGGGACTCCAACTGATTCTTCCGGATCCGGCCCCTCTAAGGGGGATTCTGGTCCCATCGAAGGGGGTTCCTGCGGTTCAACGAGCGTTTCAGCAGGGGTCTCTGTTGATATTTCCAGGGGATGCGTCTGCTCCGGGGTCGGTGTCTCCTCCGGGGTTCCGTCCGAAATTGGTGACGGCGTCCACGTTTCCGCCGGGGGGAGTGGTCCCGGCTCTGCCGTCAGTTCCGGGGTCGGTTCCACCGTTGGTCCGGGAGTCGGTTCTGGAGTCAGTTCTGATGTTGGGTTCACCGATAACGTTGTAAACCAGAAGTCTTCAGTTTGCGGCTTACCATGATACGGCATTGCCGAGAACCTGTCTGGACAGGCTCTATCGACAAAGTGATGTACGGAAGCGAGCTTGTCCCGCGGCATTTCGAAATATCTCGGTTTTGTAGGCGTCTGTTCAGGGATGGTATCATTATCATCGCACCAGTATAATCTGAACGGTATTTTATCGCCAGTAAGTTGCTCTTTCGTGAAATCTATGTCAGATATTGCATAATATCTTCTTCCGTACCTATCTGTTGCTTCTTCTGAATAAACAAGAATCGCAGTTTTCCCAATTGGCGGCCAGGGTGAATGACCTACACCATTCTTCCACATCTGCCGCATACTATGATATTCGCTGTAAATGTAACTCAGTTCCCGCCATATGAAATAATACATCTCGTTGTAGAACTCAACTGCCGGATCAAGTTCAGGGAACTCAGTTTCTACAATGACATGCATAACACCATTCTGGTCCAGAATCTCGTAGTGGGTCCTCGTAACATCGGCTACACCAGGTTCGATCCATGATGTGACGGTGCATGTTGAGAGATCATCAGGATCAAGGTTCTCAGCGGGGTCCGGTGCTGGTTTCACAGTCTCGTTAGCCGTCGGTGGCGTGGACGTAGGTGAGGAGGAAGTATCACCCTGAGAGGGTGTCGGTTCTACAGTCGGTGTCGCGTTCGGTGTGACAATAACCGCCCCGGTCTTTCCTGTTGTTTGAGAAGTATACGTACAATTTCCCACGACGGTAAACATATAGATAAACGATTCACCCGGTTTGAGCAATCCTGAGTCGAAGAAGCCAGTAGTCCCGGTCCCCGTGATGGTCTGGTTAACACTTCCTTCGTTGGTCCATATTATCGTGGTGCCCGGGAGAACCGTAATCGTCTTCGGCGTAATGCCACTATCGGTTATCGAGACCTTCACGGTCAGCGCAGGTGTCAGCGTCGCGTTCTCGGCCGGGGTCGGCGTCAACGAGGATGCCCCGGAAGAGCCGCCACCCATGCCATCTTCATCCCCGGAGGTCCGTTGCACCAGAGCCGCCTCATGCGGCATCGCGGTCCGGCCGGGGAGCGGATCGGACCCCTCAAGTGTCGCGTTCCGGGTCGCGTTTTCGGTCGTGTTCGTCGCGTTGGGGATGCTTTGCGAGGCGAACGAACTTCCTGCAATCACGGGCTCAACGCCCGCCGTATCGTTCCCGTTGCCTGCCTCGAACTCTCCGGACGCGAGAACCGCGCCGTAACAGAGAGCGAGGGTGAGAACGATGCCGAGAACAATCTGCATCTGATTCATGATTGTGACCCCATCTGGCTCGTATTTCCACAAATTCAGCCACGCATATATTTTGTCGTGAATACTTGTTTGTGGATATAAATGTTTTCAAACAATCACCAAAACTCGAAAGACGGGCGATGCCCTGCGCAAACCCAATCAAACACGCGGCACAGGGGAGCTAGGACCTGATGTATAGGGCTGCCCTATCGTCGCTTCCCCGAAAAGTGCGGTACGGTGAGGGCCTGCAACCCTGACTGGGCCCGGTCCATGGTGCAGAGCCGGATCTTCCGCTGCCGGCGCGCAAGCCAGAGCCCGACCCCGACACTCAAGGCGAGATCATCGTGCTCACCCTCCTCAAAACATTCTTTAAAGCGCTTCAGGAGTCCGGGGAAAGCGAAGATGGGGGCCTCTGAGCCACCGGGCCCGCGATCTCCCGGACCCCTGCACCCGACTGATATTATATACTGCCACGGACATCCCCCGCCGGGGAAGGATCACCGGTTCACACCCGCCGGACTGCGGCCGAACGCCCGGGGACCTTTCCCCTTCAACACAGGGGATCTCCGGCCCGGCGCTCCGGCAATGAGGCCTCCCGGAGACGTCCAGAGAGGCTCAAACGATGAACGGACAGTACCTCTATCTGCCGGCGCTGGCACTGATTGCCCTCGCGCTCCTTGCCGGCGGCGCATCGGCCGCCGAGCACCAGGTCACGAACGCCACGGTCGACCAGGTCTACTCGACGGTCCTCGACGACCGCATCCTCTGGTCCGACAACCGGACCGGCGACTACGACGTCTACCTCTACAACCTGACGGAGGCAGGCGAACGCACCCTCTCCCCGGCAGGCACCGACCAGTTCGCAACGGCCCTCCCTGCAGGGATGGGGATGAGCGGCACCCGGGTCGTCTGGGAGGATAACCGGAGCGGCAACCGGGACATCTACCTCTACGACCTTGCCACGGGAGAGGAGACGCAGATCACGAACGGGACCGGCCACGAGATCAACCCGGCCATCGCCGGGGACTGGATCGTCTGGCAGGACAGCCGGGACGGCAACTGGGAGATCTACCTCTACGACATCGCCACGGGAACGGAGACCCGGATCACCACAAACGAGAGCACGCAGATGACCCCCGCCGTCACGGAGAGCATGGTCGTCTGGAACGATTACCGGAACGGCAACTGGGACATCTACGCCTGGACCCCCGACACAGCGGCACCGTCCGCACCGGGGCCGGTCGGGGCGCCCACTCCGGCGGCGCCGTCCGCTTCGCCCGCCCCGGGGGGCGACCTGACGCCGTCTCCACCCGGAGCGCCGGGTACACCCACCCCGCCGCCGGCCGCAACGCCGACAATGACCCCGACACCGGAGGCGACAACCCTGCCGCCGGACGGCACGCCGACAACCACACCGGCGACACCCCAGCCAACGGAAACCCTGCCTCCATTGACCTTCATAGCCGTGACACCAACGACCCTGCCCCCGTTGACCTTCATAGCCGTGACACCAACCCAGCCACCGGTAATCCTGTGACCGAGACTGTTCTGATCACGAATAGCCTGGAGAGAGACGGACAAAGCGGCCTTTCGACACGGTCAGGAGGCATCCGCTCGCCGGATGGAAAAACAAAAAGGGAGGGTATCGGGGGGTGATTACGCCAGGTAGTCTTCCGGCCGGGGGATCTGTTCCTTCAGACCCTTGCGCCGCCGGATACCCTTGACCACTTCGTCGACCATACCCGCCGGGACGATCTCGAACCCGGCGAACTCGGTGCTCCACATCGCACGGCCTTCGGTGGCCGACCGGACATCTCCGGCGAACCCGAAGAGCTCGGCGACCGGTGCCTTGCCGACGATCGTCATCGTGTCGCCTTCGCTCAGCATATCGAAGACCTGACCGCGCCGGCCCTGGATCTGGGAGGTTGCCGCACCCATCTGCTCGCTCGGGACCGTGATCTGGATCTTCTGGGTCGGCTCGAGGAGCGAGTCGCCTGCCATCAGCAGACCGGCCTTGACGGCGCTCCGGACTGCCGGGATGACCTGGGCGGGACCGCGGTGGATGGCGTCCTCGTGGAGCTTCACGTCCACCAGCCGGACCTTCAGGTTCTGGACCTGCTCGTCGGCGAGCGGGCCGCCGCGGAGCGCCTCGCGCCAGCCCTCGAGGACCAGTTCCATCGTCTCGTTCAGGTACTGGATACCCTTCGTCATGTCGATGAACATATTGGTCCCCTCGATGGCCTTGACGTTCTTGGCCTCCTCCTTGTCCATGCCGGCTGCAGCGAGGATGTCACGCCGCTCGATTGCCTGCTGGTTCATCGAGACCTCGCCGTCCAGGATCAGCTTCACGATCGCGGGGTCCATCGGCTCGAGCTCGATGTAGAACCGGTTGTGGCGGTTCGGCGACTTCCCTTCGACCGGGCCGGCCCGGCCCGTGACGGTCTCACGGTAGACGACGATCGGCGGGGAGGTGATGATCTCGACGCCCTTGTCGCGCCGGATACGGCCGGTGATGATCTCAAGGTGGAGCTCACCCATGCCGCTGATCAGGTGCTCGCCGGTCTCCTCGTTGATCGAGACCTGGACCGTCGGGTCTTCCTTTGCGACCTGGCGGAGAACCTCGACGAGTTTCGGGAGGTCCTTCATGTTCTTCGCTTCGACGGCGACGGTCATGACCGGCTCGGAGTAGTGCTTCAGCGACTCGAAGGGAGTCATCTCAAGGAGCGTCGTGACGGTCGAACCGACGATGGCGTCCTT
>DALN01000003.1:1423-7266 GCA_002499455.1 Methanoculleus sp. UBA77 | reverse complement strand
ACCATGATCAGCCCGTCCGGGGCGGCACTGACGGGCTACGACTCGCCCGAAGATATGATTGGAGTGCCCATACAGGATCTCTACGCCGATCCTTCGGGCCGCGAGGAGTTTCTTGCCGCACTCAGGGTGAACGGCGCGGTCAGCGGATACCCCAAGGTGCTCAAGATGAAAGACGGGACCTTGAAGCACGTGACGGTGAGCAGTCATTTCATCACCGATGCAGAAGGCTCGGTCCGGGGTGTGGAAGGGATCATCCACGACGTCACCGCTCTCCACCAGGCTGAACAGGCGCTCCTGCAGGCGAACCGGCAGCTCAACCTGATGAGCAGCATCACCCGGCACGACATCCTCAACCAGCTGACGATCCTTCTCGGCAACCTCTCGTTCGCACAGGAGGACGCACCCGACGGGCCCCTCTCCAGATACCTCGAGAAGATGAGCATCGCCGCCGGGACCATTCAACGCCAGATCGAGTTCACCCGCGACTACCAGGACCTCGGCGTCCACGCGCCGAAATGGCAACGGGTATCGGATGCACTCCGGGCCGCGGAGGCAGGGGGCCTTCCGATAACCGACGAGACGGACGGCCTTGCAATCCACGCGGATCCGATGCTCGTGAAGGTCTTTGCCAACCTGATGGACAACACGATCCGGCACGGCGAGACGGCGACCCGGGTCCGCGTCCGGTACCGTCCGGAGGAGAACGGGGACCTCACCCTTGTCTGGGAGGACGACGGGGTCGGCGTTCCTGCAGGGGAGAAGGAGCGGATCTTTGCCCGCGGAGTCGGGAAGAACACGGGATTCGGACTCTTCCTGATCCGGGAGATCCTCGCGATCACCGGGATCACCGTCACCGAGACAGGAGAGCCCGGAGCGGGGGCACGATTCGAGATGCGGGTGCCCTCCCGGGCGTTCCGGTTCGATTCGCAGGCGGCGTGACGCCGCCACCGTGCCGGCGAGTGCGCCACACTGTGAAAGCCTGAACTATCCGGAACGCCCGGGAGGATCCTCACCGTTCCTCCGGACTCGCGATACCTGCTGCTCTTACACCGACATGGCCCTGTACTGCCCCTTCGGGACCGTGATCTCGAACCGCGCCCCCCTGCCGGCCTCACCGACCTCCCGGATCGTGATCCCGGTGATGTCAAGGATCTCGCGCGAGAGAGAGAGCCCGAACCCGGTGTTCTTCCCGACCCCACGGGCGAAGATCCGTTCCTTCTCGGTTGCCGGAACACCGTCGCCGTCATCCTCGCAGACGACGACGCAGTCTCCGTCACGGATCTCCGATGCGAACCGGATCGTTGTGGTCTTCCCCCCGTGGCGCAGGGCGTTGTCGACCAGGTTGAAGAAGACCTTGCTGATGAGCGGATCGGCAAAGACCTCCAGGTCAGCGGGGATAGCGTTCTCCAGGGCGACCCGGCCGGCGGCGGCGCTCCTGGCCGCATCTTCCACGAGGGCCCGGAGACCCCGCCAGACAGGAAGACAGACCCCGACCTCCTCGTACTCGCTTGTGAACTGGATCATCGACGAGATCCGGCTGCTCGCCGTGGCGATACAGGTCAGGTGCCGGTTGAACGAGGGATCGCTGTTCTCCTCGCGGGAGAGCATGAGATATCCCTCCAGGATCTGGAGCTGGTTGTTGATGTCGTGCCGCGTTATGCCCGAGAGGAGATTGAGTTTCTTGTTCGCCTGCTTGAGCGCGTCCTCCATCCTCCGGCGCTCGGTGATGTCGTTGATGATCGCGAAGAGGACCGTCCTCCCCTGTATCGAGATCGGAGAGGAGTGCACCTCGACGATCCGGGTCTCCCCGCCTGCAACCCGGTGCGGGGAGGTGTAGATGGTGTCCTTCGCCCCGGTCCCGTCGGCTTCATCGCCCTCATGAGGGCCGGCCCTGATGTCCGGTATGGACAACGAACAGAGTTCGTCCCTGGATTTCCCGTAAAACCGCTCCGCGGCGAGGTTCGCGTCAAGGATCCTCCCCGTCCCCGGTTCGATGAGCAGCATGATGGAGCCGTGGCGCTCGAACATCGAGTGGAACCTCGCCTCGCTCTCCTTGAGGGCCTCCTCCATCCGCTTTCTCCGGGTGATATCGTGCAGCGCCGAGAAGATGCCGACGACCTTCCCGTCCTGGATGTGCGGGACCAGCTGCACCGCAAAGATATGCTCACGGCCGTCAAGGTCCCGGTTGATACTCTCGAAGGTGACCTCCCGTCCCTCAAGAACGGCCTCGNNCTCCGTCCGATCAGCTCGTCTTTCGGGCGCCCGTACCATGCCGCATGCGCCTTGTTGATGTAGACGAACCGCAACGCCACATCGAGGTACGAGAGGAGGGTCGGGACGCCGTCCATCACCAGCGCGAGCATCTCCTCGCTCTTTCGGAGCGCCTCTTCCGCCCGCTTTTGCTCCGTGAAGTCTTCATAGACCACGGCAAAACAGTCTTTCTCCGGGCTGTATACGGAGGCGTTCAGCCACCGGCCGAATCGTTCGAAGTAGAACCTGAACGTCTCAGGGGTGCCTGTGCGCGCAACCCTCCCGTAGATCTCAAAGATCTCCGGGTTCGTCGACCGGACCTCCGGGAACACCTCGGTCACCCGCTTCCCGACTATCTCGTCGAGACCGGCAAACTGCAGGAACGTCCGGTTGGTCTGCAGGTAGACATAGTCGTCAGGGTTCCCCTCGCGGTCGTAGATCATCCGGCAGTAGGCGAACCCGTTGATCATATTCTCAAAGAGCGTGCGGTAACGGCCTTCGGACGCGACGAGTTCGCAGTCCTTCTGGACGAGCCTCTCGTAATTCGTCCTGAGTTCTTCCTCGGCGGCGGTGAGTTCGAGGTTCTTCTGGACCAGTTCCATCTCCACCCGCTTCAGGTCAGTCGTCTCTGCGGCCATCGTCACGACGACCGGCCGGCCGTCGATCGTGAGCGGTATCGTGGAGAAGACAAGATGGACCTGTCTCTCCCCGCGCACCCTGAGAGGCAGCGCTATGTTCCGGATCATCCCCTCAAGCAGCCCGCTCGAGACGAGCCGGGCAGCATCGGCATGCGAGATCATCCCCAGCTCAACGGGGGTCCGCCCCAGGATCTCCTCCTCCGCATACCCGGCGATCGCAAGGAAGGCTGCATTCACCCTGATGAACCGGTAATCCGGGATGCTGTTGACCGCGATCGGGTACGGGCTGTTCTCGAAGATGGTCCGGAACTTCTCCTCGCTCTCAGACAGGGCACTGAGGGCATGCAGCCGCCCGATCTCGGCACCCGCTTTGGCGGCAACGATCTCGAGGATCTCCCGGGTGGAAGGCGGCAGGTCGAGCGGGGCCCGGCTGAATATGCAGAGGAGCCCTATGGCCTGCCCTTCCGGACTGTGAAGCACCGTCCCGGCATAGCCCCTGATGCCGGAGACGCGGTGGTCCCGGATCCCCGAAAAGAGCCAGGCTGCACTCTCCGGGTGGTTGCAGACCCCATTCTTAACGGCATCCTCGCAGGGTGACCCTCTCAGGGGATAGGAGTACTCCGGGATCTTCCTCCCGTCAAGGTGCATGGAGAGGACCCGGACGCGTTCACGGTCCGGCGCGATCTCGCCGATCATGACGCAGTCGGCGCCAAGCCAGGCACTGATGCTCTCCGTGATCCGGTCAAACGACTCCCGGCCGGTCGCTCCCACCATCCCGGCGATGAGGGCGTTCAGCGCCGACTCCGCGGCCCTGAGTTTCGTGATGTCACGGACGACCGAGAGCACGGCCTGCCGTCCGTCGAGATCGAGCAGGTTTGCGCTTATCTCGAGGGCCCGCTCCCGGTTGTCCGGCGTCAGGTGGCGGGTCTGGAAGACGGCGTATCCGTTGCGCGAGAGGTCGTGCATAATGTCCGGAGCCTGTCTCTGCAACTCCGGAGTGGCGAGATCGATGAGACGCACATCCTGCACCTCATCGCGGGTCACGCCGAGGATCCGGCAGGCCGCTTCGTTGAGATCGATGAACCTTCCCGGCCCCCGGGGGGTCACTTCGTTGATCAGTATGCCCTCGCGTGCATTCTTCAGGATCAGGCGGTAACGCTCTCCACTCTCGCGGATCGCCTCCTGGGCCTGTTTGTATTCCGTGATATCTTCGATCGTCGAGAGGATGTGCGGCCTGCCGTCGATCGAGATGATACTCGAAGAGAACCGGCAGGTCAGGATCTCCCCGGCCTTGTTGCGGCACCGCAGGTCCAGGCCATGCACGGAGCACCCATCCCGGAGCTTCGAGACGAACCGGGCGGTTTCGTCTTCATCGACAAAAACGCCCATCTCTTTTGCGGTCCTGCCGATCAGTTCCTCCCGGGTATACCCGGACTTCTGGAGAAACGCATCGTTGACGTCGATGAAGGCGCCGTCTGAGGCCGACGAAAGAGTCAGCGGGACCGGATTGCTCCGGAAGACCGTGGCAAACAGATGCTCCGAGTCGTGCAGCCTCTTCTCCGCCGCCACCCGCCCGGTGACGTCCCGGAACGAGAGGAGGACGGCGGGAGAACCCCTGAACGTGATCCTCCTCCCGGCGCATTCAAGCCACTTCTCATGGTCGCCCGGGGTGACGAACCTGAGGGGCACCGGGTACCGGGCACACTCCTGCAGGAACTTCTCGAATCCGCCGGCAGTACGCTCCGGAAAGTCCAGCGGGATAAAATCCAGTACGTTGTTTCCGTCTGCGGCATCCAGGTCCTGTGCGCTCTCGACGATATCGGCAGCCCTGCGGTTGGCGTACAGGATCTTCCCGGCCGGATCGGCGATGACGATACCCTCGTTCGACTGTTCCACGACCGCCCGGAGCGTCTCGGTGCTCTCACGCACCTCCTGCGCCTGCCGGTGAAGGAGTTCGTAGTTCTTGCGGAGTTCCTCCTCGGCAACGGTGACCTTCTCATAGGCCGCATACAGTTCGTCGGCGGCCTTCTTCCGGTCCGTGTTGTCGATGAAGGTCTCAAGGAGACAATCTCTCCCGTTGAAGTTGAACGGGACGACGTGCTTGATGATATCGATCGTCCTCCCGTCCGCGGTCAGGAGGGTGCGCTCGGTGTTGTCGACGCTCCGGTGCAGGTCCGTGATCGGGCACCTGCCCGACTCTGTCGTACAGATGTAGCGGTGGCAGACCTGGCCGACGATCTCCTCTTTTGCCGCTCCTATCATCCTTGCTGCGGCGGGATTGAGATCGATGATCTCGTGCGTCTTTGCATCGATGATCACGATTCCGCTCTGGACCGAGGCAACGATCCGGTCAAGGAAGCCGTGGTTCTCGGCAAGCGCCGCTTCCATCCGCTTGCGCTCGGTGACGTCCTTGAAGATCCCCCGGGTATACCGGCATTTACCGTCCACGATCTTGCTGTTCGCCATACCCTCGACGTAGACCTTCCTCCCGTCGCGGGTGGTAAAAACCGCATCGATGAACCCCACGTTCTCGCCGGCGGCCACCCGCCGGAAGAGATCCGTGCAGTGGTCGATGCTCTCCTCGTGAATGACGTCAAAGAGCGTAAGATTCGGGAGTTCTTCTGCCGTATAGCCGAGCGTATCGAGCCATTTCGTATTGACGAAGAGGAAGTGCCCGTCCGGTGCAACGCTCTGGATCAGGTCGTTCGCGTTCTGGAGGTCATGGTAACGCTGTTCCTGCTCCGCAAGACTCGCTTCGGCACGTCTTCGCCTGACCGCCTGCCGGACCTTGTGCGCGAGCTCGGCAAACAGGGCCTTCGGATCCCCTCCTTTCTGGACGTAGAAGTCTGCGCCGTTGTTGATGGCCTCGATCACGACCTCTTCGCGACCCTTGCCGGTGAAGAGGATGAAGGGCATCTCTCCGAACTGCTCCCGGACCGCCTTTAAGAACGCGAT
>DALN01000003.1:0-1397 GCA_002499455.1 Methanoculleus sp. UBA77 | reverse complement strand
TCCCGTGCCGATGTCGAAGTTGCGACCTGGAATTCCCCCGATCGCTCAAGGAAGAGCCTGACCAGCTCGAGGAGAGCGGGCTCGTCATCGACGTAAAGGATCGTTATCATCTTGGCACCCTCTTCACACCTCAGGTCGGCATGCAAGAGCGGCATATTCCGGGAGGAGATTGCCGGCACCGGTTCCCTGCACTCTGTCGGCGAGGTCGATCTGTTTATTTCACTATGCTCATATTTATTCGTTACAGTATCCATTGTCGAATAATATTCGACCGTTAACAAAATTTGGTACTGATATTTCGATTGTGCCCCGCAATCCTGCAAAAATCTTTCCCTCCGGTGCGAAAATTCGATCGATACGTAATCGCCCGAAGATCCCCCCGGGCTACGTCCGGGAGAGAATAGGCATTGGTATAAAGAAAGAAGTAACACCCTTTCCAGAATACGATGAGCGAGGGTACCCGAACGCCTGAATGTCGGCAACGAGACAGACCCACCGGTACGTTCACCGTTAACCCGCAGACACTCAGGATCTCCCGGCTCACCGATGCTTTCGCCGGCATGCTCGGCTACCTGCCAGAAGACCTCGCCGGCCTCACGCTCCCCGATATCTGGCCGGATGCGGCAGAACGAGAGCAGTTCTGCCGGCTGCTCGACGGCGGGAGCGCCGTCGCGGAGTACCCCGCGGCTCTCGCCCGCCGTGACGGCACGCTCCTCCCGGTGACGATCGCCGCATCCGCCTTCCCGGAGACGGACGTCACCTGCATCGTCTCCTCCCGAAACCAGACCGTAGAACTCCAGCATATCTGCAACGCCCTGCCCGACGCCGTCCTCATCCTCGACTGGGACGGCACGGCCCTGTATGCCAACACCGCGGCAGCAACGCTCGTCGGCCTCTCCTCGCCGGCCGAGATCATCGGCCGGAACGCAATGGAGTTCGTCCACCCNNCCTCGCCCACTACCTGATGCGGGACGTCCATGGGAACGAGAAGTGGATCGAGGGGCTCGGTGCGAGGATCCCCTTCGACGGACAGGAGGCAGACCTCGTCACCCTCCGCGACATCACCGGGCGAAAGAGCGTGGAGGGCGAGCTCGCCCGGACCAACCAGCAGTACCGGGACCTCTACCGCCTGGTCCGGATGATGTGCGACAACGTCCCCGACCTCATATGGGCCAAAGACCTGGAGGGACGGTATCTCTTCGTGAACCGGGCCACCTGCGAGAAACTCCTGCACGCGGCAGACACCGAGGAGCCGCTCGGCAAGACCGGCACCTTCTTTGCCGAACGGGAACGGCAGGCCCGTCCCGGCGTCCTGGCCCTGGATACCTTCGGCGAGATCTGCCGGAACTCCGATGCGGCTGTCATCAAGACCGGAAAGGCCGGACGGTTCGACGAGT
>DALN01000121.1:259-3473 GCA_002499455.1 Methanoculleus sp. UBA77 | reverse complement strand
TCTTCTCGTCGCCGGGCTTGAGCGTGGCGAGGGCGTCGCCGTCGATCAGGGCGGCAGCCTCCGTTGCAAGGGCCTTCACCCTCTCCGGCGTGACCAGGCTCTCCGTATCGAGACAGACCACTCCAGTGACGTCACCGCCGGTCGCGCCCTTGATCGGGGCGTACCCGGAGACGGTGATGTAGATCGCAGCCGAAGGTCTCGTGAACCCGTCAAGGAACGCGGTGTCCGAGTCCTGCGGGATGTACTCGATGCCGATCGCGGGTGCGGAATCGTCGCTGCCGTAATCCGCATCCACGACGTACTCGGTGGCGCTCCCGGCTTTCCGCATCGTGTAGATGTAGGCGATCTCGGGGTTGGCCGTCCGGAAGGCATCGAGCCGGTCGCGGATGGCGGTGAACGCCGGCGTGGTCTCATCGCCCGGCTTGAGCGCGGCGTGAGCGTCGCCGTCGATCTGTCCTGCAATCTCAGCTGCAAGGGCCTCCAGGTCCTCCTGGGCGATCGGGCCGTTTACGTAGAGGCAGACCACCCCGGTGACGGCACCGCCGGAGTTCTTGATCGGGGCATACCCGTAGATAGTGGTGTAGGTCCCGGAGGCGGGCTGCGTGAATCCGGCAAGGAGAGCGGGATCCTCCTTTGCAGGGGTGGAGTCGTCACCGATCGCGAACGCGTAGCTGCCGCTGCCGTAGTCCGCGTCAACGACGTACTCGGTGATGTCCCCGGCGTTGCGCATCGTGTAGACGTAGAGGACGCCGGGGTTCGCGTCCCGGAAGGCATCGAGCCGGTCGCGGATGGCGGTGAACGCCGGCGTCTTCTCGTCGCCGGGCTTGAGCGCGGCGTGAGCGTCGCCGTCGATCTGTCCCGCGATCTCCGCCGCAAGCGCCTTCATCTCATCCGGCGTGAATACCTTCTGCGCCGTCTTCGCGATCACCTTCTCGCTCCCGATGTCGACCCCCACCAGCCCGACGATGGTGCCGTTCGAGTCCCTGACCGGGGCGTACCCGGAGATGACGGTGGCGGTGACGTCGTCCCACTCTGCGGTGTAGATCTCGCGTTCGGCGGAAGGTTCCGTAAATCCGGCGAGGAACAGGGCGTCCCCCTCCGTAGGCACGTAGACCTTGCCTATTCCGGCCGCTACTCTGGCTGCATGGATGCTGCTGCTGCCGTAGTCCGCGTCAACGACGTACTCGGTAGCGTTCCCGGCTTTCCGCATCGTGTAGACATAGAGGACCCCCGGATTCGCGTCCCGGAAGGCGTTGAGCCGGTCGTGGATGGCGGTGTACGCCGGGGTGTTCTCGTCGCCCGGTTTAAGCGCGGCGAGAGCGTCGCCGTCGATCTGCCCTGCAATCTCCGCGGCGAGGGCCTTCAGGCTCTCTTCCGTGATCACGCGGCCCACATCGACCCCGAGCATCGCGACGATGGCGCCGCTCGAGTCCCTGACCGGGGCATACCCGGAGATGGCGGTGTAGATGGCGTCGCCCCATTCGTCGACATAAAACCCGGGTTCAGCGGAGGGCCCGGCGAACCCGGCGCGGAACGCAACGTCTGCGTCCGTGAGGTTGCAGGCGTAGCCGATCTGGGCCCCGAAGCCGATGCCGTAATCCGCATCCACGATGTACTCGGCGCCATCTCCGGCTTTCCGCACCGTGTAGATGTAGAGGATGTTCGGGTTGGCTGCCCGGATGGCGTTGAGCTGGTCGTGGACGGCGGTATACGCCGGGGTGTTCTCGTCGCCGGGCTTGAGCGCGGCGAGAGCGTCGCCGTCGATCTGTCCTGCAATCTCCGCGGCGAGGGACTTCATCTGGTCCGGCGTCGGGGCCTCAGGCACCGAGAGCGCGGCTCCGGGCGCCGGTCCCGTTCCGGCCGGTGCAAGTACGACCAGAATCCCTGCAGCAACGATGATCAGGGCTACGATGACGATGATCAGCCCGGTGAGGATGTTCTGCTGTGTCACAAATACACACTCCGTTTAAGAAGTTCCTTGTGGAAGTGATGATTTAAGCGTTTGGAAATTTATCGCGGCCCTATACGCCAGAATTGCGGATTCAGGAGCCTATTATCCAGGTTATTCATAAAAACGGATTTTCCGGGCGTTTTCGGCGCCGCGGATATGCACCCGCCAGATGCAGGACCCTGAGTTGGAGGACGCACCCCTGCGCGCGCCCGGCGGCCGGGTTGCGGGGATGAGGCGTCAGGCGATCGCCGGCGGCACGAGCCGGTAGACCCGGCCCGTCTTCCCGGCCGGCCCCCGGCTTTTTGCGGTCAGGACGTAGAGTTCGCGATCCGCGTCCTCACCGAACGCGAGGAGGTACGCCCCCACGGTCCCGCTCCCGGCCACCTCCATCTCGGTGAAATCCCACTGGCCTCCGGGCCTCTCCGTCGCGACGAAGAGGATCCCATCGCCATCGGCCCCCGCCCGGCTCCACTCCCCGAAGACGTAGCGCCCGAAGAGCCACGGGATTGTGCTGCCCCGGTAGACGTAGCCGCCGATGACGACCGCCCCGATCCCGCCGGGCTGGTTGGCGTTCGGGTACTCGATGATCGCATCGATGAGGGGCTCGCCCCGCCGGCCGGTCCGGGGCACCTCCGCCGGCGACTCGTAGGGGTTTGCGGGGTCGAAGGCGTGGTTCCCCTCCCGGAGGTTCCAGCCGTGGTTGCCGCCCGGGACGATGATCTTCACCGACTCCCAGAGGTACTGCCCGGCGTCGGCGGCAAAGAGCCGGTGCCCGCCCCCGGCGTCGAAGGTCATCCGCCAGGGGTTGCGGAGGCCGTAGGCGTAGATCTCGTCCCTTCCGGCTCTCCCGACGAACGGGTTGTCCGCCGGGATACCGTAGGGCTCCGGGCCATCGACGTCGATCCGGAGGATCTTCCCGAGCAGCGTCCCGAGGTCCTGCCCGTTCCCTCCCGGCGAATGGCCTCTCCCGACGTCGCGGGCGCCGCCGCCGTCGCCGAGCGGGATGTAGAGGTAGCCGTCGGGGCCGAAGGCGATCGAACCGCCGTTGTGGTTCGCCTGGGGCTGGTCGACCTCGAGGATCACCCGCTCGGAGTCCGGGTCCGCCCGGTCGGGCGTGGCGGCCCTGAACTCCGATACCCGGCTCGTGTGGTCCCAGCCCACCGGCGCCCCGTCCCGGAGCGGGGCGCTGTAGTAGACGAAGAACCTCCCGT
Organism: Methanoculleus sp. UBA77; assembly: GCA_002499455.1. Taxonomy (GTDB): domain Archaea; phylum Halobacteriota; class Methanomicrobia; order Methanomicrobiales; family Methanoculleaceae; genus Methanoculleus. The sequence goes on along the minus strand of DALN01000121.1, from coordinate 311 downwards.
TCTCCCTGAACTCCGGGTGGAACGCGAGGCCGAGGAGCCCGCGCTCGTCGTA
>DALN01000121.1:0-207 GCA_002499455.1 Methanoculleus sp. UBA77 | reverse complement strand
CCGACGACCCGGATGACGCCGGGGAGGTCCGCGACGAAGAGCCGCCCGGTCCCGTCGGTGGGGGACGCGAGCGCGACGGGCATGACGAATCCCCCGGCGACCGGCTCGAGGCCCACCCGCCCCGGAGCTGCTGATTCTGGCATAACAGTCTCACCCTGGAGGGGGTGGATCGGGCGGAAGTAATTAAAACTACGTGCGGAGGTCCGG
>DALN01000028.1 GCA_002499455.1 Methanoculleus sp. UBA77 | reverse complement strand
CTCCTCTCCTCGACCGGGGGGACGAGCGTATCGTCGGGGTACTTCCCCGGGGTCCGGCTCGGGGTCATCGGGGAGACCGTGATGGAGCGGGTCGCAAGCGGGGAGTATGATTGGCGGAAGAACAGTGTCTGATTGGGAGAGCGATGCATTCTCTCGCCAGGAGTAAGCAGGAATCCAGCCTTTCAAGCCCCTGCGGGATCGACTGGCAGGACCCCAACAAGATGTGACGGAAGACATCCGTTAATGAATACTCTTTTATCCCGATGACGTAATGGCATACGCCCTACGGGGCAGGAGGACGATGGATTGAGGAAAGAGTTCTTACTCCTGGTGGTAGTCTGTATATGCGTTGGTCTGCTGGTCACGCCCTGCCTGGCGGCAAAGCATACGCAGGTAAAGATAGATAATATAACGGGGAAATACCATGCCGGCGATACTCTTGTAATTTCCGGAAAAACGAAGAATCTCCCTGATGGAACTGCAATAGAGATCTACCTTAAAAATCCCCAACATGCTGTTGTAAATCCCTTAACTTCTGTAAAGAACAATCGCTACACGGTTACAATTCCTGTAGATTACCTGGGCGCGGGGACATGGACCGTTTTTGCCGGCACTCCCTTCGCGGAGGAGGGGGTGTCTCTCGCATTCAGTAAGACGAGATCATTCAGGATCCTTCCCTGACTCAACTCTTTTTAAAATCTTTAGGCCATGGCATGAGGACGATACAGGCGCGTTCATGGAACGTTTTGGAGGGATCCGTACCCCTGATTGAGGCGCGGGGCAACAGGTTAGGGCGTAAAAGGCCTCTCCTACGGCGATTAAGTGTCACCGATTCCTCCCCACTGCTCTTTTACGATACTCGTAATGTTCATATAAAAACAAGCCCCGGTAGCCGGGCTGAGAATGAGATTCATACGAATTGCAGGCGTGCTCGCCGGCGCCTTCATTGCAGCTCTCGGTCTGCTCTGGTTCCTCCAGGGCATGGCAATCGTCGAGATGCGCCCGATACTCTGTGTCGCGGACTGCGAGCCGATCGTGGGCGGATCGCCGTCCTGAGCGGCGGCCGGGGCGGTTGCCGTCATCGTCGGGGTTGGTATCGCTTTGTTCAGTGCGAGGCGCGGCGGGAGGTAGACGCATAACCGGGCCGGAACCGGCTTTAAGCAGTTCACCCGAAAGGGATAATGCTCCCTCTGTAGTATTACTCTCATGGAGGAGTCCGGTGCATCCCATCATCCGCGAGAAGATCCCTGATCTCGCCGGCATCGCGGTGCGTCACCGCGTCAAAAGGCTCGGCATCTTCGGCTCGGCGACAGGGGACCGGTTCGACCCGGCAGCAAGCGACATCGACTTCGTCGTCGAGTTCGAGCCGATGACCCCGGTGGAGCATGCACGGGCGTACTTCGGCCTTGCCGAAGACCTGGCCCGGGCCTTCGGCCGCGAGGTCGATCTTATTGAGTTGTCCGCGGTGCGAAACCCGATCTTCCGCCGGGCGGTGGAGGAGACCTGCAGGGAAGTCTATGTTGTCGCGTGAGGCGCAGAAGTACCTCTACGATATCGCCACGGCAGCGGAGTATATTGCGCAGTTTACTGCCGGCAGGACGTATGAGCAGTATCATGCCGACCCCATGCTCCGGTCCGCAGTGGAGCGGCAGTTTGAGATCATCGGCGAAGCCCTGAACCAGCTCCTCCGGCGGGAGCCGGATCTTCAGGAGAAGATATCCGATGCATCCCTGATCATCGCATTTCGGAACCGTCTGATTCACGGGTATGCAACTGTCTCCGACGAGGTTGTCTGGGGTGTCGTCGAAGGATACCTGCCGGTTCTTTCCGGCGAAGTGCAGGCTCTCCTGAGGAAGGGATGAGCAGGCCGCGGTGCTTTTAAAAATGAGTTTTTAGAAGTAGGAAGGGTCTGGCTTCACGCCTTCTCTTCCACCTGGATCTTCAACCCCTCGTTATCCACCTTCGTCGCGATCGCGACCCGGAGGCCGGCATCGGTGAGGATCTTCTTCACCTCGTCCTCCGGGCGGTCGGTGACGACCGCGATCGACGGCCCGACCGAGCTCATCCCGACGAACTCGAGGCCGGCGTCCCGGATCGCCGCCATGTAGCGGTAGATCTCAAAGCCGTGGTGCTCCACCTCGGCCCGCTTCGAGCCGCGGAACTCGATCTCCCAGATGACGTCCCCGATCTTCTCGAGATCCCCGCGCTCCAGCGCCGGGATGAGGTCCATCAGGATGAGGTAGGACTTCAACTCGCGGTCGCGGTAGTCCAGGGTCCGGGCCTTGTTCATCAGCAGGTCGAACTCCTTCTCCCCCGCCGACGAGACATCGGAGGCCGGAATGGCGATGTAGACCTTCTTGCCCTCGGCAAACGCGTGCCGGTAGACGAGGGTCAGCTCGTCCCCCATCACCGCCATCCCGCCGTAGGTGCTCGCCGCCGGCCCGACGCCGGTCTCGAACCCGAACGCGACGCTCCCGCCCACGGTCTCCTCGACGAAGTTGCAGCCGAGGAGGATGCGGAGCTCGTCGGGGGTCAGGGGGGAGCCCACCGCGGCGTTGAGGGCGTTTGCAACCGCTATCAGGATGGTGCTCGTCGAACCGAGCCCGACATGCTCGTACTGGTGGTCGCGGGCGCGGATCTTGAAGCCGCCCTTGTAGCCGACGACCTGCCGGAATGCCTCCGCGAAGTGCCGGAGGATCGGCTCGCGGGTGTAGTCGATCTCGAGGCCCGATACCGTGCACTCGACCTCGGCGGTGCAGTAGACCCCGATGGCAAATCCGATCCCTCCGCCGCCGGGGCGGTCGGGGGAGAACCGGTTCATGTCGAGCACGGTGAGGTGGATCCGTGCAGGAGCGCGGGCGATGACGGTGCCGGCAACCGGCGCGAGCCGGTAGTCTTTCTGGAGGCCACGCGGCCGGATATGCTCGCCGGGAGAGAAGGAGGTGAACTCGTACTCGACGAGGTCGAGGTCCCCGCCCCGGATCTTCATGGTGGGCATTATGTCACTTCGTTTCAGCGTGTGCGGTCAAAGAAGATATCCTTTCCAGATGCCCGGAGCGGGATTCCGTAGGCGACCCCGCAGCCTTCCAGCCATCCGAGCGAGAGCGCGCCGACGCCGACCGAGTACATCACCCGGTTGTCGACGTTGTGGATGCTCGCGGTCTTGACCGCGGAACCGAGCGCGATACCGAGATCCGCCATCCTGACGGCGCAGTTCGGCCCCCGGAACGGGGCGGAGGCCGGGGCCCCCTTCTTCTGCGCCTCAAGCATCTCCGCGCAGGTGGCGTAGCCGCACGCGCCGCAGTCGAGGCCCACGGCGTCGTTGAGGAGCGAGCCGATGATGAGGCAGGCGTCGCTTGCGGCAACGTTGCCCGCGTCCCGGATGAAGAACCCCACATTATGCCGTTCGCCGTACTCCCGCATCGCCCCGGCGAGCGCTGTCTTCTCCTCGTCTCCGCTGACGATCATCGTCTGGATGACGTCGCTGCCCCTGGCCTTCGGGGCGGTGCGCGCCGAGAGCGCCATTAACTTCGCAACGGTCTCCACGGCGTCTGATTCAATACCCATGAAAGTACCTGGTACCGGCCCAAGATAAGGGTATGCCCGGCGACACCTTTTTCCCGGAGACCGGCCGAGAGACGGGTTGCCATGGTATCGGAGAAGAACTACGAGACGGCCACCTTCGGCGCGGGGTGCTTCTGGGGTATCGAAGAGACGTTCCGGCGCGTTCCCGGCGTCGTGGAGACGGCGGTCGGGTTCATGGGGGGGACCCTTGCAAACCCGACCTACGAAGACGTCTGCACCGGGAGGACCGGGCACACCGAGGTCGTGCAGGTGACCTACGACCCGGAGAGGGTCTCCTACCGCGACCTCCTCAACGTCTTCTGGAACGCCCACGACCCGACCACACTCAACCGGCAGGGCCCCGATATCGGGACGCAGTACCGGTCGGTGATCTTTTACCACACCCCGGAGCAGGAGGCGGCGGCGCGGGAGTCAAAAGAGGAGATGGGCCGGTCGAAGAGGTTTCGGCGCCCCATCGTGACCGCGATCCAGCCCGCGAGAGAGTTCTGGCGGGCCGAGGAGTATCACCAGCAGTACTTCGCGAAGCGCGGGGGCGGGCACTGCCGGACGGTCTGGTAGGGGCGAAGTCCGGCGGATAGGTACCTGGTAACTTCCTTCGCGGCTTCGCGTCTTTCGCGTGAGACGTTCTGCTATCTCCATGACAACCTCACGCGAAGCCGCGAAGGACGCGAAGTCCAGTATCTCACTGAGAGTGCCTCTTCTTCGCGCCTTCGCGTGAGACTACGTGGTGTAGGGAATTGTGGCCGGCGGCAGTTACGCGCCGGCAGGCAGAAGAGTTCGCTTCACCCCGGCTTCGGGTAGACTCCGGTCTTGAACCCGACGCCCTCGAACGTGGCGACCCGCCGCTCGCCGGAGTAGATGTCGACCGCGTAGACCGACGTCTTCTCCGTCTCCGAGACCCGGTAGGCCTCCGCCTCGAGCGTCCCCTCCGCCGGCACGGAGAAATATTGAATGTATGCCGAGATCGCGATCTGGTCGACCCCGTCCAGGTTCGCGGCGATCCCGAAGGCGTGGTCCGCGACGGCGAAGATCGCGCCCCCGTGGGTCGTGCCGTGGGCGTTCTCCTTCCCCGCGGTCGGCATCGCGACCCGGACCCGGCCGCCCTCGATCGCCGTCACCCTGATGTCGAGCAGGCGGGCAAACCCGCAGGTCTCGGACCGGCGCACCGCTTCGGCGTAAACCCCCGGGATGGGCCGCTCGTCCGTCACGCCTACTTGTACTCCCGCTGCGAGTAGGAGACGCCCTTCGCGTTGCCCCCGCGGAGGACGATATAGAACCACTCCCAGATCGACTTGAGGGTCCCGAACTGCTGGTAACGCCGCATCGAGAACCCGACCTTGAGGGCGGGGTCGAGGTAGACCTTCCCGAGCTTCCTCATCCTCTGGGCTATCTCGAGATCGTCCCCGGCGTCGATGCAGCGGTACATCCCCGCCTGCATGAATGCCTCCCGGTCGAAGGCCGTGTTGCAGCCGAGGGTGAAGTAGATCGTCCGGGTGTAGTAGCCCAGGCGCGAGAAGACGTTTGCACCGAGGAGCGAGAGATTGTTCCTGATTCCACCCTCGATCGGGTAGACCGTGCCGTAGAGCTGCACGATCTTCTTCTCCGCAAAATCCCTCTCGATCCGCTCCACCCAGTCGCGGGGAAGGATGCAGTCGGCGTCCGTCGTCGCGATGATATCGCCTCTCGCGGCCATCGCCCCGTCGTTCCGGGCTCCCCCCACCCGCTTGCTCGTCTGGATGAAGACCTTGTCGGCGAGAGGCTCCGCGAGCTCCCGGGTCCGGTCCTTTGAGTTCCCGTCGACGACGATGATCTCGTAGGTGTTCCTCGGCACCGTCTGGTCGTTCAGGGACCGCAGGCAGCGCTCGATATTCTGCTCTTCGTTATACGTCGGCACGACGATCGAGATCATCGCTCGATCAACTCCCGGTATAGTTGTTGATGCCGGTCTGCTATAAGCGTGATGCCGCCGCTACCCGGTCAGTTTCCGGTACAGGTCGATGTGGCGGTTCGCGATCTTCCGGATATCGAACTCCTCGGTGAACGGCCGGGAGAGCGCCGCATGCCGCCCGAGCAGAGCCCGGTCCTCGAGCAGCATCCCGGCCTCCTCGGTGTTCCCGAAGTACAGGGCGGTCTCCTTGAAGTTCCCGGTGAACTCCGGGATCCGCCGGGCGACGACCGGCAGACCGGTCGCGAACGCCTCCAGGACGACCATCGGGAGCCCCTCCGCGTAGGAGGGGATGAAGAAGACGTCGGCGCTGCAGTAGGCGGCGGTGATATCGTCGACAAACCCGGTGAAGAGGACGTTCTTCCCACAACGGCTCTTCTGCTCCTCGATCGCGCTGTAGTCCTGGGAGAGCCGCCCGTACGGGAACCCGCCGACCCAGACAAACTTGATATCCGGGTGCTCGTGCGAGAGGGCGAGGAAGTCGTAGATGCCCTTCCTCGGCGTCTGCTGGGCGACGGTGAGCACCACCCACTCGTCCTCCCCTATGCCGTACTTCTTCCTGAACGCCGCCCGTTTCTGTGGGTTCGGCTGGAACCGCTCCCGGTCCACGCCGTTCGGGATGAGGGTGGTCTCGACGTCCGGGGCGATCTCGTGGACCTCCTTATCGCAGAGGGGCGAGATGGTGATGATGTGGTCGAAACCCCCGTAAATGTTCGGGTAGAAGTGGTTGACCGTCTCGGAGAAGGCGACGTTTCCCTTGTTGAGACGGGGGGTCGAATGGGCCGTGAGCACCTTGACGCCGAGGCTGTACTTCTTGTTCGCCAGGGCAAGGGGGCCGAAGGTGTGGTAGTGGACGAGATCGAAGTCACGGCCGCGGGCGTTCCAGGCCAGCATCGGGCAGGACTCTTCCCTCCCGAGCGCGTTATAGAGCATCTTCGCCAGGGTGGCGCACCCGATGTACTTGAAGAAGAGCATGTCTTCGACGAAGAAGTTGACCTTCATGGATATCCCCTCACAAAGTCGATCGCGCTCCTGATGCAGCCGTCCATGTTGAGGTACTCGAACTGCGAGAACCGGCCGACGAGGTCGATCCCCCGCTCGCGGCAGAACTCCCGGACGACCGCGATGTTCCTCTGGTACTCGATATCGTAGACGACGTACGCGAACTTCTCCCGCGCGACGCCGGTGTAGACGACGGCGTCCCGCGACGGGATGAACCCGGCGGCGGTGAGCGACGCGACGGTGTGCTCGATAATCTCGGCGTCCGTCATCCGGGAGACCTCGTCTCCGTCGTTGTAGGTGATCTCGGCGAGGATCGAGGCGTGACCGGGAGGGGCAACCTCCGTGCTGTAGTTTGAGGGGAACGATATCCGGTTGAAGAGGCCGGTCTTCTCGTCGGGGACGTAGAGCCAGGAGATATCGGGGACCTCGCAGGAGAGGCCGATGAAGACCGAGCAGAGCGAGTTGTAGCGGAGGGCGTCGCAGGCCGCCTGCACATCGGCCGGGACGTCCGCAAGGCAGGGGAGCAGGTTCTGGAGCGGGATGGTCGAGATGATGCGATCGGCATGGACGGTCTCGCGGCCGTTGCTCACCAAAAACCCGCCGTCCTCCTCGCGGACGGACGTGATCGAGAACCCGGTCCGGACGGCCGGTGCGACCGGCTCCGCGATCGCCTCGACAAGCGCCTCGATCCCGCCCGTCACCGGGTAGGAGAAGACCGCCTGGTGGACGTAGCCCTCGGTCTCGATCCCGATCGCCGACTTGATGATATCCTCGACCGGCGGGCGGGGGATGCGCCCCTCCACCCAGTGGTGCGACATCCGGTCGGCCGGGTAGTTCCAGATCTTCTCGTTGTAAGGGAGCATGTAGCACTCGGCGATGCCGCGGCCGAAGGTGTAGGTGATCCACTCAGCAAAGTTCGTCGGCGGTGGAACCTCGCCTTTCTCGACGGCGATGAGGTTTTTCACGAACTCGTTGATGCAGAAGAAACGATCTTCATCGGGGAGTTGATACAGGCCGTTCTCGAAGGGATATTTGACGTAACGGCCTTTATAGAGGATCTTCGTATTCCGCGACCGCCGGTCGGCGTTCTCGCCGAGGACCGAGAGCATGAAGGAGAGGACCTCCGTATCGCGGGAGAAGATGATATGCGAGCCCCCGGCATCGAACGTAAACCCCGCTTCCGTCCGCGAGCGGCAGAGCCCCCCGATCGTCTCGTTCTGTTCGAGAACGGTCACTTCGTCGCCGCGTTCGTGGAGCAGACGCGCCAGTGTAATCCCGGTGAGACCGCCACCCAGTACCGCCGTTTTCACGGATGTACTGTTTATGCCGAAGCCATATATGGTTGACCATCCGGTTCCCCGCGGATGCTTTCGTCCGGAAGAAAAACGGGAAGGATCCGGCCGGGTGCGCTACCGCCCCGCCTTCCTCTCCGCGAGGACCCGGCTCGATGCGATCGCTCTTTCGAGCGGCCGGATCATGTAGGCGGGCATATTCTTCACCACGTCCCGCCGGACGGCGGGGATGGCCATCGCAAACGAGGTCGCCCGGGTGATGATCCTCTTCCGGTAGTCCCGGGTGGGGAAGTCGTAGAGCCCGTGCTGCCGGTAATACCGGTCGTCCGCCTTGAAGATCGCCCGCATCCCTCCCCAGATCTCGTCCCGGAAGATCTTGTGGCCGGCGACGGCGGGGAAGATGGGCGGTGCGACGTAGCCCCACACAGAGAGCCGGACGGAACGTTCGGCGAGAGCGTGGAGGGCGGCGCCGGTATCGCCCCCCGGTTCGCTGGAAACGATCCCCGCGAGGTTCGCTCCTTCCGCCACCGCAAGACCGGTGAGGACCTCCCGGAGGGTCGTGAGATGGCCGAGCGGCCCGTCCACCAGGTACGCGACCTGTTTCCCCGCAAACGCAGGCACATGCCCGTTCGAGAAACTCCGGTCGAAGAACTGCTT
>DALN01000147.1:10582-14622 GCA_002499455.1 Methanoculleus sp. UBA77 | reverse complement strand
GCGACCGTCGTCACGACGGCAGCCCTCGCCGCCGGCGTCGATTTCCCGGCATCCCAGGTGATCTTCGATGCCCTCGCGATGGGCATCCAGTGGCTCACCGTCCAGGAGTTCCACCAGATGATGGGCCGGGCGGGCCGGCCCGACTTCCACGACCTCGGCCGGGTCGTCATCCTCGCGGAGCCCGGCGGCTCCTATGCCCGGACGTCCGGGAAGACCGAGGAGGAGGTCGCGGTCGGTCTCCTGCGGGGCGAGATGGAGGAGGTGGCCCCCGAGTACGACATGGAGCAGAGCACGGAGGAGTTCGTCGCGAACGCCGTCGTCTGCGGCGGCGACGAGCAGCAGATCATCCGCATGAACCAGGCGATGGTCGGGACGCTGGAGCCGGCCCTCCCCACCCTCCTCGACTACAGATTGGTCAAGCGGCGGGCGGGCCGCATCGAACTCACCGATATGGCCCGGGTGATGGCCGAGCACTTCATCGGGGCCGAACGCCTCATCGAGATCCTGGACCTGGTCCGGCGGATGGACGATGCGGCCGAGATCGTCGCAGAACTCGAGTGCGCCGCAGCCGAGGAGCCGCAGGGGCGTTAGCGGTAGCGCACCAGGTACTCCCGCACCTTCTCCGACTCCACCCAGCCGTCGTCGAGCTGCCGGAGGATCTCCTTTATCCGGTTGACCTGCTCCCGGATCTTTGCCGCCCGCTCGTCCTCGATGACATCGGCCATCCCCTGGACGACCTGGAGCGGGTTGCGGATGTGGTCGGTCAGGACCGCGAACTGCTCGATGTTCCGTTCGATCTGCCGGTATGCCTCCGCCCTCTCCCGCTCGATCCGTTCCCGCTCCCGCATCTCGCGCCGGAGACTCTCGTTTGCCTCCCGGAGTTCGTTGGTCCGCTGTGTCACGAGTTCTTCGAGGCGGTAGCGGTACTCCATCAGTTCTTTCTCGGCCCGCCGCCGCTCCGTCACGTCCCGNNTCGACGGGGATCCGCTCGCCCTCCCGCGGGATCAGGTCGGCACTGTAGAGGTGGCGGTCCTCGCGCGTAATGTCGCTCCGGATGAGGATGACCGCCTGCGGGGCGATGGTGAGCAGTTCTTCACGGCTGTAACCGAGGCCCCGGCAGGCGAGCGCATTTGCGTCCAGTATCCGGTAGGGCGTGCCTTCCTTCCCGACCGCACAGACCAGCAGGAAGTCGTTGCCGCTGTCAAAGAGGAGATGGTAGCGGTCCCTGCTCTCCTGGAGTTCCTGCCGGGAGCGCTCCAGTTCGTCGAGCATCAGGTTGATCTCGCCGGCGAGTTCCGCGACGGGATCGTCCCCGCCTGTGGGGAGGCGGGCGGGAGCGCCGTTTCCTGCTCTGACGGCCCCGACCTCCACACCCATGCCGGCGATGCGAGCGGCCACATCCCACTCCTTGAGCCAGATCCCGAATATCCCGAAGACGATGCCGATGACGAGGACCCCGGCGAGCAGGACGGTTGGGTGATTCCAGGCCTCGCCCGGAAGGCCGGGCGGGAGGGCAAGGAGAGCAGGGAAGGCAGGGCCGGGGGTACGGGAGCCCACAAGGAGGGCGGCACACGTCGTGGGTGCGTGCTCGCTGGAGGTCATGCTGCTGTGTCGATCCAGCCGGGTCGGGGACCCCTCTCCTGCAGGGTGTCATCCGGCAGCCCTGCAGTCTTCGGGACAGCGGTGCCGGCGCGCTCTCCGCGCGCCACGTTATCCCATGATGGGAGGGGAACTATTTAAAGATATCTTGTGGGAGATGACAGTATACGGTTCTGTCGGCATTTTTCCGCAGGAAAAAAAGGGGGATTTTACAGATCTGTAAAGGTTAGGTGGTTTTTTCTGGCCGCCTACCCGGACTCCGGGGCCTCTCCTGCGGCACGTTCGCGGGGGATCTTCTGCATCATCACCGCAAAGACCGCGGTTCCGATGAGGCTGATCGCCCCGCCGAAGTAAAAGACGGCGTCGATGCTGATGAAGTCCATGAAGACGCCGCCGATCAGCGGTGCGATGATCATCCCGACTCCAAAGACCGTGTTGTAAGCACCCATCGAGGTTCCCATCCCGATCGTCCGTCCTGCATCGACCGTCAGGGCCATGATCGCCGGTTGCTGGATGGCACCCCCGATCCCGATCGCGGAGGTGGCCAGGAGCAGGGGGCCGAACGACGGGGAGAGGGGGATTGCGGCAAGCGATATCGCGGCTATGGCCGAGCCGACCACGATGAGGGTGACCTTGTTCCCTCTATCGGTAAGCCTCCCCACCGGGATCTGGAGGAGCGCCATCAGGAAGGTGTTCACGGAGAGGATGATACCCACCTCAAACGGGCTGATCGCGATGATCGGGGCGAAGACCGGGATGAAGACCATCATGCTCCCGCGGCCGAGGGCGCTGATGAGGGTGAAGACCATAACCCCCCGCATCACCGGCAGCGTGGAGATCGCCGAAAGAAGCCGGGTATGCTCCCCGCCGGGGAGCGCGGGCAGCCGCGGTTTTGTCTCCGGGAGGGAGACGGCGACGAGGAGCGTGGCGAACGCCGAGAGAGCGGCCATGACGTAGAAGACCGAGTCCATCCCGAAGGTGTCGTTTAAGAACCCGCCAAGGAGCGGCCCCATACCAAGGCCGAGGAACATCGAGATGGAGAAGTTCCCCATCCGGCTCCCCTCTTTTCCCTTCTCTGAGAGATCCGCGATGTAGGCCATGGCTATCGGGACGACCATGGCCGAGGCGACGCCGTGGACGAACCGGACCGCCGTGAGGGAGAAGACGCTGTCGGCGACGATGTAGGCGAGCGACATGACGGCGTAGGCGAACATCCCGATGAGGATGATCCACTTCCTCCCTCGCCGGTCCGATATCCTCCCGATGACGGGCATGAAGACCGACCGCGAGAGTGCGAAGGCCGAGAAGATGATGCCGAGCCAGATGCCGGTCGCTCCGAGGTTCTCCGCGTAGATGGGGAGTAGCGGGCTGACGACCCCGAGCCCGAGCATGGTGGCAAAGACGGAGATGAAGAGGACGTTATAGATTCGTCTGGCTGTATTCATTGGAGGTTACACCTGGATATCGGGCCGCAGAGCATGGTCTGCGGCCGGGGTATTTAAATTGCGGGAAAAATAGTAGGCGGTGATCTATCTTATATATTGGCCGGGGTCAGGTCCGCCGGGCGACGCAGCACCACCGGTCGTAGATCGGATCGCGTGTATTCTCAAAGACCTCGATGTCCCGGCCGGCGCACCACTCTCTTACCCGCGCCGCTTCGGCCTCAGTGCCGACGGTGATCACCGCTTCGTCGGTCAGGTCAAGGAGCGTCGCGATGATCGGTCTCCAGAGATCGACGTTGTAGGAGTAGATCTCCCCGGCCATGAAGGCGACGCCGAGCGGCACCGGCGCGATGTAGCGGGCCGCAGCCCTCGCGTCGATGCACATGGTGTCTTCTGGCACGAGGCGGCCCTTCGAGAGGCCGAGCGCGAGGAGCGCCGGATCGTTGTCGTAGGCGAGCGCCCGCATCCCCTCCTCCCGGAGGGCGGCGGTGCCGACACCCGACCCGCAGCAGCAGTCGAGGCAGGGCGTCCCCGCACGGTCGCCCCAGACCTCGTGGATAAGGGCGCGGATCATCTCCGTCCGGCCGGGACGCAGGTCCTCCATCGCGGGAACGACTGTCGCCAGGAGTTCGAGGCTGTAATACTCGCGGACCGCCGAGAGCCACGCCTCGCGGCTCTCCTGGTAGATGTCGCCCCCGATCGCTTCGAAACACTCGATGACCGCGAGGGTCGGGTCCCGGAAGAGGAACGAGGCGGCCTGCCAGCCCTCGCTGTCGTGCAGGGCGAGCGCGAGCGGCTCCTCGTTCTCGTCCACGAGCAGGCGGGCCTCGTCCGCCGTCGCTTCCGGCAGCATCGCCGTACAGGAGTCTATCGTCAGTTCCGCAAACGACGGTTCAACCAGCCGGCAGCCGTCAGCCTCAAGGATATCCGCAACCTTCATGCCTCTCGCCTCTCGATCTTCAGGCCACCCGGCGCCCGGATGACCCCGTCCACGCGGGC
>DALN01000147.1:0-10526 GCA_002499455.1 Methanoculleus sp. UBA77 | reverse complement strand
TCGCCGTCGCTCTGGACGTCGCCGTGGACGACCGATCCCCGGGCGATGCTCGCGCTCTCCTTCGCGTGAAGGCTCCCGAATATCGTCGTCTCTTCGCGGACGGCGATGGCGCCGGCACGGATGTTCCCGTGCAGCCGGCACCCCGACCCGACGCTCATCCTCTCCGGGACCGAGAAGGTCTCCATGTTGAGGACGGCGCCGGCCGGGATCATCAGCGGTGTCCCGGAGGGGGCCTCGTCGTCGCCGAAGAGTTTCTGGAGGACGGATTCCAGGTCTTCCTCCTTCTCGATCCCGAGAACGGCAACCAGGTACATCATGATGTAGACGATGACCGGCATCGGGTTTCTGATGGAGATCCAGCCTTTTGCCTCGAACCCGCGCTCGATCTGGACGTTGTCCCCGATGTCGAGATCGCCTTTGACGAGCAGTTTGCCGAGGATCTTCACCCCTTCGCCGAGGTAGGCGTCCGCCTCCACGACGACGTCGCCGGCGACCTCGCACCAGTTGTCTATCCTGACATCGCCGGCGGCGACGATGTTGCCGTTGATCTTGCTGAACTCACAGACCACAACGTCGTTGCCCGAAAGACCATAATCGATCCGGCACTTCTCGCCGATGACGATATCCTGCCCGGTCTTGAGCGTCCTCTCCTGGAGCTCGGTGTGGTCCGGGAGGGTGCAGGCCCTGAGCCAGTCGTGGTCGCCTGTCGGTTCCATTTACCTGGTATAATCTTCATGCCCCATACTTATGACACTTATTAATTAGATCCAGGGTGATCGGCATGAGATCGCAGCCGCGGATACGGTGGAGACCGCCTTCTGCGCACGAGACCTCGTCGAACCGGACGTTCCGATCCGTCCGGACGCCGGGCCCCCTGATGACGACCGGCACCGGGTCGGCGCTGTGGTCTTTGATCGAGCAGGGGGTGCTGTGGTCGGCGCAGATGACGATCAGGTTCTTCTCGAGTGCGAGCAGCGGTTCGAGCGCCGTATCGATCACCTCGATGAAGTCGCGCTTCTGGATCGCTTTCCCGTCGTGGCCGGCCTCGTCGGCGCCCTTGATGTTCATCAGGACGAAGTCTTTGCGGCCGAGTTCCGCGATCGCCGCCCTCACCTTGGCGTCGAGGTCGGAGTCGACCGACCCGGTCGTCCCCGGCACCGGGATATGCTCCAGCCCCACGACCTTCCCGATCCCGGAGATGAGGGTCGCCGCGGAGATGACGCTCCCGGAGAGGTGGTAGCGCTCGGTGAACTGCGGGAACGCGCCCATCTTCCCGGCGCCCCGGATCAGGAGGAGGTTTGCGGGCGGGAGGCCCTCTTCCATCCGGCGGACGTTGAGCGGGTGGTCGTAGAGGATCTTCGCCGACTGGCGGATGAACTCGTTGCAGACATCTGCCGTCCTGTTATCCGCCGGGTCGTCGGTGCAGGGCCGGATCGTGAGCGGCTGCACGCCTTCCTTCTTCGGATCGTTCGAGGAGACCTTATCGCCGAGCCCGTCCCCGGTGAGGGCGAGGGCCGCCCGGTGGCCGGCGCCCGACTCGAACCTGAACCCTGCGCCGAGGGCTGAGAGGTCGACACCGTCCCGGATCGCCTCCGCGAGCGGCGCGGTCCCGGAGATCCTCCCTGCCCGGCGGTCGGTGACGCGGCCCTCCGCGTCGACCGTGGCGAAGTTGCACCTGAAGCCGATCATCCCGGCGGTCATGTGGATCCCGGTCCCCTCGGCCTCGAGCGGCCCGCGGCCCGTATAATACTCCTGCGGCGGGTAGCCGAGCAGGGCGAGGTGGGAGGTATCGGAGCCGGGGCGTATGCCGGGAGCAACCGAGTCCATGATGCCGCATACGCCCTCGGCTGCGAGCCGGTCGAGGACCGGAGTCCGTGCGGCCATAAGGGGGGTCTGTCCGTTCAGGGCTTCGCAGGGACGGTCGGAGATCCCGTCCAGCACGAGGAATAGCACTTTCTCAGCAATCATCAAGAACAGGTGAGATCGCGGACCTGATTACTCTTGCCGGAAGCGGGGGGTCCGGGTCAGCGGACCGCCTTCTGGAGCGTCCGGCACCGCTCTGCCCTGCAGAGCGCTGCCTCCGCAAGCGCATCGCCCCGCCGGCAGCACTCCTCCCCGTAGCAGGTCATGACCAGGATGTTCGCCGTCATGATCATGTCGGCCGAGAGGCAGCGGATGTCCGTGGCGAGGTCTTCGTCCACGCACCCCTCAAGGTCGCATATGATGTCGTAGATCCGGTGCGCGTAGTGGTCGAGCAGTGCGTTTGCTGTGAGAACCCATCCCGCCTCGTCCTCCCGGCTCCGGAGCTCCGTCCACTCCCGGTGAAACTCGACGAGCATCCTTCTGAGGATCCCGAGCGCCACCTGCTGCTGTTCCCCGGGGACTTCCGGGGCGGTCAGGCCCTGTTTTGCCCGCCGGGCGTCTGCGTGCATCTGGTAAACCGTCATCGTCTCCACCTCCTGCATGCTCCGGCGGAGGTATTCCCCGCCGCAGGAGATATACTCTCGCACCTGGCGGTGCTCATGTTGCGCCGCTCAGGACGTGGCATGTGAGACGGACGTATGAAGAGAATAAAAGGGGTGAGCAGCCGGCCTTATACGGCCGCGATCTGCTCCAGTTTGGACTTGGTGATCTCGACCCGGCGGATCGGGTAGATCTCTTTTGCAACCTTGAAGACTTCCCGGGCCATCTCGCCGGAGACGATGTCCTTGACCAGGGTCTCGAAGTCGCTCTCTTTTGCCCTTGCGGCGAGAGCCTGCGAGATTGCCTGCCGGACCGCGTGGACCTGGCTCTGCTCGGCCCTCGAGAGGGTGAGACAGACGACCGTCACCCGCAGGAGNNCGGGTCACTTCGTGACCGACGAACTCGGTGTACGCGGCGTCGCCGGCCACGTTGTTGATCTTGAATCTCATCTTGATGTGGGACTTGGAGTAGTCCTGCACAACTTCGCCGAGCGTCGCGGTCATGACCCGGCCGACCATGTTTGCGGGATCGGCCGAGATGGTGTCGCCGATCTCAACTTTGCCGAAGGCTTCGGGCACGTAGACACGGTACCACTTCTTGGCCTTCCAGCCTTCCACCCTTCTTCCAACCTGTTTCTTCCTTGCCATGATATCACTCTCAATTATATCCTTGATTCTGAACCGCTTTTCACTCCGGATCTCTCCGGCTCCGTGCCGCGCAGGTGCAGATGTCCTCTGCTATCGCGAGGTTCATGAGGTAGTCGTCCACCGAGGCGATGATCGACCGAAGTCTCGTCCCATCGATCTCCGCCCGCACCCCTCCCCTGACTGGACGGGTCCTGATCAGGGTGAGGTTGTCGGGTTCGAGCGCCGCTGCCACGCATTCGGGGTGGGCGTGGGGGGTCTCGATGGTGCCCTCGATCCGGATCATGCCGCAACCGCCTCCAGGAGTTCCTGCCTGAACCTCTCTGCCTGACCGGCATCGATCCTGGCGCCGGCCCTCCGGTGGTGACCGCCGCCCTGGCCGCCGCACGCCTCCGCGATCCTCCGCATCAGCGGCTCGAGATCGAGGTCGACGCCCGGCGGGCAGCGTGCCGATATGGAACAGTGCCCCCCTCTCGGCCCCATGACGAAGACCGGGCCGTCCTGGACGAGGTCGTTTGCGAGCGCGTCCGCGACGTCGCCGGTCACCATGCCGTCGTCCACCGCAAAGAGGGCGAGGCGCTCGTCGAGCCTGCGCGCTCCCTGGATGCCGGTGATGACCGTCTGCCGGTAGCGGGCGGTGATCTCCCAGGCTTCCTTGAGCGCGTGGCTTGAGCGGAGGCAGAGCGATGCGCCGATGTCCCCGTTCCCGGCCTTGCCGCAGGCGTCGACGACGGCGGCGAGGTTCACCGCCTCGTCGATCACCTCCCGGCCGAGGCTGTAGGTGGTCCCCCAGATCCCGCAGAGCGCGGAGACCGATGCCTTCGGCGCGGCCGCAAGAACGACCCGGGAGAGGAGGGACTCGAGGTCCACGTCGTCCTCGTCGGTGACCGCTGCAACGAGTGTCCTCGCCGCATCGGGAACGCCCGAGTACCCGGCGAGATAGGGGTTGACGGCGAGCGCGAGCTGTTCGACGAGGCCTCTCCCCGCGAGGCGGAGGCCGCGGCGGGGTGTGATGAAGCCGTTTGCGATCCCCTCGTTCGCGATCTCCCGGTTCGGCCCATCGAGTTCCTGGCCGTCGCCGAGGATCCCGAGCAGCGCGAGGCTTGCGAGGTCGCGGTTGTCCCCCATGCGCTGTGCGACGAGGTAGGCCGCACCGGACGCCGAGAGGCTCCGGTCGCCGTCGATCCCTTCGAGGCGCGGGTTGACGTGGTAGTCCCCCTCGAAATGGGGCAGGTGGTGGTCCACCACCATCACGTCGCCGGAAAGGTCCGTGAGTGCTGACCCGAAGTCGCAGAGAAGCACGCTGCTGTCGCGCGGCACGTCGGCCGCGCTGATGCCCGGACTGATCCTCAGCCGGAACCGCCCGCCCTTGCGGAACATGGCGTGGCAGAGGATGGATGCAGCGGCGATACCGTCTGCATCGTGGTGCGCGAGCACCTCCACGAACTCCTGTTCGAGGAGATGGTCGGCGAGGCGGGCAGCAGCGGCTTCAAGCGACATGGGTCATCAGCGGGAAAGCAGAATCTCCGCGGTCTCCGGCTTGTATGTCCAGCCTTCCGGCAGCCGTCCGGACCCGACGTAGTACCTGACCAGCCTGCGCACCTTGGACTCGGTGATCTGGAGCTGACGGGTGTTGTGAACGTCCTTCTTGTTCTCCGCAAGGTGCTTCCTCATCCCGAGCGCTTTCTGCATCAGGTTCCGGAGATCTTCGGGGATCTCGGATTCAAGGCCCTTCTCGCGGAGGATCTCGTTGATACGCTTGCCGGTGGCGAGCTTGACGTCGGGGACGCCGTACCGGTCCCGCAGTGCAAGACCGATCTGACTGCTCGACATGCCGTCTTTGCGGAGATCGACGATGATCTTCTCGATCTCCGTTGTGTCCGTGTTGGACCACTCGGGTGCTTCCTTCCGGTAGGGCCGGACAGAACTGCTGGTTCCGCGGCGCCGAGCGTACATTCTTGCCATTCTTACTCCTCCGTTGAATACACTATGTTAAGTCCAGAAAAGAGTCCGTTATCTGACTAATCTCTGTAATCCCGAGCCCTTGCGGGCAGTGCTTCCGGGAGCACGTCGGACTTACCATAGCCAGCACATGCAGTGCTGCATCATATTCTCCGGGAGGAATCTTAAGGATATCGGATGGGTGCGGGATCCCGGAAAAATGCGGCTGTGGAGGATTTATTGTCGTTCGCTGCGATTATTACTGTATGCAGGCAGGGAGACCGGACCACCGGACCGGAGATCCGTTCAGCCGGGAGCATATCTTCCCTCTCGCCATCGCCGCCTCAGCCCTCCTCGCGCTCGGCACCGTGGGGTATTGCCTCACCATCGGGGTATCCGTCGTCACCTCCCACCTCTTCTATATCCCGATCGCCCTTGCGGCCTACCGTTATCCTGACCGGGGTGTCGCGTTTGCCGCCGTGCTTGCTGCCGGCTATCTTGCGGAGGTGCTCTTCTTCATGCCGGGTGATGCGTTCGGGGTTGCAAGCGCGCTCCTCCGCTCAGGGGTGTTCCTCATCGTCGCCGCCGTTGTATCGCATCTCTCTGCCCGCCTGAATGCGCGCGAGAGCCGATACCGGGGGATCTTCGAGACATCCGGCACCGGGTTCTTCCTCTTCTCGCCCGGTACCGGGAAGGTCGAGGAGATGAACCGGGGCTGCTCCGCGCTGCTCGGGTATCCCGAAGATGAGGTCCCGTCTCTTGATGTGCACACGATCTGGCCGGCGTATCCCGGCGATCTCGGGAAAGACGGGGTCGAGGGTCTGGACTGTGATCTCATCCGCCGGGACGGGACGCCCTGCCCGGTCCTCCTCTCGGCAAACCTCCTTCCTGACGGCCGGGGTGGGTGTGCGGCGGTCACCGGAATGGCCGGGTGGAAGCGGATGGAGAGCCGGCTCCGCCGGTCGAAGGAGACGTTCCGGGTCATCCTCAACGCCGCCGACGTCGGGATCCTCCTCACCGATCCGGGCCGGCGCATCGTCGAGGCGAATATGGCCGCGGTCCGGCTCTTCGGCGCGACCGGGCGGGAGGACCTGGTCGGGCGGAACCCGGAGATCCTCTTTGCGGAGGGAGAACTCGAGGCCGTCCAGGCCTACCGGGAGCGGATCCTCTCCGGGGAGACATCCGCTCCGGAGGAATACATGCTCCGCAGGCTCGATGGGACCGAGTGGCCCGCAGAGGTCTCGGTCACCTATCTCGCAAAGGATGGCGACGCCCCGGAACGGCTGGTCCTGTCCATCCGCGATATCACCGGGCGCAAGAAAGCTGAAGAGGCGATGCGGGAGGAGTACCGCTACCTCATGGTCGTCAACGAGGTCGTCGCCGCGGCGACCGCGTCCCGCAAACTCGACGACCTCCTCCGCGTCTCGCTCGAGAAGACCGTCGCCCTGCTCGGGTTCGAGCTCGGAGCGGTCTACCTGATGCGCCCGGGGAGCGATACGGCGGTTCTCCGTGCGCAGGTGGGGACGGCCTATGCCCTGCCGGCGACGGTGAGGCGGGACGACTCCTTCTACCGGGACTTTGTTGCGGTCGGAGAGGTCCGCTGCATCGAGGATGTCCGGACGAGGTATCCCGGCGCCACGTCCCGGTTCATAGCCGTCACCCCGATCCCCGGCGACGACGGGCCGGTAGGCTGGATCGGAGTCGGGAGCAGCGACCGGGAGACGATATCGCAGGGCGACCGCGGGATCCTGCTCGGGATCAGCGACGAGCTCGGCAACGCGGTCGTGAAGGGGCTGCTCCAGGAAGACCTCGAGGGGGCGCTCGCCGCCGCCAACCGTTACCTTGAGGAGGCGAATACGGCGGCGGCGGAGGTCAACCTCTACGTGGATATCCTCACCCACGACATCAACAATGCGAACACCGCGGCGATGGGCTACCTGCAGATGTACCTCGAGTCCGGCGCCGCCTCATCGGACGGGGTGCTCGTCGGGAAGTCGCTTTCCGCCGTCCACCAGAGCAGCGAGATCATCCGGAACGTCTCGACGCTCCGCAGGCTCAAATCCGGGTCCGTCGAACTCAGGCCGGTGGACCTCGGCCCTGTCATCCGGGGGATCTGCAGTTACCATACCGAGGCCCGCATCGCCTGCGACGGGGTGGATGCAACGGTCCTCGCCGACGACCTCATCAGTGAGGTCTTCGTGAACCTGGTCGGGAACGCCGCGAAGTTCGGGGGGCCGGGGGTCGATGTCACCATCAGCGTCCGGGAGGAGGGGGATGCGGTCTTTGTGACGGTTGCCGATACCGGTCCCGGGATCCCCGACGATCTCAAACCGCGCCTGTTCGAGCGTTACCAGCGCGGGACGACGAAGAAGAGCGGGAAAGGGCTCGGCCTCTATATCGTCCGGATGCTGGTGGAGAGGTACGGCGGGAGCGTCCGGGCGGGCGACCGGGTCCCCGGCCACCCGGAGGAGGGGGCCGCCATCACGTTCACCCTGCGGCGTTATCAGCCCGGGGCTGCGGGTGAGTGAGCCCGAATCTTTATCTCCTCCCCGGTTAACATGTATTGGTACCGAAGCGATAGTAGTCTAGCGGTAGGACAGGGGCTTCCCAAGCCTCTAGCCCGGGTTCGATTCCCGGCTATCGCATCTGAATCTCAAGTTAGAATCTTTTCTGTTGAGCACGCTTGGTAGAGTGTGTCCTTGGTATAGATTGCTCACGGATGGCCGTGTTCTAACGGCGATCACATGTGGACATCACGTGCCTCAGTGGTAAGTGGTATCGTATTTCGCTAATTTTGGCCCCCGGCATCGAACGATGTGGGTTAGCAGCACCTGGACACTGGACTTCGCGGCTTCGCGTCTTTCGCGTGATGCTCTATCACCCCCGTGCTGAAAACTCACGCGAAGTGCGAGCCGCGAAGAACGCGAAAGGATATCTAGGTTTTACTCTCCAAGTAGACTGCTTCAAACATTTTAGAGAAGTGCTGAAGCCTGATGGCTTCTCAAGCTCGGTTCGCTCGCACATCACGTGAGTCCAGTCATGGAGATTAGAGAGTCTCACGCGAAGAGCGCGAAGTCGCGAAAGGAAATCAGTGGTTTGACCTCGAGGGGGACTTCCTCAGAACTTTAATGAAACTGGATCTGGAAGAGGTGTGGGCTCGATTCCTTCTGAAGTTATCAGTTCTTTTCACGGCACCAAAACCGTGTCAGCTCTCCAACTTCGTTAACTTACCTGAGTTGACATAAAAAAAGGTTGAGAAATTTTGATTAACTCTCGATCACTTTGATGCCGCCGATAACGATCCCCCCCACAAAGACTCCCCAAGTGAAGAACCCTGGCCAGAAACCGATATCGATCTTGATGTAGTATGTTGCGACTGCTATTGCGGTGCACACTACCCAAACCCCAAGGGGAAAAGTGATCGTCAGGTTATTTTCATTTTTTATCCCGATTTTTTCACCTCCTATCACTAATGAGGTTTGGCAGAATGCGAATGGCAACCATTAAGTACCCAGATAAACAAAAGATGCAATTGCACAAGTTGCCTTTTATTATCTAGGTGACGCCGGTGAGATACGGCCATATCTCACCTACGTCATTCTGACATCCCTGTTCGCGATAAAAAGAGCTCGCACATTTGTTTAGATATAGCTTACGCTTCTCCAGTGAAACGGTTGAGAAAAACAAAGCGGTAAATAGTTAGTCACATACAAGTATATATAGATTTGCCGATTTCTTGGGTGATTTTATAGGTGTTGTCGCGCGCTTATTGTCGTCCGCGCACAATTTCCCTATCTGCTGTAGGCTTTGGGATGATCTCAATCTTCTATCAAACACGCTGTTACACCAGTTTCTCATCTTCTTCCAGCACAATCTCAAACCGGCAGTGGTCAAAGCCCATCGAGTAGCACCGGGTCTCGATCGCCGATGCCGGCCGCCCGTAGTGGCGGGAGAAGAGCGCCCTGAGGATCCCTGTGTCGAGCGCGCACGCGGGCTTCCCGGTTACGGGCAGGTCGGCGCACTCGAAACAGTCGTAGACGAGGAGGACGGGCGGCTTCGTCTCCGCGACCTCGATCCGGCCGAGACGGTGCTCTTCCCAGAACCGGGCGATCTGTGTGCAGAATGCCCCGGTCTCCGGGTCGGCCACCGCCGGGTAGAGCTCCTCGCCTATCCGCTCCCCGGCACGGGTGAGGAGCGGGTCGAGGAGGACCCCCTCCTGCATGAGCGCTACCCGGATCGTCCGGAAAGCGAGCCGGTAAAATGCAAACGGGTCGCCCCCGCCGGCCCGGTAGGCGCCCGCGTAGGCGGCGAGTCCGTCGGCTATGCGGTCTTCCGGCGAGACGATTGCGATAAGTTCGCCGGTCAGGAAGAAGACTTTTTTTCGCGCGTCCAGCGGGTCGGAGCGCGAATCGATAACGCCCGCTGCCGCGAGGTCCTGCAGGTGCACCGAGATCGTCGACTTCGCCCGCCCTGCAAGGGTGACGAGTTCCTCAAACGTATGCTCGCGTTCCCTGAGTGCCGCAAGAATCGTACGCCGCACCGGGTTTCCGACCGCCCGCGTTCCTCCCGGCGTCGAATACAGGTCGATGTCGCGGTCCGGTTTCGGTCGGCCGGCCTGCCCCCTGCCGGTCATTCCCTGCTCCATATATCAGGATCGAAAGGAAGATATATCAAATGTTCGGATATAGTAGTATGTTCGTCGTCAGACGAACGTCTTGGGGGTGGTCACTCCAGAACCCGGCCCGTCCCGGGTGAGAGGACCGCGCTCACGCCGGAGACCTTGATGCGGATGTCCGCGTCCGGGGCATACCCGTCAGGGCGGTGGCCCCCAGGCACGAACCCGTCCCTTTGCCCGCCTGAACCGGTGCGCCGGGGATGTGGAGGTGAGGCGTGTTCCCCTCACCATGGCAACCGGTCCGGGCTTTCTCCGGGCCCGGCCGCCCCACCTCCGTTGTTGTTTGCCGGGAAACGGCCGGATGATCTATACTCCCACCCGATTCTCTCTTTTCCGGACCAGTCTGCTCATTCCCGCCCCTGCGATCAAAATCGAAAAGGAGATATAACAATTGTTCGGATATACTGGTATGTTCGCATGATTACGAACTTTATGGGGAACAACCATGATCGCTACAGAACTTGCCCCCGGCGTCCACTGGGTCGGGGCAATCGACTGGAACCTGAGGGAGTACCACGGTTACACCCTCCCGGGAACGACGTATAACGCTTACCTCGTCCGGGGTGAGAAGACCGCGCTGATCGATGGCGCCTACGCTGGATTCGAGGGGGAGGTGCTCGGCCGTATCGGGTCCGTCTGCGACCCCGGCACGATCGACTACATCGTCGTGAACCACATCGAGATGGACCACTCCGGCAGCCTGCCGGCGTTCGTGAAGAAGATGCCCGGTATCCCCATCTACTGCACGGAACGGGCGAAGGCCGGCCTTGCCCGCCACTACGACACGACGGGCTGGAACATCC
>DALN01000102.1:880-8228 GCA_002499455.1 Methanoculleus sp. UBA77 | reverse complement strand
GCGGCCGAAGAGGACGCCAATCTCCGGGTTCAGGCGCTCGACCTCGATCTGGTTTGCCTGCGCCATCTCGATAAGCGTCTCCTCGACCTTCCGGTCCATGGAAAGCAGCGCCTTCGAGACTGCCTGGCGGGATATCTTGAAGCGGTCCGCGATATGGATGTTCGGGATACCGCTCCGCCGGAGTCTCCAGAACGCAAACTGCCTCTCGTCCAGGGATAGGGGCATGCGTCAACATATGGGGGTTGACCTGATAAACTGTTCGGTTTGCCCCTCCTCGAACTCAATCCTGAGCACCTCCGCGTGCCGGAGAAGGCCTGTACTTCACCCAGACCTATCCCCGCCTGAGGAGAGACGTTGCATCGCGTATACAACCACACAAAACGCAAGCCATAACTACCCGGAGATCTTTAGAGGGAGTGGTCACTCTAGAGTGACCGGTCGCTCTGAGAAATGATCCGTATGACCGGGGAGAAGAACGAAAAGAAAGCAGCCATCGCCGGAGCAGCCGTCAGGCTCTTCACGGAGAGGGGGTTCCACGGCACCCCCACGTCGCTCATCGCGCGCGAGGCCGGTGTCTCGAACGGAACGCTCTTCCATTACTTCCCGACGAAGGAGGACCTCATCAACTTCGCCTACTTCGAGATCAAGAACCGGATGGCGGAGGAGATCGGCAGGGGAGTCGATGCGGAGCGGACGGAGAGGGAGAGGATGCGGAGAATGTGGCGCAACGCGGTTCTCTGGGGGGTCGATCACCCCGACGAGTACATGTTCGTCCAGCAGTTCTGCTCGTCCCCGTTCGTCAGGAGACTGCCCCCGGAGGAGTTCCTGAAGGATGCTCCGGCCGTCTTCGAGAGCCTTACCGGGACCCTCGGGAAGAGCTGCCTCGAGGGCATACCGATCGAGGTCGCCTTCGCCGTCATATCCTCTCCGATCGACGCCGTCATCAGGTCGATCATCAACCCGGGTGGGAACCTTGACAGAGATCGGTTGATCGACGCTTCGTTTGAGATTATATGGAGGGGGCTGACGGGAGAATGACGGGGAGTGCGGGAGAGGAGATACCGACCATGCTGTATCGGAAGATGGAGAAGACCGGCGACGAACTCTCGGTGCTGGGTTTCGGGTGCATGAGGCTGCCGAGGAAGGGTATCGGCATCGATGAAGAACGGGCAATACGGCAGATCAGGTATGCCGTCGACCACGGGGTGAACTACCTCGATACCGCGCTGATGTACCCGGGGAGCGAGCAGCTGCTCGGCCGCGCGCTCGCCGACGGTTACCGGGAGAAGGTGAAACTGGCGACGAAACTGCCGCACATGCTCGTTAAATCCCGCGAAGATATGGACAAGATGCTCGATCTCCAGCTTAAGACCTTAAGGACCGACCACATCGACTACTACCTGATCCACAGCCTCACCAGCGGCGAAGGCTGGAGGAAGATGAACGATCTCGGGGTCGCAGGCTTCCTCGATGCGGCAAAGGCGGACGGGCGCATCGTGAACGCTGGGTTCTCATCGCACTGTCCCGTCGGGGCCTTCAAGGAGATCGTCGACGGCTATGACTGGGACTTCTGCCAGATCCAGTACAACTACTTGGATGAGATGAACCAGGCGGGCACCGAGGGGCTCAGGTATGCTGCCTCAAAAGGGCTCGGCGTCGTCATCATGGAACCTCTCCGGGGCGGCTACCTTGCGAGAGACCCCCCGGCAGAGGTGCAGGCCGTCTGGGACGAGGGCGACGTGAAGAGGACGCCGGCTGAATGGGCGCTCCGCTGGGTATGGAACCACCCGGAGGTCACGGTGGTCCTCTCCGGGATGAACGACGAGCGGCATATCGAGGAGAACATCAGGATCGCCGGGGAGGCTTACCCGAACTCTCTCACAGAGAGCGAACTCGAGATTGTCGGCCGGGCGGCGGAGGCTTACCGTAGCCTGAACAGAGTGAACTGCACCGGGTGCCGGTACTGCATGCCCTGCCCCGCGGGCGTCAACATCCCCGGATGCTTCGAGGCCTACAACACCGATAGCGGAACGCTCCAGTCGAAGGTTATGTATCACCTCCGGGTCGGGGGGAAGATGGACGGGGCGACACCGGCGTATGCATCGTTCTGCAGAAACTGCGGCAAATGCGTGAAGGTCTGTCCCCAGCACCTCCCTATCCCGCAGCACCTTGAGGAGGTCGCGAGGGAGTACGAGACTCCCGGCGCCCGGATTATAGGGGGCGTAACGGTATACGCTCTCAGGCTCATGCGGTGGAACACGATGCGAAGAGCCTGATCTGATGGGGCCGGGGTCCCGGGTGCATCCGGTGTTCTGTTCCGGAGACACCCGGCAGTCCGGGCCACCCGGAGCCGATCAGAATCTTAATCCCTGCCGCCCTGAAAATAAGGGCATATGGATACAGGACTGCGCGACGCCTACATCCGGCTCCACGAAAAGTACTTCCCCGGGACGGAACTCCCGATCGCCTTCGAGGTCGGAGGCGCCACCGACGGGGTGGAGAAGGCCGCCGCCCCGAAGGGCTGGAGGTGCTTCGTCTGCGACCTTGCGAAGGTCCGAAAAGGGACGAGCCTTGTCTTCGATGAGGAATCGATCGGGTGTCGTGGGGGGAGGTTCTACCTCGGCTACGACGCCGAGCGGTTCCCCGACTTCCGCTACTTCCTCTCTTACGGGAAGCCCGGCGAGATGGAGGGGGAGCGCTACAAACAGACGCCTGAGATCGTCGACGAACTCGACCGTGGAACCGCCCGGATACCGACGGAGGGGCGGAGCATCGTCTTCAAGCGCTGGGACCACCTCACGGATGCGGACAACCCGGACGCCGTCGTCTTCTTCGCCCGCCCGGAAGTGCTCTCCGGTCTCTTTACGCTTGCAAACTTCGACCGGGCCGACCCCTACGGTGTCATCGCTCCCTTCGGCGCCGGGTGCAGTTCGGTCTTCACCTTCCCGTGGCTCGAGCAGCAGAACGAGAACCCACGAGCGGTGCTCGGGATGTTCGACCCCTCTGCCCGGCCCTGCGTCCCGCTGGATGTCCTGACGATGGCCTTCCCCATGAAGAAGTTTATCCGCGTTGTTGGTTTCATGGAGGAGAGTTTCCTCATCACGGGCTCCTGGGAGAAGGTGATGAAGAAGATTGACCGGAGCAACACACTCCATTCGTCCTAAAACAAGAGTGAAGAGGGTCAACCGAGCGTCCGGTTGAAATACCCCACCATCTCCTGATACGCGCTCTCTGCGACGGGCGTCTCCGCCATCTGCCCGTCCTCCCCGATCATGAACCCGTGCGGCTCGCCCTGGTAGACCTTGAGCTCGAAGTACTTCCCGGCCGCATCGAGATCGGTCGCGTAGCGGTAGATGTCGGCCACGGGGCTCGCCTCATCGGCCGTGCCGTGGATGATCAGCATCGGGTCAGTGATGTTCCCGATGACTTCCGCCGGGGGAGTCCCGTTCGCCTGCCCACCGGAGTAGGGGAAGCCGTACCAGGCGACACCCGCACTGAACTCCTCGATCTGCGGCAGGAAGAGCATCGTGTAGCGTCCTCCCGCGCAGAACCCTGTCAGGCCGATGCTGCTTGAGTTGACCTCCGGCCGGGTCTCAAGATACGCGACCGTATCGCGGATCAGCGCCTCCGTCACGTTGTCCGCCGGCGACTCCTCGAAGGTCTGCCACTCGGGGGCGATGACGACGAACCCCTCGGTGGCCAGGCGGTCGGCCATGACCCGGTAACCCTCTTCCAGGCCGTTGAAGGAGTGGATCAGCACCACGGCCGGGAACGGCCCGCCGCCCTCGGGCGTCGTGATGTAGGCCGGATAACTCTGGCCGCCGCTCTGGATGTTCACCGTCGTTCCGTTCCGCATCCCGGCAGTCCCGACGTCGGCGGCACCCACACCGCCGACGAGAAGGAGCAGGGATACGGCCGCTGCAAGCAGGATCATATACCTCATAGGTTTCCCCCCATCCATGGGTGGCACCCCATCCTGCTCAGGTCATATAACGGTGACGCTCAAGCGGCAAAAAAGAGATCAGATGAGTTCCCGGATATCCGCAAACGTCGCCTTCTTCGGGACCGGGACAGTGCTCCCCGTGTAGTTCAGCCCGTCGGCGGCGCGGAGTTCCTCAAGGTTGTAGACCCGCGGCCCGTGCTGGTACCCGGTCTGGTTCAGCCACCACGCCGGGTACCCGGGTTCCTCGACCTCCCCTGTTGCCGGGTCGGTGATGAGACCGTTTGAATACTTCACGATCAGCGTGCCCGCGAGGTCATGCCACTCGTCGATGATCTCGTCGCCCCGCCTGACCGTGAAGTCCGTGAGGAGACGTGTCGCCCCTTCATGGTCGCCGGTTGCGATGAGTTCGGCCGCCGCTCTGTCGGTCTCCTGCGCGAGTGCTATTGACCCGGCCTCGAGCTCGCTCTGCTTTGCGGTGATCTCGTCGATCATCGCGTCGTAACGGAGCATGGCCCAGTTCGTCACAAAGTCGAACGTCCAGTAAGCAGTGTCGGGGTCGTATTTCGAGCGGTCGCCGATCGCGTACGCGGCGGATATTTTCGTCGAACCCGCGTAGATCGGTGCATAGACCGTCTCGTACGCGATTGCCGGACCGAACCAGAGCACGCCTCCCACCGGGTCGGGGAGGGACAACCGTGCCTGGGCGACATAACTGTAACTGCAGAAGATTACCGAGACAGGCCGCGGGTTCGCCCCGGGACGGACCTCCATGTACGACCCGTTCTGGAAGTTCGTGTGGGCGTCGGCAGGCCCCAGGTAGCGGTACGGGTTCCCGAACGGCCCCGCAGCCTCGCCGGTCGATAGATCGAACCCGGTTCCCTCGTAGTGGTCCCGGAAGAGCGAGAACGCCCCGGTGAGGTTGACCTTCTCGTCGGGCGTGATGGTGAACGGGTACGCCTTCGTGTACGAGTTCTCGACGTACGGGCTCAGGTTGATCGACGGGGCAAGCCGGTCCTGGATACGCCAGACCCGCATCAGCGAGTAGTAGGGGTGCGCATACTCGCCGTAGCTGACGGCTTCGAGCCAGTCGAGGGGGCCGTCTGCAGGCGACCATACGCCCGCCTCTTCGAGCTTCTTGAAGAGATCCTTTGAGTAGATCTGGTCCGGGTTCCCGGGGACGACCTCGCGGATCCTGAACTCGTTTGCCGCGACGAAGACCTCCCCGTCGGGGATCTTCTGCGCGACCCAGAGGCCTCCGCCGTCTTCCGGATCAAGACTCGAGCACATCTCGATGACCCACGCCTCCTGTGGGTCGGCGAAGACGAGCGTCTCGCCGGTTCCGTAATAGCCGTAGGTGTCGATCAGGCTGCCGACCAGTTCGACCGCCTCCCGCGCTTTCGTGCACCGCTCCATCGCCACGTTCGAGAGTTCCGAGGAGTAGAAGATCCGCTTTCCTTCGGCTGCGTTGAGTTCCACTTTCGCGTAGTCGGTACACTCGGCGGAGAGGAGCTGGTGTTCGTTCATC
The DNA here is from genome assembly GCA_002499455.1 of Methanoculleus sp. UBA77. Taxonomy (GTDB): domain Archaea; phylum Halobacteriota; class Methanomicrobia; order Methanomicrobiales; family Methanoculleaceae; genus Methanoculleus. The sequence goes on along the minus strand of DALN01000102.1, from coordinate 2,760 downwards.
ATGCCGTACGAGCCGGTGTAATAGGCGTAGGTGTGCGGCACCTGGTCGATGTACCCGAGGACCAGGCTCGAATCACCGCTGCCCATACTTCCTGCCGCATCCGAACCGCTGTCGGGATCGAAGACGATTGCCCTCTTCTCCCCGGGAGCATGGTCGGCCGCGGGGACGTAAAGAAGGCTTATGTCGTCGATGTTTCTCCAGTCTTCTCCGACACCGTCGTTCGTATGTCCGACGTACATCGACCCGTCTTCGGATGCGCCCGGCGTTATCGCAAAGACGGTGCATGCTGCTGCATTTGTCGACAGGAGCAGGAGTGCAATGAACAGGCACAGGCCGCTTCGCAGGAGAACAGTTATACCGATACGCTTTCGCATAAGGAAAAGAGACGAAATGTGTTTAAAAGGATGACGAATCGTTCGTTGCCGTTTCGGCACGGCAGGGCGGAAGGGAAGCGAATATAAATCCTGGAGTGCTGCCTGTAAAACAATGGACCCTGATGCGCGTTTGAACCAGATGGAAGATTTCTTTGCCGCGTATGCCGCGGGCTTCAACAGGGCCCTTGCCGATGTGCCGGAGATCGACGTCGAGGCCACGGCGGGAGCGTTTGCCGACTGCTTCATCGCGGCGGACCCGAACGGCGTCTCCTGCGGGAAGAACGATGAGCAGTTCCGCGCTCAGATCCCCGAAGGTTTTGCTTTCTACAGGAATATCGGGGCAAAAGCTATGAAGATCGCGTCGCTTGCAGATCACACCTCTCGACGACTGCCACCTGATGGCAAAGGTGCACCGGGTATCGGTTTACCGGAAGAAGGGCGGCGGTGAAGAGCAGATCGATTTTGACAACATCTATTTCGTGCAGACAATCGGCGGAGTGCCCCGGATCTTTGGGTATATCACCGGGGACGAGCAGAAACTGCTGCGCGAGCGGGGATTGAGCCCGGGTTGACCTTCTCTTGCCGCCCGGCTCCCGGAGGCGGAGGCCTCCTGTTACGGAGCCCGGACGTAAGGGGACCCGGGCGACCGTCATCGCCAGCGGCGCCCTTTCCCCGAACCGGGTTCCGCCTGGCTCCATACGCGTTTTCCGGGGTCCCGGGGTCCTGCATCTCAGATAGAGGAGCGGCGTTCCCGGTTCGCGTTCTGGTAAACGGGGCCGGATTGAGAGGACCGATGGCGCCCGGGTGTTCACCCGCCGGGGCCGGTTCCTCTCTCTGGTGCCGGGTATATCCGGCAGCTGCGTCACTATGGTGGAGAACGAGTGCTCCCGGCCGCATCCTCCGGAGTATCCTGCTCCGTAAGTTCCGGTTCCGGGAGGCTCTGTTCTGGAGGGGATGCTGGACAGGGTGTGTCCTTCTGCTCCTCCACGTTGAGAAGTCTGTCGCGGACACTCTCTGCCAGATCGTCGGTTGTCAGGAGGAGGAGCGTGTCTTCGGCCTCGATGACGGTGCTGCCGCCCGGAACAAAGCGATCTTCCCCTTTCTGCATCAGGATGATGAGAGCCCCCTTCGGCAGCCCGAGGTCGACGACCTGCTTCCCGACGACCGACGCGTTGGGAGGGATTACGATCTCGAGCAGCTCGCTATGAGTGTCGGGATCTACCTCGAACTCCCGGGAGAGTTTGCGCGTCTCCTCAAGCGGGGCGGCAAGGCCGAGCCACCGGGCGACGGAGGGGATCGACGTCCCGTGGATGATCGCCGAGACGATGACGATGAAGAAGACAAGGTTGAAGATAGCGTCCGCACCCGGTACGCCCGCAACAAGGGGGTAGGTCGCAAGAATGATCGGGACAGCGCCCCGCAGCCCCACCCAGGAGACGAGCGCCTTCTCGTTCATCGGCATCTTCCAGGGGAGGAGTGTGATCAGGACGGCGACCGGCCGTGCGA
>DALN01000102.1:0-869 GCA_002499455.1 Methanoculleus sp. UBA77 | reverse complement strand
AGACGAGCAGACCGAGCGCGAGGAACATCACGATCTGCATCAGCCATGCCACACCGTCGTGGAACCGGATCAGGCTCTTTTTGTGGACGAGCATGCTGTTGCCCATGATAAGCCCGGCGATGTAGACCGCGATGAACCCGTTCCCGCCGAGGACGGTGGTCAGCCCGTAGGTCATCAGCACCATCGTGAGGCTGAGCACCGGGTACAGCCCTTCGGACTCCAGCTTGAGGCGGTTGATGAGATAGACGATGAACATGCCCATTGCATAGCCGAGCAGGCCCCCGACCGCCATCTGCTGCACGAACGTGGGTACGAGGGAGAAGATGGATGAGCCCGGGGTGAGGATAAGGCCGATGATGCCGGTGGTGAGGAGAACCGCCATGGGGTCGTTGCTCCCCGACTCAAACTCAAGGAACGGCCGCAGGTTTCCTTTCAGGCGGGCCCTTGCAGTCCGCAGGACCGAAAAGACCGCTGCTGCATCGGTCGAGGAGACGACCGCGCCGAGGAGAAGGCCCACAAGCGGGGGGAAGCCGAGGACCAGGACCGCAAATCCTCCGAGCAGGACTGCAGTCAGGATAACGCCGACCGTCGAGAGAGCTATCCCCGGCCAGAGGACGGGCTGGATCTGATCCCACCGGGTATCGAAGCCGCCGGAGAAGAGGATGTACGCAAGTGCGACAACCCCGATGATCTGCGTGAGTCCCGCATCATCAAACGGGATCCCGCCCGGACCTTCGGAACCTGCCAGCATCCCGACGACAAGGAAGATGAGGAGCGCAGGAACCCCGAGCCTCTCTGAGAACTTGTTTGCAAGGATACTGATCAGGAAGAGCAGCGATATGCCAAGGAGCAGGAGTTCGAGGGTGAGT
>DALN01000171.1 GCA_002499455.1 Methanoculleus sp. UBA77 | reverse complement strand
GATGGGAGCCTGTGATATCATCCCCGGCGTATCGGGGGGGACGATCGCCCTCATCACCGGGATCTACGAACGGCTGGTCGGGGCCATCGGCAGCATCGACCCTGCCTCGGTGAAACACCTCGCGAGGGGCGATTTCAGGTCGTTCCAGGCGGATCTCGAAAAGATCGATATCCCGTTCCTCGTCGTCCTCCTTGCCGGGATCGGCACCGCCTTCCTCCTGATGTCCGGCGTGATCCTCTTGCTCCTTACCGACCACGCGGTCGAGACCTATTCCTTCTTCCTCGGTCTGATCATCGCCTCTGCGGTTGTTATCTTCCTTGAGATCCGCTCTCCGAATGCGGCCACCCTCGCCTATCTCGCCGTCGGGATCGGCGGCGGGTACCTCCTCGGGGGTCTCGGGCACTTTAATGTCGGTCACTCCCTGCCGGTCCTCTTCCTCACCGGGATGGCGGCGCTCTGTGCCATGATCCTCCCCGGGATCTCGGGGGCCTACATAACTCTGGTCCTTAACCAGTACGAGTTCATGCTTGCGGCGCTCCGGGCCCTCTCCCTCCCCGAGATCGTCGCCTACATCGCCGGTGGGGTTACAGGACTCCTCCTCTTTACAAAGGCCCTCAAGTATCTTCTCGAGACCTACCACGGGGCAATGCTTGCCCTGCTCACCGGGCTGATGCTCGGCTCATCGCGGATGCTCTGGGAGACGGGGTCCGCGGCCGGGGATATGGTGACCGGCGGCTGGATCTTCTTCATAGCCGGTCTCGTCGTCGTCGGCGCGGTGGAGTATCTCAAGAGACGCTACCAGGGCACCGGTGCCTGATTTTTGCCTCTTTTTTTGGGGCGATCCGAAACCTTACTTCCACCCGGAGGGCAACGAGGTACCTATCATGTTTATCGGCATCGACCACGGCACTACCGCGATGCGCTTCTCCACCGGAAACGAGGAGTTCAAGATATCCCGTGAAGAGGCCAGGCAGTTCTCGGCCGGCGACCTCGGCCGCCTCTCTCCTCTCGACGAGATCGAGGGTATTGCCGTCTGCTACTCGATGGGCGACGGAATCTCGGCCATCACCGATATCAGAAAGGTCCAGAACCGGGGGGTCGTCTCCCGGGAGGGCGCCGGCAAGCACATCGGCGGCGGCACCCGGGTCTACGACGAGATCAGAGCAAGCGGTCTTCCGGCCGTGGTGATCCCCGGGCTGCACCGCGGATCGCCGACCGACTCGCGGTTCAAGGCCTACTCCCACCAGGCGAGCCCCGAGAAGATCGGGATCCTGTATGAGGTCTCGCGCGACCTGGGGGGGGATATCGTGGTCTGCGACGCGAGTTCGAACACCGTCACCCTTCTTTCGACCGGCGGCCGGATCACCGGTGCGTTCGATGCCTGCATCTTTGCGCCGGGCACCCGGCACGGCGCTCTCGACGTGGATGCCATTCGCCGTATCGACCGGGGCGAGTCCTCCGCAAACGACTCCTTCCTTCGTGCGGGCGTGAACCATACGATGCCTCCTGAACTTCGGGTAGAGACGATGGCCATGTTTGCTGCGATGGAATGTGCCGCGATGCTGCTCATCAACCCCGGCGCAAAGGTCGCCCTCGCCGGCTCCATGGCGCCCGCCATCGCGCCGGGGGTCGGGGCTCTCCTCTCCCGGGAGGTCGCCGTCTACGACGAGTGGTGTGCGGCCCGGGGGCTTGCCGGGATTGCCCGCGCCGTCTTCTCGGGAGCAACCGAAGTCCTCGGGCTCGCGGTCGACCGGTAGCCGTCCTTACATTCTCCAGGTGCGGCCGGTTCGTCCCCCGGGAAAATCCGGGCGGAGAGGCCTCCTGTTTCGTATCCTTTTATGTGGTGCCGGGTAGTACAGTGGATTCAACGAGGGAGGATTAGTGACAGGTATGCAACCGGACTGCCCCAACATCGCAGCTCTCATGCTCCTGATGACGTCACGTCTCGAAGAGACGGCACGTTCCATAGATCAGGAGAGTGCAGGTCAGCTTCTCGATGAGATTCTCAACGCAAAACGTATCTACCTTGCCGGGGCCGGGCGTTCCGGCCTCGTCGCGCGGGCGTTCGCCCAGCGCCTCATGCACCTTGGGTTTGAGAGTTACGTCATCGGCGAGACGATCACGCCTGCGTTCGGGCGCGGAGACGTTCTTATAGCCTTCTCAGGCTCGGGTGAGACCCGGTCCGTCGTGGATGCATGCGAGACCGCCCGGGAGATCGGGGGGAAGATCTGTCTCGTCACGTCGACGCCGGACTCGTACATCGGCCGCATGGCCGACTGCATCGTTGAGATCGGGAACGATCTCCTCAAGGATGCGGATATCCCGCACGACTTTGAGATCCGCCAGCTTACCGGGCAGTATCGATCGGTCTCAGGATCCTTCGCCCCGCTGGGGACCCTCTTTGAGACCGCAGCACTGGTCTTTTCGGACGCAATTGTCTCCGCCCTGATGGAGGTGCGGCACTGCACGCTCGATGAACTCAAGAGCCGTCTTGCGAACGTCCAGTAGGCGGGGGCCGGGGCTCCCGGCATCATGGTCTCCTGCGCCGGGAGGACCATCTCTCTTATAAGGGCCTGCTTTCTTTGTCTCCGATGTTCACGAGGTTTCCGGGCGAGCATGACTGCACCAGCGTTTCCACGCGCATGGGGGCAGGTTGCGTCCGGAAACGGGTGCAGAGGCGTATGCGCTCTCGGCGCCGCACGGCCCTGTCCTCCGGCGGTATTCTTCAGCAGGCGCGATCCCCGGCCGCCGCAGAACCGGCATTCGTTCGTTCGGATCGACTTCGTCGATGGTTGATCTGCTCTGGAGGTAAATGGAAAATTATTTCTTTTGATAAAAAGTAAACTGGAATGATTTACGGGCCGGCGAGCGCCCTCCAGGCGCCCGAAGGGAGCCTGGGATGATTTCATGACACGAACGGCGAATCTGTTCCTGGTAATCCTGATACTGGCGGTCGCGCTGCTGCCGGTATCGGTGACGGCGGAGGCGGGGACCACCGAGCTGCGTATCGTGAGGTACGCGAGCGACAACCGGACCGTCCTCGACGAGAAGACCGCCGACTACCTCTGGATGAAGGAGAACCTCCCCGTCTACGGGGACGGGAGGACGCACCGCTTCCACGAGGGGCCGGTGCTCGAGGAGTACTGGGAGACCGCCCACCCCGGCGAGGAGTACGATCCCTGGGACCCGGCCGAGGACGTGCAGGGGAGCGTGCTGCAGAAAGGCGACCTCGGTGCCGTGATGGGGACCGGTGTTACGGACCTCTGCGCTCTCATCGGCGGGGCGGAGGAGGGGGACCGGATCGCCGTCACCTGCCGCGACGGGTGGCGGAAGACCTTCCCCTACGAGTACGTTTACCGCCCCGACCCGCGCCAGGGTCCGCTGGTGATCTGCTGGTTCAACGGGGACGAGGCGTCCGGCGAGAAGCAGGGGGTCGGGTACCCGGACACCACTTACTCGTCGGGGATGCGTCTGGTCTTCTTCGCGGACAACTCTTCGAACCCCTGGGGATGGAATATCTTCGGGAACAACGACATGCGGGAGTGCTGGGACGAGGAGTACTGGAACTTCGGGGCGCAGTACCCCTCGGCCGTCGGGGTCTCGGGGAAGTGGGTCAGCGAGATCGGGATCTTCACCGACCGGTTGCCCCCGGTGCCCGTTGCGGGGTTTGAGGCGAACGTGACGTCCGGAAGGCTGCCGCTGGCGGTCGCGTTCAACGATACGTCCACCGCCCACCCGAGGGCGTGGACCTGGAACTTCGGCGACGGGTCGTCGTCCACGGAGAGGAGCCCGGTCCACGTCTACACCACGGCCGGGACCTACACCGTCACCCTGACTGTCTCAAACGTCGCCGGGACCGCGAGCGTGACCCGAACCGGTGCCGTCACCGTCGAGAACGCGGTGGTTCCGACCGCGGACTTCGCCGCGAATACGACGTCGGGGGAGGCTCCGCTCGCCGTCGCGTTCACCGACTCATCCGACGGGAAACCCGCGGAGTGGGAGTGGGATTTCGGCGACGGGGAGGTTGCAACCGGGCCTGGTCCGGTCCACGTCTATTCGTCGCCGGGGACCTACACGGTCGCGCTCACGGCAAAGAACCACAAGGGGTCCGATACGGTCACGAAGACCGGTGCGATCACCGTCGACGTGCCGGTGCCCGCGTCGCCGATCGCGTCGTTCTCCGCCGACGCGACGGCCGGGGACGCTCCGTTCGAGGTCGCGTTCACCGACACCTCGCAGAAGTTCCCGACGGCGTGGGCCTGGGATTTCGGGGACGGGACCTCTTCGGACGAGCAGAACCCGATCCACGTCTATTCGTCGCCGGGGGTCTATACGGTCGCGCTCACGGCGACGAACGACCTCGGCAGCGATACGGCGACAAAGCCGCAGTTCATCGCGGCGACGGAGAACGGGAAGGCGATCCTCTTCCGCGGGACCGTGCCGCTCGGCGAGGGGACGTTCTCGGTCAAGGCGCCGTCGGGACAGACCTACACCCCGAACAAGCGCACCCCGATGGGCGCGCTGGACGCCGTGGCAGAGATGCAGGGGTTCACCTACGTGATCGGGGACAAGAAGTACGCGGAGAGCAGGCTCCTCTTCCTCGACGGGGTGGGCGAGTTCCTGCTCGACAAGTCGGCCGGGAAGACCTGGGTCTGCTTCCATAACGGCGAGGTGCTCGACGACTATGGCAGGCCCTCGACCGACGCCTTCAACCGGCGGCCGGTCGCGGACGGGGATACGGTGCTCTTCTGTTACAGCGACTACTACATCTTCAGTTCCGGGAAGATGGAGCCCAGGGGAGGGGGGGTGAGTCCCGAGAATGCGCAGGTGGTCATCGAGATGACGATCGGCACCGCGGGTTCCGCGGCTGCCGGGCCCGCGGATGCGGCGCCGGCCGGGAACGCGGGCGCCTCTGCCGCGGTGCAGCAGTCGCCCCCGGCTGTCTGGCTCCCGTTCCTTGCGATCGGGCTCCTGCTGGCGCTGAGAAGGATCTGTTCTCCTCATTTTATTTGAGCAGTTCGAAGAGCAGCGATCGGGATGAACAGTGTTCCACCGGCTGTGCCTGCGGCGTATCATTTCATCGGGGCGTTAATGCAGTCGAAACCGGAAACAATATGTGAACAATCATAATTTCAACTAAATATATTTAACTTAAAGGGATTATTTTTAGAAAATATTATACATGGCCGCACCCCATAGCAAAACATCGGTTGCTATGAAGCTGATCACCGTTGCAGGGCCTCCGTCCTCGGGGAAAACCTCCGTCATCCTCAAAACCATCGCAGCCCTCGGGCTACCCGAAGGGAGCGTGGGGGTCGTGAAGTTCGACTCGCTCACCTCCTTCGATCACCAGCGCTATGACGAACAGCAGATACCCAATCAGACCGCTTTTGCCGGAAAGATCTGTCCGGATCACTTTTTCGTCAGCAATGTCGAAAGAGCAGTCGAATGGGGCATGAAGAAAGGGCTGTCGGTTCTCGTCACGGAAAGTGCAGGTCTCTGCAACCGGTGTTCGCCGTACGTGAACGCCATCCTGTCGGTATGTGTCATCGACAATCTCTCCGGCGTCAACACGCCGAGAAAGATCGGCCCGATGCTGAAGTATGCCGATATCGTCGTCGTCACCAAGGGAGATATCGTCTCCCAGGCAGAACGCGAGGTCTTTGCCTTCAATATCCGTGAGGTCAATGCATCGGCGACCGTTCTCTTCGTCAACGGGATCACCGGCCAGGGAGCGTTTCTGCTTGCCCGCTACTGG
>DALN01000024.1:8975-9100 GCA_002499455.1 Methanoculleus sp. UBA77 | reverse complement strand
GGTCCTCTGCTGGTACAGCGGCAATTCATCGGGCCCCGACGCCGAGCAGGAGCAGGGCCAGGGCTACCCGGACACCGGGTATGCCGTCGGGATGCGCCTGATCTTCTTTGCCGACACCTCCACGA
>DALN01000024.1:0-8905 GCA_002499455.1 Methanoculleus sp. UBA77 | reverse complement strand
TCCGGATCTACAGCCAGGAGGACCCGGCTGCCAAATCTCCCGGGACCTCGCTTGCCCCGGCGATGGCGAGCGGGCCGGCGGAGGGCGACGAGACCCCGGCATCGCTCTCGCCCATCCTCGGAGGCGTTGCGGCACTCCTCGCCGTGATCGGCGTATCGTTCCGGTACCTCCGGCATGAACCGGGCAATGATCAATCGCAGGGATGAACATGACGAAACGTTGCGTATCAAAAATTCTTGCCTGCTGTATCCTCCTCCTCGTCTGCTGTGCGCCGGTGACGGCGGGCATACCGGGGGACACGGACGGCGACACCGACATCTCGGCAGACGAACTCGCGACGGCGATCCAGGGCTACCTTGGCGCCGCCGCCCCGGGCGGTACCGGGACCCTCACTGCGGAAGAGCTTTCGCTCGCCGCCCACAACCACCTGCACCGGCCTTACGGGCAGCTGGTCGTCGCCGTCCTGGGGGAGACCTACCTCATCCCGTCGACGAGTTATATCGACCAGAAAGGAGTTCCCGCCGACTCTCTCATCCACGAGGGGCTCGTGACCAAACTGCGTCCGCGAGACGACGGCTCCAGGGGATACCTCGGCTGGCTTGCGGAGAGTTGGGAGATGTCCGACGACGCCATGTCCTGGACGTTCTACCTTGTGAAGAACGCCACCTGGCACGACGGCACCCCTTTTACCTCGGCGGACGTCCAGTTCACCTACGAGTACTTCCGTGACCACGGGGATGCCGACGCTCCGGCCGGCTCGTTCCTGGTGAACTCCGCGATCCTCTCGAACGTTGCATCGGTCGAATGCCCGGACCCCTACACCGTCGTCTTCCGCATGAAGTCCTGCGCACCGCTCTTCCCCGAGACCCTTGCAACCGGCCCGGGGATCGCGGTGTTTCCCGCGCATATCTGGAAAGATATCGATCTCCCCGCGACCTACGCCGACGCAAAGCAGATCGGCGCCGGCCCCTTCTCCTATGTATCGACGATCCCCGGCACCCTCTCGAAGGTGACCGCCTACGAGGGTTACCACGGCGAGATGCCCTATGTGCGCGAGATCGTGATCCGGAACTACGAGGACGAAGACGCGGCGATCCTTGCCCTCCGGCGAGGAGACGTGGACTTCATCAGTGGAGAGTTCGGGCTCTCTCCAAGGAAGGCCGAGGCCCTCAGGGGCGCCCCCGGCATCGGGATCACCCAGATCCCCTCGGGCGGACAGGCCTTCGAGGTGGCGTTCACGTCCGACTNNACGGGTCTGCTGGCTGGTCGGCGAGGGAGCCCGCCCGACGGAGACGGTTTTCCTCCTCCCGGCCCTGGCCGGCGACCAGGTCAATCCCGCGACGAACGGCCTGTTCTACTACGACATCGAGGAGGCGAAGAGGCAGCTCGTCGCGGCCGGCTTCAACCTGACCGAGGAGAACGGGAGGCCGGTCCTCCTCGATCCCAACGGAAACCGGGTCGAGATCACCATTCCCCTCGCCGGCAAAGCGTCCACGAACGCCGTCGATCAGAAGATCGTGGCCGTGCTCAAGGAAGACTGGGAGGGGAAACTCGGTATACGAATCGTCGAGACCCCACAGGTGGACGATTCGATCTACCTGGACTGGATCGCAAAGACGGTCGTTCACTTCGACGGCATGCCCGGTCGCTGGCACGAGGACATTGACCGCCTGGACAACTTCCAGAGGAGCCCGCTCGGCGAGAACTACTACCACTTCGACAACGAGACCTTCAACAGGCTCATCACCGAGTTGAAGAGCACGGCCGATCCCGATAAAAGGGAGGAGATCGGATTTAAGCTGCAGGAGATCCTTGCCGAAGAGGTGCCCTGCATCCCGGTCTTCTCCCAGGACGCCTTCATGGCCTACCGGTCGGACCGGTTCGTCGGGTGGGACGCCGCCCTGCTCGGCGGCGGCGGGAACATCCGTCTCTTCTCCGAGATCAGACCGGCGAGCGCCGAGGTGGGGCTGAGGGCGTGATCGTTCGCCGGTACAGGCCTCGTCCCCTCCCCTTTCACCAGATCCCCGGGCCATTATCATGAACGGCATATACCTCCTCAAACGGCTGATCACCTCGTTTGCAGCCTTCTGCATCGCCGTGACCATCATGTTTGCCCTCCTCCGCCTCATGCCCGGCGACTACATCACCATGTACCTGGAGGCGATCTATCGGTACGCCCCTCCGGACGTCGTTGAAGCGTTCAACCGTGTATACGGTCTGGATAGACCAATCCTGGAGCAGTACGTCATCTACCTTCTGGACGCCTTCCGGGGGAACTGGGGATACTCCTTCATCTACAAGGTTCCTGTCATCGCCGTGATAGGCGAGAAACTTGTCTGGACGCTGATCATTCTCTTCCCGGCAACGATCCTTGCCACCCTTGCCGGCATCGGCATCGGCGCGTACTCGGGCTGGAGGCGCGGGTCGAAGGCCGACGTCGGGCTCCTGAACGGGATGATCTTCATCCGGGCAATCCCCTCCTACTGGCTTGCCCTCATGATCCTCATCATCTTCGCCTACTACCTCAACCTCTTTCCGCTGGGGGGGTACGTCGACACCAGCGCTCTCGCGACCGGGATCGACCCGCTCGATGTGGCAAACCACGCTGTGCTCCCGATCCTGACGCTCTTCCTCTTCTCGGTGACCGGGACCTACTACCTGATGAGGAACACCATGCTCATGACGGCCGGGGAAGACTACATCACCACCGCCAGGGCGAAGGGGCTCGACGAACTGACGATCCTCAGGAAGCACGCCCTGAAGAACGCCATGCTCCCGATGGTGACGCTGATCACGTTCGAGTGCGCGGGCATGATCACCGGGAGCATCTTCGTCGAGACGATCTTCTCCTGGCCCGGCCTCGGGATGCTCACCTACAAGGCCCTCGCCGCCCGTGACCTCCCCCTGCTCCAGGGGATCCTGCTGATCGACACGCTCTTTGTCATCGCGGCGAATATCGCCGCCGACCTGATCTACCCCCTCGTCGATCCGCGCGTGCAGGTGGGTGACGATGCATAAGAAGATCGTCCTTGCCGCAAGCCTCGGCATCGTCTTCGCATACTGTGCGGTCGCTCTCCTGGCCCCGGTGATCGCGCCCTATGACCCTCACGCGATCACGGGCGCACCGCTCTCCCCCCCCGACCGGGACCACCTGCTCGGGACGAACGACCTCGCCCAGGACATCTTCAGCGGGCTCATCTGGGGCACGAGGGCGACGCTGCTCCTCGGCTTCGTCGGAGCCGCCATCGCGGTCACCGTCGGCACGGCTGCCGGCATCGTATCGGGGTACTACGGCGGCCTGATCGACGAAGCCGTCATGCGCCTCCTCGACGTGGCGATGACCATCCCGATCTTTCCGCTCCTGCTCATCCTCACGACGTTCTTTCGGCCGGGGATCTACCTGATCGCGGTCCTTATGGGTCTTTTAGGTAGTTTCCAGGGCGTGCGGTTGATCCGGTCGCAGGTCCTCTCCCTGGCGGTCGCCGACTTCGTCGTCGGGACAAGAGCGCTCGGCGCCGGCGACGGCTACATCATGGCACGACATATCCTTCCGGGCGTCCTCCCCCTGGCCGGCGTCAAGTTCGTCACCTCCGCCCAGCACTTCATGCTGATCGGGATCGGCCTCGGATTCCTCGGCATCACGGACCCGAGCGTCGTGGACTGGGGTCAGATGATCAACCGGGCGAGCCAGAACGGGGCGATGATCCTCGGCCTCTGGTGGTGGCTGATCCCGCCGGGCCTTGCGGTGACGCTCATCTCTCTTGCTCTTGCGTGGCTGGGGTATGCCTGCGAAGACGAGATCAATCCGAGGCTCCGGGTGATGCGGGTATGACGGGCGACGCACTCCTTGAAATCCGGGGGCTCAAAGTGGGGTTCCCCACCCCGGAAGGGCTGGTCCGGGCTTCCGATACCGTGGATCTCGAGATATACCCGCGGGAGACCCTCGGTCTCATCGGCGAGACCGGGTCGGGGAAGACCGTGCTCGGCATGGCGATCCTTCGTCTCCTCCAGCCCAACACCATCATCGAGGGGGAGATCCGCTACCGCGGCCGCGATCTCCTCTCCCTTCCGGAGGCCGAGATGCAGAGGGTACGGGGGCGGGAGATCGGGATCGTCCTCCAGAACTCGGGGACCTCCCTCAACCCGGTATACACGGTCGGGACCCAGATTGCAGAGGCGGTCATCCTCCACCAGGGGTTGAGCGGGCCCGACGCCCGGCAGCGGGCGGTGGAGCTGCTCGACGCCGTCGGGATACCCGATCCGGTCAGGATGGCCGGGGAGTATCCCCACCGGTTCAGCGGTGGGATGCGGGAGAGGGCGCTCATCGCCACTGCGCTCGCGTGCCGTCCGAACCTCCTCATCGCGGACGAGCCCACGAAAGGGCTGGATGCCGTCACCAAACGGGGGATCGTCGACCTCTTCTCGGAGATCGACCGGGACCACTCCGTCCTCTTCATCACCCACGACATCGAGACCGCAGGAGACCTCGCCACCCGGGTCGCGGTGATGTATGCAGGCGAGATCGTCGAGATAGGCGGGGCGGAAGAGGTCCTCGGGGATCCGGCCCACCCGTACACCCGGGGTCTCCTCGCCTCCCTCCCGGAACGGGGGATGCAGCCGATCCCTGGCTCGGCCCCCTCGCTCATCACCCTTCCGTCCGGCTGCCGGTTCTCGCCCCGGTGCGGTTGCGCGGTCGAGAACTGTAGCAGGGAACACCCCGGACTCGTCGAGGTCGGGTCCGGGCATTATGCACGGTGTATGCTCTATGATTGAGGTTACTGATCTTGAGACCTGTTTCTCGACGGGCTTCATCCGCCGGAGGGTGGTCCGGGCGGTGGACGGGGTGTCGTTCCGGATCGAGGAGGGCGAGACCCTCGGTCTCGTCGGCGAGAGCGGGTGCGGGAAGACGACGCTCGGCCGTTCGATCCTCCGCCTCGTCGAGCCGGACAGGGGCCGGATCGTGGTCGACGGGACCGACGTCACCGCCCTTTCCAGGAGCGAACTCAGGTGTTTTCGGCCGCGAATGCAGATGATCTTCCAGGACGCCTACACCTCTCTCAACCCGCGGATGCGGGTCCGCGAGAGCGTTGCTGAGCCACTGAAGATCCACCGGATGGGGAGCAGGACCGATATCGACCGGAGGGTGCGGGAACTGATCGAAGAGGTGGGGTTGAACGAGGAGCACCTGAACCGCCGGCCCTATGAACTCTCAGGCGGCCAGAACCAGCGGGTGGTCCTTGCCCGCGTTCTCGCTCTCAAACCGAGGTTTCTCGTGGCCGACGAACCCACGTCGGCCCTGGACGTCTCCGTCCAGGCCCAGATCCTCAACCTCATCCGCGACCTCGGGCACGACTACCGCATGACCTGCCTTTACATTTCGCACGACCTCGGCGTCACCCGGGCGATGAGCAGTCGCGTCGCCGTCATGCTGGAAGGAAGGATCGTGGAGATCGGCAGGACCGCCGACGTCCTCGATCGCCCCTCGCACCCCTACACCCGGAGACTCGTTGACGCCTCGCTTACGGGACCCTGTGCATCTCTGGAGAGACTGCCCCTCCCTGCGGCGCCGACGACGGTCGAGGTGCGGTCGGGCCACTGGGTGGAAGAGACGGTGTAACGAACGGCCGGCAGGTCACCGCTTCTTGTGTGCGGCGTACGTGCCGGCAGCAACGGCCGCGGCTGTAAGGGCCGGGACGACCACCCAGGGCGCACCTCCCGCACTGGTCGGGCCGGGTGCCTGCCCGGCGTCCGCGGGCGTTGCGCCGGCTGCTGCTACCCCGGATCCGACGCTCACCACAGTCGGAGAGATCGCGCCTTCGGTCTTGTCGACGGCATCGATCCACCTCCCGGCAAACGTCCAGGAGCCGGCGGTCTTTGCCTGGACCCGGTAGGTGATCTCGCGCTCATCGATCACCGCAAACGTCAGTGTCTGTCCGGATACGCCGTATTTTTCCATCGGATAGGATGTCTCAAGGAACGCAAAACCCTCCGGTATCGTCTCCACGACACCGCCGACGCTCAGGCTGTCGACCGACAACGTCACCAGAACCTCGTCGCCGACCGGGACCGAAGAGCGGTCAACCTCACGGGAAACGGCGGCATCGTTTGCCCAGACGGGCACGACACAGAATGCGGCAAGGATGAGGATGCAGCAGATCGGCGCCAGGCCCCGGGATACCATCACAGAATTCTCTATCACGGAAATCACCAATTATTAACATTTGTGTTTTGTGAATGGTTTATATTTAATAGAATTGATTCTAATCGGTACCGAGACTACGGCAGGCTTTGACGCGCAGGATCGCTCCCGGGATTGAGCGGGAGATTCTGCGTTTTTTTTGGGTGCGTTGCATCCGCAGGGCGGTTGCGGACGGAGTGCCGGGGTATTTATATTATTAATCATTAAGATTTAAAGGGGGTTTTTGTTTGAGAGAGTTACGCATTCATGGCAGGGGTGGTCAGGGTTCCGTGACCGCCGCCGAACTCATTGCGTTTGCGGCGTTTGAGGGCGGTGTGTATTCCCAGGCATTCCCGGCATTCGGCGTGGAGCGGCGTGGTGCCCCGGTTCAGGCGTTCGTCCGCTTCAGTGATGAGAAGATCCGGCTGCGCAGCCAGGTCTACGAGCCTGACTACATCATCGTGCAGGACCCGACCCTGATCGGGGATGTGGATGTCTTCAAGGGCATGACTGCAGGCGGTATCGCCATCGTCAACACCGAGAAGCCCGACTTCGATGCCCGGGTCCCGGAGGGCGTGAAGGTCTACGCCGTCGATGCGACCACCATCGCGCTCGAAGAACTGGGCGTGCCCATCACCAATACAACCCTGATGGGCGCGTTCGCTGCAGCCACCGGCGAGATCAAACTCGAGTCGCTCGAACATGCACTGCGCAGCCGGTTCTCCGGGAGTATGGCTGATAAGAACGTCAGGGCAGCAGAGCGCGCATATAACCTGGTCGGGGGTGCTCTCTGATGGCGCTACGGGTCGGCTGCGCCTCGCCGCCGGGCAGGGCGCTCGAGAACAAGACGGGTGCCTGGAGGGTTTTCAAACCGGTTTTTGAGCCTGAGAAATGCTCTAAGTGCGGCATGTGCGCCATGGTATGTCCGGAAGGGTGCGTCCGCGAGACTGAGGAGGGCACGTTCGAGCCGGACCTCGATTACTGCAAGGGCTGCGGAATCTGCGAGGAAGTCTGCCCGAAGAAATCGATCCGGATGGAGAAGGAGGAGAAATAATGCTGGAATTTATGGAAGGGTCGCATGCGGTGGCCGAGATCGTGAAACGGTGCCGACCACAGGTGATTGCAGCCTATCCGATCACGCCGCAGACGCACATCGTCGAGGACCTTGCCCAGATGGTGGCGAACTGCGAACTCGATGCTGAATACATAACCGTCGAAAGCGAGTTCTCGGCGCTCTCCGCCTGTCTCGGTGCGAGTGCTGCAGGTTCCCGGGTCTATTCTGCGACGACCTCCCAGGGGCTTGCCCTGATGTTTGAGGTCTGCTTCAACGTGGCGGGGATGCGCCAGCCGATCGTGATGACGATCGCAAACCGCTCGCTCGGCGCGCCGCTCTCGATCTGGAACGACCAGCAGGACTCTATATCCCTGCGTGACTCCGGGTGGCTGCAGTATTATGCCGAGGACAACCAGGAGACCGTCGACCTGCACATGATCGCCTACAAGGTCTGTGAAGACCATGACATCCTCCTTCCGGCATTTGTCTGCTTCGACGGGTTCATCCTCTCGCATACCTATGAGCCGGTCGCCCTCCCCACTCAGGAGGAGGTGGATGCCTACCTGCCGGCCTTCAACCCGTACCAGCGGCTGGACGCTGCAAGCCCGCTGAGCATGGGTATGTACGCGACGCCCGATTACTACATGGAGTTCCGCTACGAGATCGACCGGGCGATGCAGCGTTCAAAGCAGGCCTTCATCAAGGCAGGCCGTGAGTTCGGCAGGGACTACTCCGCTCTCGTCGAGGGTTACCGCCTCGAGGACGCCGATACCGCGCTTGTCGCGATGGGCTCCATCTGCGGCACCGCAAAGGACGCCATCGATGAGATGCGCGACGCAGGCAAGAAAGTGGGGCTCTTGAACATCCGGATGTTCCGGCCGTTCCCTGCCCCGGAGATCGCGGATGCGCTCAAAGGTGTCTCGACGGTGGCGGTACTCGACAAGAACATATCGCTCGGCAGCGGGGGGGCGGTCGGCACCGAGGTGAAAGCGGCACTCAGCGGTTCCAATCAGGCTGTATACGACTACATCATCGCCCTCGGCGGGCGTGACGTCCGGAAGCGCGACATCGCCGCGGTCGTCGACCTCGCCGAGAAAGGGAAAGGAGATCTCTTCTATGGATTACGGACGGAGGTGCTCTGAATGGCTGAGGTAGAAGGGGGATGCGAACTCTTCTCGGCCGGACACCGTGCGTGCGGAGGATGCGGCCCGGCGCTTGCTGCCCGGCTCCTCCTCAAGGCGACGGGAAAGAACGTCATCATCGCCGCTGCGACGGGGTGCATGGAGGTCTTCTCCACGCCTTATCCCGAGACCGCGTGGGGGGTCCCCTGGATCCACTCGCTCTTCGAGAACCCTGCAGCGGTTGCATCGGGCATCGAGGCGTCGTTGAAGAGGCAGGGCCGCAACGAGAAGGTCGTCTGTATCGGCGGTGACGGGTCCACGCTCGATATCGGGGTGCTCTGCATCAGCGGTGCCTTCGAGCGGGGCCATGACATCACCTACATCTGCTACGACAACGAGGCCTACATGAACACGGGCATTCAGCGGTCGGGTGCGACGCCGTACGGCGCGAGCACCACGACGAGTCCGGCCGGATCCTGCTCTCTCGGCAACCCGCGCCCGAAGAAGGACATGCCCGCAATCCTTGCGGCTCACGGCGCGCCCTACGTCGCG
>DALN01000117.1:9474-9810 GCA_002499455.1 Methanoculleus sp. UBA77 | reverse complement strand
TCGTAGATCGGCGTCCCCCCCGCCTCGAGGATGACGGTGCTCCCGTCCCGGTGGTGCATCGTCCACTCAAAGAGGACCCGGGGCTCGGGGTTTGCAAAGAGAGCGGCAAACTGTTCGCGGACCCGTTCCGCCTTCTCCCGGCCCATGAAGTCGCAGGGGGTCTTTCCCACCATCTCCTCGGGTGCGTAGCCGAGGATATCCCGGCTTTTGGGGCTGACGTAGGTGAACGTGCAGGTCTCGTCGACGTTCAGGATCAGGTCGTTGATGTTCTCGACGAGGCTCCGGAAGAGCAGCTCGCTCTCGCGCAGGGCTTCCTCCGCCCGCCGGCTCTCGGTG
>DALN01000117.1:8682-9403 GCA_002499455.1 Methanoculleus sp. UBA77 | reverse complement strand
TCCCGGCCGTTCAAGGCGTCGGTGATCCTGCTCCGGATCAGCGGGTGGTCGAACGCCGCAAGCGGTGAATCCTCGATGCTCCTGCCGGTGATCTCGTCCCGGTCCTTCCCGGCAAACGTGCAGACGGCATCGTTTGCCTGGACGATCCGGCGGTCGCGGTCGAGGACCAGGACCAGATCCGACGAGAAGTTGAGCATGGCGGCAATCGGGACCCGTTGAGAGAGGTAGAAGACCTTTGCCTTCCCGTACGTCTCCATCTCAACCTGGCCCGATACGAGGAGGACGTCGAGGTACCGGGAGACGGTGTTCCGGTTGACTCCGACGGCGGCAGCAAGATCGGAGACCGACATGCCCCGCGGGTGCTCTTTCAGGGCGTTCAGCAGGGGTGTGAGTGTGTCGGTAATGGGATCCATGTGCAAACAGCATTTCGCGCGGAGGGATATAGGGTTTTGCAGTGTCGCATGCTATGTTGCCACACGCAACGCCACACCATAATGCAAGGCAATGACCAAAAAATATATAAATAAATTAGATCAACATATGATCCCCAGAGTCGGGAGAAGGGGAATCTCCCCGACGACCCGGACCATCAGGGCACAGGTGGTCCGAACCGAGACGAGATCGGCTGGGAACGGTGAACGGAACATTCACCACGCTGATTGCATCGACGTCAGGGTTGACGTTCGCTCCGGAGAACACCCCGGCAGCAATCAACAACCAG
>DALN01000117.1:4495-8668 GCA_002499455.1 Methanoculleus sp. UBA77 | reverse complement strand
CGCCCTGCAAGAACCGGATGGTTATCACACACCCTCAATACACCCTCATTTTTTTGTTCTCGAAGGAAAGAGAGCAACCTCTTTTAGCTATCAGGTCAAAGATCCATCTAAATGGGCGACCATCTGGAGATCACCGAGAGGAGAGAAGGCGCCGTCGATATTGTCGCGGTGAAGGGCAGGCTCGACGCTTCCTCCTCAGAAATAGCAGAAGGACGGATCAACCGTCTGCTCGACGCCGGCGGGAAGAACCTCCTCATCAACCTCTGCGACCTCGACTACATCAGCAGCTCCGGCCTCCGGGTGCTCCTCGCCGCGCTGAAGCGGCTGAAGAAGGACGGGGGCACGCTCCGGATCGCGTGCGGCAACCCGCAGATCCTCGAGGTCTTCACCATGGCGGGGTTCCACCGGATCTTCTCCATCTCACCTGACGAAGCGGCGGCGCTCGCCGGGTTTCCGGCGGGGTCCTGAGCAGGCACACCCGGGGGTGTAGGCGGGCATGGCGTTCTCCGGCTACGGCGATATGTTCTTTGTACTCCTGCAGATGATCTGCGTCATCGTGGTGGTCGCCTACCTGATCACCCGAACGACGTCGTTCACCCAGGTGCTCGACGGCGTCTTCAACTGGAAGGGCCAGGCGATCCTGGTCCTCCTCTTTGGCGCGCTCTCCATCTACGGGACCGAGAGCGGTATCAACATCCTCGGCGCCACGGCCAACGTCCGCGACCTCGGCCCCATGGTCGGGGGGCTCGCCTGCGGCCCGGTGGTGGGGCTCGGCGCCGGGCTGATCGGCGCCGCAGCCCGTCTCTCCCTCGGCGGGTTCACCGCCGTCCCCTGCGCATTGGCAACCCTCCTCGCGGGGCTCTTCGGGGGGCTGATCTTCCTTGCCGCCGGGAAGAAGTTCATCGGGATGCAGGGTGCGGTCCTCTTCGCGGTCGGGATGGAGGCGTTCCACATGGGCCTCACCCTCGCCCTCTGCCAGCCGTTCGAGCAGGCGCTCGGCGTCGTCGAGAGTGTGTCCCTTCCGATGATCATCGCGAACACCACCGGGGTCTTCATCTTCGCGTTCATCATCGGGAACCTGATCACCGAGCGGCAGACGAAGGCCGAGCGGGACACCTACCTCTCCGAGCTCGAGCGCAAGAAGGCCGAGCTCAGGATTGCCCACGACATCCAGATGAGCTTCCTCCCCGAGCGGCTGCCGGAGGTCCCGGGGATCGAGGTCGCCGCTCTGGCACTCCCGGCAAAAGAGGTCGGCGGCGACTTCTACGACGCCATCTCCCTTCCCGGAGGCCGGACAGCCTTCACCATCGCCGACGTCGCCGGGAAAGGCGTCCCTGCGGCGCTCTTCATGGCGCTCTCGCGGACGGTGCTGCGGGCAAACACCCGGGTTCCGCGGAGCGCCCGCGAGGTCGTCGGCGAGGCGAATGCCCTCATCGCCGAGGACGCGAAGTCCGGGATGTTCGTCACCCTCTTCTACGCGGTCGCCGACCCGGGCAGGCGGACGCTCACCTACGTCAACGCAGGGCATAACCCGCCCCTCCTCTTCCGGCCGGACGGCGAACGACCGACGCGGCTGAAAGGCACCGGGATCATCCTCGGGGTCATGCCGGAGGCCGAGTTCGGCGAGGAGACGATCGCGCTTGAGACCGGCGACCTCCTCCTGCTCTACACCGACGGTATCACCGAGGCGATCAACTCACGGGAGGAGCAGTTCGGGGAGGAGCGGCTGATCGAGACCGTCATGAACTGCCGCGACCTCCCGCCCGGAGAGATCGTCGACCGGATCCGCGACGCGGTGACCGCGTTCTCCGGGGATGAGCCGCAGTTCGACGATCAGACGCTCATGGTCCTGCGGGTGATCTGATGGCGGAGTTCACGATACGTGCGGACCTCTCGGCGCTTGCGGCGATCGCCGACTTCCTTGCCGAAGCGCTTGCCGGGTGCAGCGACGAACTCGTCTTTGCGATCCAGCTCGCCGTCGACGAGGCCTGCAGCAACACCATCCTCTACGGCTACCCCGGCGGGGAGGCGGGCCTGATAACGATCACCTGCACAGTGGACGACGAGACCGTCCGCGTGACGATCGCCGACGACGGCGTCGCGTTCGACCCGCTCACCGCCCCGCCGCCGCTCCTCGATATCCCCGTAGAAGACCGGCCGATCGGGGGGCTCGGCGTCCACTTCATCCGGACGGTGATGGACAGCGTCTCCTACGCTCGAAAGGATGGGATGAACGTCCTCTCGATGGAGAAGAGACGGGCCGGATCACCCTGACGCCGATAGAAGGGAGCCGAGCGCCCGGGGGAGGTCCTCTTTTGCCGTGACCACCCGCGCCGACTCCTCGAGCATCAGGTTGACCCGTTCGTGGTGCCCGGCGATCCGGAAGTCGGTCCTGAGGGCGACGATCTTTTTTCCGAGGGCATACGCATACCCCATCTCCCACGATGTCCCTGAATCGGCGTCCGCTCCGTCGATGACCGCGACGACGATGTCGATATCCTGGAGTGTGCGGAGGTGCTGCGCGAAGATCGCCCCGTTCTCCTCCCGGCACCGGGCATGGCTCGTGTCCCCCACCTCCTGCGGGAGGTAGACGTCGAAGAGATGGGCCTCGAGGAGGTCGCGGAGGACGAGGTTGTAATTCCTCTCAGCCTCCGAGAAGAGGGGGGCTGCAAGGTAGATGCGGTAGCGGGCGAACTCCTTCACGTCGACCGCCGGGAACTCCGGGAACCGGGCGAGGAACGCCCCCCGGCCGGGCTGCTTCTCCGACGAGTAGTAGGTTGCCGTCACGCCGCAGGTCGGGGAGGAGTCGACCCCGACGATGGCAAGCGGCGGCTCGCCCCGCTCCCGGATGAGGGTCCGGACCTCCGCCTCGAGCCGGTCGAGGAGCGCGGCAAACTCCGGGGTCGCGAGCCGGTCGAGGAACGAGCCCGGCTCCCGGTCGGGGCCGAGATAGATCGTCTCCGGGCAGGGGAGCGGGACCATATCGATCGAGAAGCGCCGGCAGCGTTCGACGGCCCGGCGGAAGTAGCGGAGATCCTCATCGGTCGTTATCCCGCGGGCGCGGCAGGCGGGGGCGAGGATGCAGGGAGCGACGAGCACGTACATTGATAGGATCTCGGCGGCGTACCATAACAAGGCAGATGATACGGCTCTACGCGTACCGGGACAATACCTGCGACCCCCGGAAATGCACGATGAAGAAACTCGCCCGGCGCGGGCTCGTCTCGATCGTCTCGAGCATCGCAAAGATCCCCCGCTCGACCCTCCTCCTCGACCCGACGGCGGAGCGAGCGGTCTCCCCCGCCGACCGGGACCTCCCCTCGATAACGGCGCTCGACTGCTCCTGGGAGGTCCTCGACACCGGGGCCGTCGCCTCCTGGCGCAACCGCCGGGCGCTCCCCTACCTTGTTGCCGCAAACCCCGTGAACTTCGGCCGGCCCCTCAGGCTGACGTCGGTGGAGGCGATGGCCGCGACCCTCTACATCCTCGGCGAGAAGGAGCAGGCACGGGAGATCCTCGCCCCGTTCGGGTGGGGGCTCCGGTTTCTCGAGGTGAACGCCGATCCCCTCGAGGACTACGCGGGCGCAAAGGACAGCGCCGAGGTCGTCGCCCTCCAGGCGCTGTACATGTGATACGCTCCTCGGGAAGCCACTGGCCCTGAACGGCAGCCTGAGGCAGAAAAATCCGGGTACGGGACTTGCCCGAGCGAAGAAGAGAGCGCACCGCACCAGGAGGGGGTGCAGGGGGTGGAAACCCACCCGACCGCCCAAACGTGCTGAACGCCGCACGCGACGAGTGAGTACGAGCACTTCCCGTGAGGGATGCGCTCCACTCGCGTCTAGTTCTCTCATGTCATCGGGGTAAGGTTCCCCAAAATATTAGATGATGCATGCGATATTTATGCAATTCTATTTACCATCATCCGTCAATTCCCATTTTCGCCATGATTTGCCGAAAAACTTTTGAACTGTCCGGTGTTTTCCCGATTGCCTGCAACACTCCAGACGCGAATAATGAAACAAACAGGTAAACGCCGGGGGATCGGGAGAAAGATTGTTTCTCACCCCCGGACCGGCGGCACCCCGGCAAAGAGGCGCATCATGGCTCTCGCGTTCTCGAGCATCGCGTGATTATTGTTGAAGAAGATATATGCCCGTTCCGGGCCGGCACCGA
>DALN01000117.1:0-4374 GCA_002499455.1 Methanoculleus sp. UBA77 | reverse complement strand
GGGTTCCGGACCTCCACGGCACACCGCTGGCCGAGATCGACCGCCTCGATGGACGCGATGAGGCGGTCGAGGGGACGGAACCGCTCCCGGACAGGGATCGCCTTCTCGTTGAACCGGTGCCGGTGGGTGACCGACCGGTTCACCTTGACGCTCCACCGCAGCCCTGACCCCGCACGGGCCGACATGGACCTCCATGCGGGGTGAGTGCCGGCGGGCAAGCCCGATAAGGGTTGGGATCGCCGGGCTGCAGGCGCCTTTACGTACGGCACCACGCACACGGCCCGATTACGTCAGCCGACCACCGTCACGCCTCTTTCTGTCGAACTATCCGGTAAAAATGCATCGTGTTTAATAATACGGCCTGATAATTTCGATTATGCGCATAACTCCAATAATCGTCATCCTTCTCATCGCCGTCACGGTGCTCGGGGCAGGCTGTATGGGTGGGGATCAACCTCCTCTGCAGGCGACAGAGGAGGCTGTCCTCCAGGATGCCGTCTCGGGGATAAACCACGAACTCGAAGCGGTCAGGGCCTCGATCGCGGAGGACGCCCGGGTCCTCGGCGAGACCGGACTTGCAAGTGCTGCGGGGAAAGAGGCGGTGCGGCAGACAATGCTGGACCACCCCTGGACGGAGTCGACCCTGGTGATAACAAAAGACGGCATCGTGGCCATGGCCGTGCCCGACAACTATGCGGGACTTGTGAACGTGAGCCTCGCGGCGCATCCCGCGACGCAGAAGACGATCCGGGCACAGGCGCCGATCGTCAGCGGGGTCTTCCCCCTGGAGGAAGGGTTCTCCGGGGTCGCCCAGAGTTACCCGATCTTCGGGCCGGAGTACCTGGGCGCCGTGAGCATCGCATACCGGCCCGACACCCTCATCGGGCGGGTGGTCGAACCCCTGACGAACGGCACCCCGTACGATGTCTGGGTGACGCAGACCGACGGTATGGTCATCTACGACACGACCCCCGAGGAGATCGGGCGCAACCTCTTCTCGGACCCGGCCTACCAGTCTCCGCGGCTCCAGGAGGCGTTCTCCCGGATCGTTGCCGAACCGTCCGGATCGCTCGAGTACTCGTTCTGGGACCGGAACTGGGAGCGGAACGTGACCAAAGAGGCGATCTGGGGTACCGCCGGGATCGACGGGGCCGAATGGCGGGTCGTCGTCACGTGGAACGCCGACGCAGGGGAGCAGCAGGTCGCACCGGCAGGCGGTCGGCCGCCGGCGGCGGACGCGGCCGACGAGATGAAGGCCTTCGTCGCCGAAGCGGCCGTGTATGCCCGGGAGAACGGCCGCACTGAAGCGCTCGTCGCGTTCAACGACCCGGACGGAGAGTTCGTCAGGGACGAACTCTACATCTTCGCCTACGACATGAACGGCACCGTCCTTGCCCTTCCCTTCCAGCAGGCGTTCGTCGGCACGGACCGGAGCGGCGTGCACGACTCGAGCGGCGTGGCCTACATCGCCGGCATGAGCCGGCTTGCGGCGGAAGGCGGCGGCGGCATCTACTACCTCTACCCGAACCCGGCGAGGGGGTATGCCGAGGAGCTCAAACTCGGCTACGTCCTCCCCGCGGACGAGACCTGGTTCGTCGGATCGGGCATCTACATCCCGGATGCCGGGACCACGTTCAATACGAGTGTCAGGGAGACGCTCGTGCAGCGGGTGAAGGCCGCAAGGGACTTCGCGCAGGAGCAGGGAAGGGAGGCGGCATGCGCCGCGTTCAACGACCTCTCCGGGGAGTTTGCCGACGGTGGGGCGTACATCTTCGCCTACGGCATGGACGGGACGACGCTCGCCCTCCCCTACCAGCCCGAATTTATCGGGAAGAACCGTCTCGACTTCGAGGACCGGTACGGCGTCCGGGTGATCTTGCTTGAGAGCGCCGCAGCAGAGAGCGGAGGCGGGTTTGTGTACGTCACCTACTACAACCCCGACACCGGAGTTGACGAACTCAAACTCTGTTACGTCGCTCCGGTGGATGAGGAGTGGTTTGTCGGCTCCGGCGTATACGCCGGGGCGTAACTGGAAGTCCCTCCCTTTTTTGGCTTTGTTGAATCATTCCCTGAGAAGTTGAATCACCTTCAGAGCTGTCCACATTGTCGACTCACGCGAAGACGCGAAGAACGCGAAGCGCGACTGTCGGCACGACAGGAGCATGAGCACCGAAGGTGTGAAGGACGACGTTTCGTCAGGAATGGAGTTTGAGAAACCCGAAGGGTTTCAAAGGACGGCTTTCCCCTGCGGGAAAGGAGTTCGAGCACCGGGGGTGCGAGCGCTTGATGGTCCAGCTCACCAGAAGCCCGGAACCATGACATACATCGCCCAGTCCATATACTCCCGGCCGTAGCCGAAGTATTCATCCTGGATGCGGCGGAGGTAATCAACCATGAACTCGCGGTCGGGATGGTCGGGATTGTCGCCGAGCCAGGCGAGGACCGCCTGCCAGATCGACGACTCGTAACGGTCCCAGTCTTCGGGACACGACCGGATGACGGCGGCGAGATCGAGTCCCGCCTCGCGGGCGGTTTCGAGGATCTCGTAGCCGGTCAGGACATCGGGCCACTCGCGGGCGAACTCCGGCGGGACGCGGTCCGAACGCCAGCAGCGGTCGCCGATGACGATCGTCCCCTCCTCGTGGACGAGACCGAGGAGAGCGTCGAGCGTCGCCGCAAACCCGCCCCGGATATGGGACGCCCCGATCGATGCGGCGCAGTCGAACGGCTCGTCGGGGACGTAATCGCAGGCGTCCATGCACCGGACGGCGAGCCTGCCGGCGAGGTCCGCCGCCCGGAACGTCTCCTCCGCCCGCCTGCAGGCGTCCTCGCGGGACTCGATACCGAGACCGGATATCCCGTACTCCTGTCCCCAGAGGGCGAGGATCGTCCCGTTGCCGCACCCGGTCTCGACGACGCGGGTCCCCCTGCGGAGCCCTGC
The DNA here is from genome assembly GCA_002499455.1 of Methanoculleus sp. UBA77. GTDB lineage: Archaea > Halobacteriota > Methanomicrobia > Methanomicrobiales > Methanoculleaceae > Methanoculleus. The sequence continues at coordinate 1,433 of DALN01000117.1, read as the reverse complement.
CGCCCGTCCGGCGGCGAGCACCTTCTCGGGGGTGGTGGGGTTCATGATAGCAAGCGATCCCTGCGATATGCTGACGAGTTCGTTGATATCCATCTTCGGTGATCCTCCGGGCCTGTCGTACAGGATACGCCTCCCCCTCATAAAGCCCTGCGCAACCGCGCCGCCCCGAGGGGCGGAGGGGCGCCCGGTCCGTCGGGGCTGCAGTCCCGGCACGACAGGATAGACATATATACTAGATGACGGGGTTAACTACCAGTGTTCTATGCAGCCGGAGCATGATATCCCGGGAAGAATCCTCCGGACCCTCAGGTTCCGGCCGAAGGGCATGACGATCACCGAGATCGCAAGAGCCCTCGGAGCAAACCGGAACTCGGTCTCGAAGCATCTTGAGGTGCTGCAGGCGGAAGGCCATGTCGAGGCGCGGCTCGTCGGCAACGCGAAGGTCTACTCCATTGCGCAGCGTGTACCCCTCTCGGCGTTCCTCTGCTTCACGAAGAACCTGATCCTGGTCCTCGACGCCGACCTCACGATCGTCCAGGCCAACGACCGGTGTCTTGCGCGATTCCACCGCACAAAAGAGGAAGTCCTGGGCTGCAACGTCCGTGACGCCGATCTCCCCATCGTCTCCACTCCCGAGGCCCTCGCCGTCGTCGAGAACCTCGACCGTGAGCAGGTGATCACCGATATCTGCCACAAGCGGGACGACGGCAGCGAGGCCTTCTACCAGATGCAGGCGATCCCGACGACATTCGAGGGCGGAGAGAAGGGCTGCACGATCGTGCTCGAGGATATCACCGAGCAGAAGCAGTATCTCCGGAACATGACGTTCCTCGCCGGGACGGCGATGGATCTCGTCGACCTGCCCCCGGTGGATAATATCTACCGGTACATCGTCGACCGGCTCATGAAACTCGTGCCGGGAGCGTATGCCTACATCTTCTCCTACGATGAGGCCGACCGGCAGTTCGTCATCCGGAATGTCGCGGGCGAGGGGTTCCGGGAGGGGCTCACGGAGTTCCTGGGCCAGGACCCCGTCGGCCTGGCCCTCCCGATCGGCCGGATCTTCGACGCCCCCTATCACCAGACTCCCCTCTCGATGCGCGGCATACAGGAGTTCGTCCTTCGCCCCGAGCCATCGTCATGGTCGTTCTACCACCTCTGCTTCGGGGCTATCCCAGAAGAGGTCTGCGAGGCGATCCTCACCCGGTTCGATATCCGGACCCTCTGGGTCATGGGGCTGGTCTGGCGTGACGAGATCTTCGGCATGGCCGGTCTCTTCCTCCCCCCGGGCAGGGACCTTGAGAGCCGCGAGACGGTGGAGTCGTTCGTCCGGCAGGCCTCGATCGCCCTTGCGCGGAGGCAGATCGCCAAGCAGCTCCAGCTGAGCGAGGCCCGGTTCCGGAACATGGTCGATTCGTCCCCCTTCGGGGTCG
>DALN01000110.1 GCA_002499455.1 Methanoculleus sp. UBA77 | reverse complement strand
TTCTTCTCATCCTTCATCTGCTGGTAGATGCAGGACTGGACGTCCTGGCCGAGCTTCCCGATCGCGTCCGACCGGCAGCGTGCGCAGTGGCGCATCTGCTTGATGAACGGGGCGCACCGGTCCTGCATCTCCCGCTTCTCTGCAGGCGTGGGCGGGGTGACGCCGGCGAACTTGTACTGCGGGATGATCGGTATGACGTTGAAGGTGAACGCTCCCATCTCCCCTACCTTCTTTGCGATCTCGGGGATATGCTCGTCGTTGATCCCGGGGATGTAGACGGTGTTGATCTTGACGAACATCTTCTTTGCAACCGCCATCTCGATCCCCTTCATCTGCTGGGAGAGGAGGAGCTCAGCCGCCTCGCGCCCGTGATACTTCTTTCCTTTGTAATCGACCCAGGAGTAGATCTTCTCCCCGATCGCAGGGTCGATGGCGTTGAGCGTGACCGTGACGTTCCCGACATCGTACTTCGCGAGTTCCTCAATCGACTCCGGGAGCATGAGGCCGTTCGTGCTGATGCACATGATCAGGTTCGGGAACTCCTCGTGGACCAGCCGGAGCGCCTCGAACGTCTCGGGGTTTGCCAGCGGCTCGCCGGGTCCTGCGATGCCGATCACCTTCACGTAGGGGTGCTCCTTCATGACCTTCCGGACAAGGTCGAGCGCCTCTTCCGGCGGGAGGACCCTGCTCGTCACGCCCGGCCGGCTCTCGTTCACGCAGTCGAAGTCCCGCACACAGTAATTGCACTGGATATTGCACTTCGGGGCGACGGGGAGGTGGCACCGCCCGAAGGAGTGGCAGGCTTTGTCGGAGTAGCAGGGGTGTTCGCTGATCTTCCGTAACTGCTCCGGATCGTAGGGGACCTCCCTGCCCTGGACCGTTGCGGTTCGATACGATTCGTCGGCCATAATTGATGATCTATGCGCCGGAGGATATTATATACTGATGGGTACCGGCGGGCCGGCAGCTCAACCTGTCCCTCTGCTGCTCTCGTTCTGGTGAAAAATGAGGGGGTCAGGCCGTCTCGCGTGTGAGGTCGGGGAGAGAGGGGCCGCTTTCGGCCTCTCCCACATCCCTCTCCTGCTCCATGCCGAACCGGTCTTCCGCCGCTTTCAGGATCTTTCCAAGCATCGCGGAGTAGGAGAGGCCCGCGTACTTCGCCATCTTTGCAAGGTGCCCGTCCCAGCACCATCCGGGGTTCGGGTTGACCTCCAGGAGTTTCGGGTTGCCGTGCTCGTCCAGGCGCCAGTCGAACCGGCAGTAGTCGCGGCACTCCAGGCGCTCAAAGAGGGCAAGGCAGCACCGGACGACCAGTTTCTCGGTCTCTTCGGGGAGGTCCGCCGGCCTTGAGACGATCTTCCAGTATGGGGAGTCCGGAAGCCATTTTGCCTCATAACCGCAGATCCGGGGAAGTTCCGGGGGCAGCGCGGAGTAGTCCTCCTCGGTGATGGGGAGCACCGTGCAGTATCCCGAAGGGTTCCCGATGATCCCGACACTGATGTCTTTCCCCGTGAGGAACTCCTCTATAAGGAGCGAGCAGTCATACCCGAGTGTCTTTCTGAGCGAGCCGATGACATCGGAGAGTTCTTCGATGGTGTGCGCGATGCTCCTCTGCGTGATGCCGTAGGACGAGTCCCCGGCGTTCGGCTTGACGATCACGGGGAGTTTCATCCCGACATCGTAGGTGCGGTCGCCGGGGGTGATGAAGCAGGCGTCCGGAACCGGGATTCCCATCTCTTTTGCCACACCGCGCACGAGCGACTTATCGTAGCAGAATGCAAGCGACTGCGGCCCGGACCCCGTGTACGGGAGATCGAGCATCTCGAGAAGCGCCGGCACGTGGAGTTCCTTTCTCGGGTCGTTGTTGAACCCCTCGTCGCAGAGGTTGAAGACGTAGTCCACCTTCCCCTTCAGCTTTCCGAGATCCTGGATCATGGTGTCGTGCTTGCAGAGGAAGGAGAACCGGTAACCGGGGAGTTCCCTGAGGGCCGCCTTCATCTGGTCGATGGTGTAGAAGTCGTCGTCGTCGAAGGTGCAGGAGGGTTTCAGCGCATCGGGCTTTGCCGGGTCTCCGAGCATCACCGCGACATGTTTTGCCCTCTCCTGGCCTTTTGCTTTCGTCGTCGACCACTCCTTCCTGACAACCGCGGTGACGATGTGGCGGCGCTCCATCATGCCGAGATCCTGGTTGCGCTGCGACTCCGTGGCGATCTCGTGGAAGGTTATGCCGGAGAAGCCCGCCCTCTCAAGGAGGCGCCGGAGCGCATCGGGCGTATAGAGGCGCTCGGCGTAGAACTGATCGGCCACGACGCCCTTGTTGACGTCGGTGATCACCTCGCGGGATATCAGGCGCTGCCCATCGAGCGAGAGGGACCGTTCCCTGCAGACGAACATCGTCCCGTCGATCCACTCCCACGACCGCGCCTGGAAGTGCTCTTTCAAGTACTCGCCGTCGGCCACATCGAGGAGCACGCGGCCCCAGGGCTTGAGGATGCGCCGGAGTTCGGTGAGGATCCGGAGGTCTTCCTCGACCGAATCGAAGTAACCGAAGCTGTTGCCGAGGATGAGGACGACATCATAGGTGTCGGTGCGGTAGGGCAGCCGGCGTGCGTCGCCTTCCCTGAACCTGACGGAGAGCCCCTCCCGCTTCGCTGTCGCCCGGGCCCGCTGGATCAGGTAGTGCGACTGGTCGAGGCCCTCGGCGTTGTAGCCCCTGCGCACGAGTTCGAGCGTGTGCCTCCCCTGGCCGCAGCAGAGGTCGAGGATCTTCTCATCCGGCTGGAGGTGCAGGACCTGGGCGAACCGGTCGATCTCCCGTTCGGTGATCCGGGGATCGTCGACGACGTCGCCGTCGGTCTTCAGGTACAGCTGGTTGAAGATCCCCCTCCACCAGTCGGGTTTAACGTGCTCTTCAAGGTTCGGGACCGGACCGATCGTCCGTCTGTCCTGGTGTTTTCCTTTGCGCCTGCTATCGGGGGGTTCGTCCGTGCGAATATCGTCGGTCATGCTGAGCCACTCACCCTAGTCCCATCTCCGGGATGGAACCGACATACCGCCGGACTGCAGAAGAGTTTGGTCAAGGTCTGCCATACTTGGATGATCATTCGGTAGGATAGTATCGATAAAAGCATTGTGTCATATTTCTCTCTACCGGAGTAATCTGCCGTGTTAACGAGGACATTTAACTCCATGAAGCGTCACCACGCACCGGGGTGACCGGAGCCGGCCGGACGGGCGTTCCTGTCCCATCGGAGCCGGCCAGATCGGGGAGACGCACATATATATGCCGGCAGGTAGTTGTATATGTGCAGACCTTATCTGCATGGTTGAAGTATATGGATGAGAGATATTCGAGCAGGGGCCCCCGCTCGTTCCAGGACCGCCCC
>DALN01000167.1:14362-16339 GCA_002499455.1 Methanoculleus sp. UBA77 | reverse complement strand
TAGTCGTTCCAGAAGTTCGCGTCCATCTGCCAGTGGACGGCGGGGAAGGAGAACCGGTCGTTCGCCGCAAGATAGCGGACGGCCTCCACGATATCGGTATCCTCGGTCACGGTCATCCGGGCGATCACCTCGCCGGCAAACCCGCCGGCCGCAATACCGCGGAGGTTTCTCGTGATACGGCCAAACGTCCCCTCTCCGCGGTGGGCGTCGGTGAGTGCCTCAGGGCCGTCGATCGAGACCAGGATCGTGTCGAACCGGTTCGCCGTCGCGGGGTCGAGGCGGTCGAGGAGGGTGCCGTTCGTGTGGAGGATCAGCGCCGATACCGGGGCGTCGCGGACGATCTCGCGGACGCGGTCGACGGCGAGGAGGGGTTCCCCGCCGTAGAACGTCAGCACGGCCTCCGGATCCTTCGCGAGGAACCGGTAGAGGTCGGCGAGATTGATATCGAGGTCCACCGGGAGGTCCTCGTCGACGGCGATCTCGCAGGTATCGGGTGGGTCGACGGTGAAGGCCTTCCCCCGGCAGTAGGTGCAGCAGAGGTTGCAGTTGTCGGTCAGGATGAGATGATAATACACGGGTGGTCTCTCATTATTTGGGACCGGGGCGGGAAAAAGGTGAGGATGCGGCCCCCCTCTCCGCTGGTTTCCGGGGGTGCCCGGGCAAGAGCTCCACGGGCCTCTTGTGGTTCAGAACTGCTACACCTCTTATCTCCCGCCCGGAGGAATAGTGTATTGCCTCTGTCGACGGTTGGGGACAACCCGGCGATGCCGGGTCCTTCACAGGTCGAGAAACTCTTCCTTTGTAAGGCGGGCCTGCTTCAGGATTGAGAGAAGTGTCCCCCGGGGGATGGGATCGCGCCGGGGGACAATAACAAGCAGTTTGGTTCCGTCATCCTCGATTTTATAAAGAGCTACATGGCTCCCCTTTCCACGATGGGGAGCATAATCGAACCCGGCTGCTCTCAGTTTCTTTATGACGCTGTCGGAAGAGATCAGAGGGAGCTTCGTCATGCCTCGACCTCGATGACCGAGGTAAACTTATGCCGCGACGTTAAAATCGGCTCGATGTCCTGCAGTATCCCAAGTTCTCGTGCATTCTCAAGGTAGAGTTCGATCGCTTCGCGGATATTGTCCAGCGCTTCCTCTGGCGTATCGCCACAACTGGCGACCTCGAGTTCCTGACATTTTGAGACGTACGTCCCCTCCTCTTCCCAGATCAGGATGGTCAGCCGTACCTTTGTCAATCACGTCACCTTCAACCACTAACTGTTCATGCACGCGTTATAATATTCTTTTCACGGGGACCGGGTAGTGATCGGTCAGGCGGATCCCGGCCGGACTTACCCTTGAGGACCGGGATGTTGTGTGCCGTTCTGTCGACCAGAGACGCAAGACAGAATACTCTCGAGGGAGAACTGACTCCTATGCCAGAAGCAAAGAAAGAGAACCTTGCCGAACAGGTCATCGACCCCCGCGACCTCGTCGCCTACCAACCGGGCTCGATCGTCAGCCGGATGCTCGTCTACACGAAGTCCGGCACGATCACGGTCTTTGCCTTCGACGCGGGCGAAGGCCTTTCGGAACACACCGCGCCTTACGACGCCGTCCTCCAGGTCCTCGACGGGGAGGCTCTCGTCACCATCGCGGGCAAGGAATTCCCCGTGAAGGCCGGCAACCTGATCATCATGCCGGCAACCATCCCCCACGCGGTCCACGCCGTCACGCAGTTCAAGATGATGCTGACGATGATCCACGCCTGATCTGCCCGCCGCGTCTCCTGCACGAACAGCGCCGGTCTCCTCCCGGAGGAGTCCGGCCCGGAGCCCGGGGAGTTCCCGGGATACTTCCCCCGGGCATGCATCCATACCTGCCCCGGCAAGAACGCTCTCTATCTCGCGCACGCGCAGGGGCGGCGGGTCCCGGAACATGCACCGGCAGGCATCCCCGGACCAGGGATGCGGTAAAGGGGAGAGATCCC
>DALN01000167.1:13825-14348 GCA_002499455.1 Methanoculleus sp. UBA77 | reverse complement strand
TCTCCCCCGACGAGTCCCGGACGACGGCATGGCACGCTCTTCCTGCTGACGACGCAGCCGAACGGCTCGCCTCCCCGCCGGAAGGCCTCTCCGGCACCGAGGCCGCCCGGCGGCGGGAGATCTTCGGGGAGAACGCCCTCCCGCAGAAGCGGCCGCCGACGGTCCTTGAGGTCTTTCTCCGCCAGTTCATGAGCCCGCTCATCTACGTCCTCCTTGCGGCCGCGTTCATCTCCCTCCTCTTCGCCGACTTTACCGATGCGGTCTTCATCTTCGCAGTCATCCTGCTCAATGCGGTCATCGGGACGTTCCAGGAGGTGAAGGCGGAGAGGAGCGCGACGGCTTTGCAGCAGATGCTCAAGATCCGTGCACGGGTGAGGCGGGACGGCCGGGAGACGACCGTCCCGGCGGAGGATCTGGTTCCCGGCGACCGCGTCGTCCTGGAGTCGGGCGACCGCGTTCCCGCCGACATCCGCATCCTCACGGCGCGGTCGCTCACCGTCGACGAATCGCTCCTGACCGGCGA
>DALN01000167.1:0-13790 GCA_002499455.1 Methanoculleus sp. UBA77 | reverse complement strand
GTCGTGGTCGCGACGGGCCAGCAGACCGAGATCGGGCAGATCGCCGAGACGGTCACAACGTCGGAGGCGGGCAAGCCCCCTCTCGTCATCCGTATGGAGGATTTCTCCAGAAAGATCAGCATCGCCGTCCTTGCGGCAACCGGACTGCTTGCGATCATCGTCCTCGGTCAGGGGATGCCCCCGATCGAGGTCTTCTTCCTCGTCGTCGCGCTCGCGGTCTCGGCGATCCCCGAAGGGCTGCCGGTCGCCCTGACCGTCGCGCTCTCGATCGCGACCTCGCGGATGGCCGGGCGGAACGTCATCGTCCGGTATCTCGCTGCTGTGGAGAGCCTCGGGAGCTGCACGCTGATCGCGAGCGACAAGACCGGCACCCTCACCGTGAACCAGCAGACGGCCCGGATNNCGGGCCGCAACCATCACCAACGAGGCCGCCCTGGAGCGGACCGATGGAGGGGACTGGATGCACCGGGGCGACGCGATCGACGTGGCGTTCCTCGCGCTCACCTACAAGCTGGGGCTCGACCCCACCGGGATCCGGGAGGCTGCGCCTGCCGTCGCCGAGATCCCCTTCGAGTCCGAACGGCGGTACGCCGCCGTCTGGTACCCTGAGGGTGAAGAGGTCCGGGTGGCGATCAAGGGGGCCGTCGAGACTGTCCTTCCCTTCTGCCGGACCATGGCCGCGGGAGAGGGGGGAGAGGTGCCTCTCGACCCGGACCGCGTGCAGGAGGAGCTCGACAGCCTCACCTCCCGGGGATACCGGGTGCTTGCCGTGGCCCGCGGCCGCGCAGAAGGATCGGTCTCTGCGGAGAACCCGGAGCTCCCTCCCCTCGAACTCCTCGGCCTGGTCGGGTTCATCGACCCGATCCGGCCCGACGTCCCGGACGCCGTGCGGCGGTGCCGCGACGCCGGGGTCGATGTGGTGATGGTGACGGGAGACCACCCCGCAACGGCTCTTGCCATCGCCCGGGAGCTGGACATCACGGACTCTCCCGACGAGGTGATCNNAGGGTGCCCGGGTCTTTGCCCGGGTGACGCCGCTGCAGAAACTCCGGATCGTCGAGGCCTACCGGGAGAGCGGGGCTTTCGTCGCGGTCACCGGGGACGGGGTCAACGACGCCCCGGCGCTCCGGAGCGCGAACATCGGGGTGGCGATGGGTTCGGGGACCGACGTCGCCAAGGATACGGCGTCGCTGATCGTCACCGACGACGACTTCGCCTCGATCGTCGCCGGGATCGAGGAGGGGCGGTACGCCTACGACAACGTCCGCAAAGTCGTCTACCTCCTGATCACGACCGGGTTTGCCGAGGTGCTCCTCTTCATGCTCGCCCTTATCATGGGCCTGCCGCTCCCCCTCCTCGCGGTCCAGCTCCTCTGGCTGAACCTGGTGACGAACGGCATCCAGGACGTGGCGCTGGCGTTCGAGCGGGGCGAGCCCGGCGTCATGAACCGGCCGCCGCGCAGGCCGGAGGAGGGGTTCTTCAACCGGCTGATGATCGAGGAGACCCTGCTTGCCGGAACCATCATCGCGCTGGTGACGGTCGGAACCTGGTACTGGCTCCTCTCAAACGGATGGGACGAGTTCGCGGCCCGGAACCTGATCGTCCTGCTGATGGTGCTCTTCGAGAACTTCCATGTCTTCAACTGCCGGTCGGAGTACCGCTCGGCCTTCCGGGTCCCGATAAGCAGCAACTACCTCCTGATCGCCGGCGTCATCGCCGCACAGGGTATCCATATCCTCGCACTCTACATCCCCATCCTCCGGGATGTCCTCCAGTTGCAGCCCGTCTCCCCGGTCGAATGGCTCGCACTGCTCGTCCTCGCCTCATCAGTCGTGGTCGTGATGGAGATCTTCAAGGCGGTGAGAAGACACCGCCCTCCCGGTCACCAGATCGGGTACGGGGTTGGGAGGGCCTCCCCCCGGTAGGGGAGGAGGACCTCGCCGATCCGGTCCCCGCCGGCGAGATCGGTCATGACGATGCTTCTCGCCGAGACGGTGTAGAGGGTGCTGTCCATGAAGAGCGACCTCTGCACTGCGTCGCGGGAGTTCCAGGCGTAGGAGTTGTCGTGCTCCCGGTGGGTGACCGTGCCCCGCAGGGTGAGCCCCTCCTCCGGGGTCACCGAGTAGACGTAGGCACCCTGCCAGGTCGTCGTGGTGTAGGAGCCGGGGTATCTCGACCCGGAGTTCTCCACCCTTTTGACCTCGCTCACCGGGATGACGAGGAGTTTTTTGTCTTCCATGAAGAGGAAGGCCTTGTGGTCGCGGAGCGCCATGGAGTCGGTCCCGGCCTCGCCGATCACGACGCTGTCGACCAGAGCGGGGTTGTTCACGTCCGAGACGTTGAAGAGCGCGATCTTGAGGCCGGTCGTCGAGACGCCGCCCCAGGTGTTCTCGCTCGTCTCCTTCCCGACACCGATGAGATGATCGGCGCCGTAGGGGTGGAGGTAGTCGGAGTAGCCCGGGATCTTGAGTTCACCGAGGATGCCCGGGTGCCGGGGGTCCGAGAGGTCGATGACGAAGAGGGGATCGATCCGCTTGAACGTCACGAGATAGAGCCGATCGCCGACGAACCGGGCGGCGTAGATCCGCTCGTCCTGGGCGATCTGTTCGAGCCTCCCGATGATCGCCATAGAGGGGTTGAGGACGTAGACGTTGTTGTACTGGACCGACCTCTCCCATCCCCAGTCCTCGACCGTCGTCGCCACCCGGAGGTTCTCCCCGTATTCGTCAAGTGAGAACTGGTTCAAGAGGTGCCCCGGAACCTCTCCCATCGCCCGGTAATCGATCTCCCCCCGCTCGATCGCGAACCGGTGGATGATCGTCCGGTCGCGGGTGCCGGTTTCTTCCGGAGGCGTCTCCGCGATCGGGCTGCTGTATACCGACCCCTGGTTCCGGTAGCCGATATAGAGGTTCTTCTGCGAGACAAAGAGGGTGGTGTCGTAGCCGAGGAGGAAGGTCTCGGCGTCGGGAGCGCCCGTGTCGTTCCGGACGGAGAAAGCGCCCGCGGTGTAGAAGACGTAGTTCTGCAGGGGGCTTTGCGGCCGGTAGACATCGGGCAGGATGGCCTCCCCCTCACCCGATCGCACCTCGGGAAGAGCAATCCCGTCGTATATCCAGACCGGGGACTCCCGCGTGAGGGCGTAGACGTAGTCGCCGATCATCCGGGCGTCGTAGTAGTCCCCGGTGAAGGTCACGTCCCGGATCCGCTCGGGGTTCCCCCGGTCGCTGATGTCATAGATGTAGGCGTGCGTCACCGTCCGCGAGATCGGGACCGGCGTTACGCTCCCTCTGACAGGAGTCATCTCTTCCTCGACCGCTGTGGCAAAGACCACCAGGCGATCGCCCTTGAGGAAGAGCGCCTTCGGGCTTCCGCCGATCCAGGTCTCGGAGACGATCTTCGCGTCCTTCGCCGGGAAGGCCTCGACGATAGCGAGCGTCCCGCCCGAGACGATGTAGATGTACTTCCCGTCGTTCTTCAGGAAGTCGGCCTCGTCGACGCCCTGCACCTGCACGTTCGTGGTGGAATAGTCGCCGGCCGGCGCTGCTGTCGGGGCACTCGTCGCCATCGGTGCCGGGGCATAGTCCACGACCTCGGAACCGGCACCCCCGGTCGTCCGCGGGTAGCCACCGGTCCATCCTCCCTGCTCCTTTAAGAACGCCTCGATCTCCTCTTTCGACCCGAATTTGCGCAGGTCTCCCCAGGTCTCTTCCCCGGTGTTCTCCGACGCGAGGGCGGTCCCGATGATCGCCGCGACCACCAGGCAGCCCAGGGCGACCGCAGCCGCCGGTTTCCAGTTTCCCATATCCGTTCACCTTCCGTTAGAGAGGAAGATGCACGGCCCTGCGTATCAGGTTTGTGTAACCTGCGAAAATTTTCGAAGTCTTCCGGCCGGCCCCTCCTGCCAGGCCGGTGCCGCCAGAACCTCTACCTCGCGGCATCCGGCGTGGGGTGCGGTGTCGTGCGATCGCCGCCTTCGATGACGAAGCGATGAACCGGCTTCTTGAGATCGACAGAGAGGAGCAGTTTCTGATCCACGTTGCGGCGGTCGGAAAGAAGCCATTATCCCGTGGGTGCCAGAGGACATATCCCTCATACCACCCAACATCTGAAGCAGCAATCCCGGCATTCCTGCCGGGCAAGGCTTATGGAGGTCGCTGCCTTACGCTCTCGTTTGACGAACAGATAGACGCACTCGAGCAGGAACGCGAACTCCTCCTCCAGTTTCCGGAAGAGGAGTTCATCGAGATCATCCGGGAAGTGGGGTTCTCCTGCGACAGTTGCGGCCGGTGCTGCACCCGCGAGTTCAACGGCCACGTCTTCCTTCTCGAAGACGACACCGACCGGGTCCGCTCGTTTGCGCCCGAGGCCGTCATCCCGGCCCCGGACTTCGACGCCTGCGACCAGCAGGGGAGGTTCTACGTATCGGGCTATGCTCTCAGGACGGGCCCGGACGGCTCCTGCACCTTCCTCCGCGACGGCCGGTGCACCATCTACGACCGGCGGTTCTCCATCTGCCGGGTCTACCCCTACATGCTCCACCGGGAAGCCGATGAGAGGGGCCACATCGACTGGCGGCAGATCAGCGGCTTAAACGAGCACGGGTGCTACAACACCCCGATCGACGATGCCGAGTGCGCCCGGATAGCCCGCGAGACCCGTGCCTACGAGGCGGCGTTCCTCGACCAGGAGATACGGTTCCGGCGCGCCCTCCGCGACCTCTTTGCCCGCGAAGGGCTGCGTTACGTCCGGCGGACCTACGACCTCCTGATGCGGGACTTCCGGAAGGGCAGAGAGGTCGAGGTCCGGGTCTTTCACCGCGGCGAGTTCGAGCCGCACCGGGTCACCCGCGCGATCTACGAGTGATAGCCGGGTTCCGGCCCGCACCATTTTCCGGTCGCCGCAGGGAGCGTCATGACCGTCGTCTTCATCATGATTGCGGTCGGCATCGTCTCTCTCCTCTACTTCTGACCGGTGTTCCCCCGGGTCCGAAGCGGCGGCGCGATCTCCCGGTCCGGGTAAATTTTATGCCGGCCTGAGGCGAAAGGAGCCTTACTATGGAGCGGGAGTACGATGTCGTCGTTATCGGGACCGGCGTCGCTGGTTCCGACATCGCCTGGCACTGCAGGGATGCCGGCATGGAGGTCGCGATCGTCGACTACCGGGACTACGGGGGGACGTGCGCCCTCCGCGGCTGTGTCCCCAAGAGGGTGCTGGCCGGTGCTGCCGGGCAGGTGGCCCATGTCCGCGACCTCGAAGGGAGGGGGGTTGCCGGTGAGGTCGCGATCGACTGGCCGGAGTTGGTCGCCTTCGTGCGCTCGTTCACCGACCCGATCCCCCGGCGGAAGGAGGAGGGGTTCCGGGGGGCGGGGATCCGCACCTACCACGGGTTTGCCCGGTTCGTCGGACCGGACCGGGTGACGGTCGGCGACGACACGCTCACGGCCCGGTATATCGTGATCGCCACCGGTGCAAAACCCCTGCCCCTGGACGTCCCGGGTGCGGACCTCATGACCCCGAGCGGCGACTTCTTCTACCTCGAGACGCTCCCGGAGCGGATCGTCTTTATCGGCGGGGGCTACATCTCCTTTGAGTTCGCCCACGTGGCCGCCCGGGCCGGGTCGAAGGTGACCATCCTCCAGCGGAGCGGGAGGGTGCTCAAAGGGTTCGACCCCGATATCGTCGACCGGCTGGTCCTGGCCTCACGGGAGATCGGGATTGACGTGCAGGTGAACATGCCCCTCCTCTCGGTCGAGAAGAACTCCGCCGGCCTCCGGTTGCGGGCCGGAAAGATGGGTGAGGAGCGGATATTCGATGCCGATATGGTCGTCCACGGCGCCGGCAGGGTCTCTGCCGTCGAGGGCCTCGACCTTGCGGCCGGAGACGTCGAGACCGACCGCCGGGGGATCGTCGTCGACGGCCATCTCCGGAGCGTCTCGAACCCCGCCGTCTACGTCGCCGGGGACGCGAACCCGACGAGCCCGCAACTGACGCCGGTCGCGGTGATGGACGCCCACGTCGTCGTCGATAACATCCTGCACGGCGACACCCGGGTCGCGGACTACTCCGTCGTGCCGAGCGCCGTCTTCACGACCCCACCCCTCGCGTCCGTCGGGCTCACGGAGGAAGAGGCGAAGGAGAAGGGGATCTCCTATACGGTCAACGCCGGCGACCTCTCCGGGCGCTTCACGAACCGGAGTATCGGCCAGAAGCACGTCGGCTACAAACTCCTGGTCGAGAGCGGTTCCCGCCGGATCCTCGGCGCCCACCTGATCGGGCCGCACGTCGAGGAGGTGATCAACATCTTCGCCCTCGCCATCCGGCATGGCCTGACGGTGGACGATCTCACGCTCGACGCGATNNTGGGCCTACCCGAGCAGCACCTACGACATCATCCACATGGTCCACCCGCTGGTGCGGAAGTGAGGAGTCTCTTCGTCATCGTAAGCTCTCGCGTGAGGTATCTACAACAAAAAGATGTTCAAAAAAAGGTCTCACCGGGGCTCTGCCCCCCCGGCTCTCCTCCTTACGCGCCCGCGCCCTCTTCGGCCGGCTTCTTCGCCGGCTTCTCGGGCTTCACGTAGGTGATGGTGTAGCGCTCCGCCGCGCGCTGCTCCACCACCGGCGGGAGGTATGTCTGCTCCATCGTGAGGCTCCCGAACGGGCAGCCCTCGACGCAGTCTCCACAGGCGATGCAACGCATCCGGTCGATCTCCCAGACCTTTGCCTCCTTGTCGAGGCGGATCGCCACGCACGGGCACCGCCGCGAGCAGAGGCCGCAGGAGCGGCAGGTGGACGGGTCGAAGGCGACGTGCCCCCGGGTGAGGGCGCTCGTCCGCGCCGGGACCGCCGGATACTGCCGGGTGGCCGGCCCGCCCGTGAGGTTCCGGATAACCGTCCTTGTCATCTGAAATATGCTCATCCTTCTCACCTCTCCGTGCAGCTGATGCAGGGGTCGATCGAGAGGACGACGACCGGGACATCGGCGAGCTGGGCGCCGGGGAGCATCTTCACCAGCGGCGGGATGTTCGCGAGGGTCGGCGTCCGTATCCGGGCCCGTGCAAGATGCTTTGTTCCGTCGCCCCGGAGGTAGTGGATGACCTCGCCCCGCGGCTGCTCAACGCGGGAGAAGTACTCGCCGTCGGGCGTTCCCTTGACCTTGACGTCGAGGGGGCCTTCGGGTATCTGCTCGATAGCCCGCCGGATCAGGTCGATGGAGGCGTAGACCTCCTTGACCCGCACAGCGCACCGGGCGTAGCAGTCCCCGGCGGTCTCGACGACCGGTTTGAAACCGAGGTCGCCATACGCGGCGTAGCCCGTCTCGCGGTGGTCCATCGGGACCCCGCTCGCTCTCGCGGTCGGGCCGACCGCACCGAGGGCGTAAGCCTCGTCCTTCGAGAGGACCGAGAGGCCCTGGAGACGGTACTTCACCGTGTCGTCGTTCAGGAAAACGTCGCCGATCTCCCGGCACTTCTCCTCGAAGGGATCGAGCGCACGGTGCATCTCGTCGAGTTTCCCCTTCTCGATGTCGCGCCTGACCCCGCCGACCTTGCAGGTGCCCTGGATGACCCGGCCGCCGGTGGTGTCCTCGAGCACGTCGAGCACGCTCTCCCGGAGCTGCCAGGACCGCATGAAGAGGTTCTCGAATCCCATCCCGTCGGCAAAGAGGCCGAGCCAGAGGAGGTGCGAGTGGAGACGCGAGCACTCCGACCAGATCGTCCGGAGATACTTCGCCCGGTCGGGGACCTCGATGCCCATGATATGCTCGACGCCCTGGCAGTAGCAGAGCGCGTGCATGAAACTGCAGATGCCGCAGATCCGTTCCGCCACATAGACATACTCGGTGAACTCGCGCTTCTGCACGAGCTGTTCAAGTCCGCGGTGGATGTAGCCGATGGAGGGGATCACGTCCACGACCTTCTCGTCCTCGAGGACAAGGTCGAGGTGGATCGGCTCCGGCAGCACCGGGTGTTGAGGCCCGAACGGCACGACTATGCGTTCCGGCATGGGTCACCCCCCCTTCGCGTGACGCTGAACGGATACTTCTGTGCCGTCCGGATGAACGTCCCTTTGAAGTCGATGTTGATCCCGGTGACCGGAATCCCGAAGAGATCGTGCATCTCGTTCTCGTAGACGAACGCTCCCCAGTAGATCCCGGAGATGCTCGGGACCTCTATATCGGGACCGACTGTCAGGCGGAGGTTCCGGTACTGGTAGTCCTTATCGAACGAGTAATTGATCTCGTACGCCCCGCCGATGTCCGTGCACCCTATCTGGACCAGGCGGTACCCGCCGGCATGGAGTGCCTCGACCTCGCGCGTGAGATCCTCCAGGGCGACGCTGATGGTTGTCTGCTCTTCGTTGACCGTCATGTGCTCTCACCTGCCGCACGCCGTGCGCTCTCTTTGGTCTGCGCTGCGCCGGCCATCTTCTCCCGCTTCTCCTCGAGAATCCCGAGCGCCGTTACAACGCCGTCGATGATCATCTCCGGCCTTGCCGCGCATCCCGGAACATAGACGTCGACGGGGATAACTTTGTCGACGCCGCCCACGATGTTGTAGCACTCCCGGAATATGCCGCCGGACGCGGCGCAGACACCGATCGCGACGACGACTTTCGGCTCCGGCATCTGCTCGTAGATGTTTTTAACCACCTCCCGGTTCTGCTCGTTGATCCCGCCGGTGATCAGGAATACATCAGCGTGTTTCGGGTTTCCCGTGTTGATGATGCCGAACCGCTCCACGTCGTAGAGCGGTGTTAAGCATGCAAGCACCTCGATGTCGCACCCGTTGCAGCTGGACGCATCGTAGTGAAGGATCCATGGTGATCGCTTCAGGAATGCCATACTACTCATGCACCTCCAGTCATCATATAGGAGAGGATCGCCAGGTTCAGGATCCCGAGGGCTCCTGCCACGACCCATCCGCTCTTCAGTGCCGCCTGCCACCGCACCCGTGCCGTGACGTTGTCGACGAAGATCTCTGCGAAGTACGTCACCGCGACCGCGATGATCCCGATTATGGGGTTCCAGGCGAAGAAGAGGTAGACGAACCCGAGGAGGAAGACGTTCTCATACCAGTGGGCGATCTCGACCTGGGCGAGCGTTGAACCCGAGAACTCCGTCGTGATGCCCTTGACGATCTCCTGGTGCGCGTGATGCGACGTCGAGATGTCGAAGGGGGACTTTCTCAGCTTGATCGTGAGGATGGTCACGAAGCCCAGGAAGACGCCCGGGAGGTAGAGGATGATCGGGATCGCCGTCGTCGCGATATCGGCGACGAAGAAGCTGTTCGTGACCATATAGAGCCCGACAGCCGCAAGGATGATCATCGGTTCATACGCCATCAGCTGGATCAGTTCACGCTCGGCCCCGATGTGGCTGTAGGGCGAGTGGGCCGCGTAGGCGCCGAGCACCAGGAAGACGTGCGCGAGCGTGAAGGCAAAGACGATCAGTAAGAGGTCCCCTCCCGCGAAGAAGAGAGCGCCGGAGAGGGCGATGAAGATCAGGTAGGCGAGGACGTAGAAGTTCTGCGCCGTGGTGACGACGACCCGCTCCTTCTCGAAGAGCTTGCCCACATCGTAGAAGGGCTGCAGGAGCGGTGGTCCGACCCTCCCCTGCATCCGCGCGGTGATCTTCCGGTCGATTCCTGCGATGAGGCCGCCGGCGAGGGGCGCGAGGATGAGGAAGAGAACTGCCCCGATAAGCCAGGTCCAGGTCATAGAGCCACCCCCGCAAGGACCCACGATGCAAGGATGAGAACGGCGCAGACCACTGCTCCGGGGAGGAAGAGTTTCGCCTCACCGAAGTACTCGTTCAGGTAGTAGTTCCGCGTCTGGGCCTCCCGGGTCAGGCCGAGGGAGCCTGCGAAGTGCAGGTCCGGCGTTGAGGTCCTCCCGCCCATGTAGGCCGGGAGGCGTTTTGCGCTCCTCTTAAAGAGGAGGAATGATACCGGGAGAATCAGCAGGAGGGCCATCATCAGGAGCATGATCGCGACGTTTGCCTCTCCGAGGCGCGCCGTAGCCCCATAGATCGCAAGCACGTAGGGCTCGATCAGCATCGAGGAGATGACCGGGAAGAGGAGGACGGTTGCTATCACAAGGCCGGTGATGATGTAGAGGGGAGCCCAGGGTTCCTGGAAGAACCCTTTCTCGACCTTCTCCTGGTTCCGGGTGACCGTGACGAGTTTACCCATCCACTTTGCCCAGAAAAAGACCGTAACAGCGCTCCCGTAAGCGAGGATGGCGATGAAGACCAGGCCGAAGGGGGCCTGGACGAACGCCTCGATGGCCGCCCACTTGGAGATCAGCATACCGAACGGCGCAAGGAACATGCCGGCGATCCCGATGAACATCATGACCGCCATCATGGGCATCCGGACGATCAGTCCTTCCATATCCTCGATATCCCGGCTGCCGATCCGGTGCTCGATCGCCCCGGTGCCGAGGAAGAGGAGCGACTTCGCGACGGCGTGGAAGATGATCAGGAGGATCGCGGCCCAGACGAGCATGTAGGTCCCGACCCCGGCACAGGCGGCTATCAGGCCAAGGTTTGCTATCGTCGAGTAGGCAAGGACCGATTTTGCGTTGCTCTGCGATATTGCGATCGCAGACGCGACGACGAAGGTCACGGCACCGACGAGGCCGATGGAGAACCCGGCGAATGTCCCGGCAAAGACCGGCGAGAACCGGACCAGGATGTAGACACCGGCCTTGACCATGGTGCTCGAGTGGAGCAGGGCCGAGACCGGGGTCGGGGCCACCATCGCGCCGAGGAGCCAGGAGGAGAAGGGCATCAGTGCTGCCTTCGTGATACCGGCAAACCCGATCAGGACGGCCGGGATCAGGACGACTGCCGTGTCTCCCGAGGCGAGTACGCTGGAGAGCTCGATGCCCCCGCTCGTCGCCTCGTTTGCCGCGAGGTAGATGAGCGCGACGACGAATGCAACCCCGCCGAGGAGGTTCATCACCAGGGCGCGGAAGGCGTTCCGTGTCGCCTCCTCGGTCTCCGAGTAGCCGATCAGCAGGAACGAACTCAAGGTGGTGACTTCCCAGAAGAAGAAGACCCACATGAGGTTATTGGAGAAGACCAGGCCGAACATCGCGGCGAGGAAGGCGAAGATGACGAAGAAGAACATCCTCTGCCGGTCACGCACCTCCGGGTGGTGGTGGTGATACGTCTCCATGTACCTGACCGCATACACCGCGATCAGGCTCCCGATGAGCCCTATGATCAGGGCCATGATGATGGAGAACTGGTCGATGAAGAGGTTGTTGACCGCATGAAGGTTCCCCGAGAACGTTGTCTCGAGGTAGACCACCAGCGCCGCCTGGATGACGGCCAGCACGATTGCCAGGTAGTTCCTGAACTTTGCGCCCATGTAGATGATGAAGAGCGCGAGACCCATCTCGATGGCCACCATGGCGAGGCTGACTGTCTCCGACGGCGCGGCAAAGTAGACCGCGCCCTCGAATGCATACCGCATAAGCAGGTATATCGACGCCCCGCCGATAGCGAGAGCTGAGAGGGTGACCACCGCGTACCGCAATGCCGTCCGCTTCACGAACAACAAAAGACATGCGACGAGGATGGGGAACAGTATAAGAAAGAGCAGCGTCTGCAACTATTGTCCCTCGTAGGGTAACTATGCCCTACTGACATAATTAATCATTCTAAATGGGCACCCGGCGGTATCGGTCGGCGCACGTCCGGCACCGCTGCATCCCGGGTCCCGGGAGGGGTGGCCGGCCGGAAGACCGCGAAGATGCTCGTTTTCGCTTCTACTCCGGCCCGCATGGCAGCACACCCCGCACGCCCCCTTCATGCTCGCCGGGAGCGTCCCCGCGGTAGCGCGGGATGAAGTGGATATGGACATGCATGACGTTCTGCCCCGCAGCCTCCCCGACGTTGACGCCGATGTTGTAGCCGTCGGGGTGCCGTTCACGATCGGTGAGCTCCCTGCAGCCGTCGATGAGCCGGGCCAGGGCCATCCGCTCGTCGTCGGTCGTATCGAAGTAACTCGGGACGTGCCGGAACGGTATCACGAGGAGGTGGCCGGGACTGACGGGATGGATGTCGTAGCGGGCGTAGCAGAGGTCGTTTGCNNAGAACAATATCTTTCGGTGCCGGGTTGCAGAACGGGCATGGCATGGCTCCTGTTCTTGTCCGGATCACTCATGAGGGTTTTGGCTCAATGTTTCGCTGGCTCCGGTGTCCGGTATCCGGTATCGGGCAACACGGTTACAGGTACTTGTAACTCCGCGTCGCGCGAGATCTGGTCATTATCCACTTACTCAGGTGGAGTGCGAGCGAAGCCGCACAGTCCGAAGCCCGCAGTTGTCGCGCGGAACAATCTTCGCGTTCTTCGCGGCTTCGCGTGAGTCGACGATAGGGGTAACGACGCGGTCTCACGCGAAGGCGCGAAGCCGCGAAGAGCGAGCGAAGCGAGCTTGAGCACCGAAAGGTTGTGAAGAGATGCCGGTGGTCCCCCCCTCCCGGAGACTCCCTCGCTGTTTTCAGCGCATTGCTGCGACCCCACCTCAGCCGAGCAGGCGGGCGAGGAGTTTTCCGGCGAGGCTCCGGGAGAGGGCGATAGCGTGCTCGGTGCACATCTCATGGCAGCAGTAGCACCGGATGCAGCGCGATAGATCGATCGTCGCCCTGCCTTCGGCGACGGTGATCGCCTGCACCGGGCATATCCGCTCGCACTTCCTGCAGCCGATGCAGGCCGGCGCGTTCACGGCGGGGCGGGGAGCATAGGTCCTCCCGAACCGCTGGACGACGGCGAGGACCACCCGCCGCCATGGACCGGCCCCGCCGCCCGCGTAGGTCGAGGGTTTCCGGAAGTCCGGGACCGTGAACTCCGCCGGGTCATCGCCGACCGTCCTGACATCCGCGGGATCGAGGAGGCCGCGCTCGGCCGCACCCCTGATGCTCCCGATCTCGAGCGGGTCCATGCCGATGAGCCGTGCGAGGACCGTGTCCACGGCCGCGTAGTCGCTCCCGGCGAGGATCACCCCGATCCTGCGCGGGCTCCCCGACTGGGGACCGTCCCCCTCCATCCCGACGACTGCGTCAACAACCTGGAGCCGGGGTTTCATGCACTCGTTGAGGTCGACGAGCATCCTCCCGAACGCGTACTCGTCCTGGAACCGGAAGTGGAAGACCGGCTTTTCGAGTCCGGGGATGAGGCCGAAGAGATTCTTTGCGGCCCCGGTCATCCGCGTCCACATGTGGGTCTTGGCCTTGGAGACGACCACGATCGCGTCGGCCTCAAGGGCCGGGGTGATGATGGAGAACTGCTTCGTCATCTCCCCCTCTGGATACGGGACGGTGGTCGAGCCGGTGTCGTAGTTCAGGACGGCTCCGGTCTCCTCCGCAACCGCCGCAAAGCCGCTCCGTGAATACGCCCGCCTCAGGTTCGCCTCGCTGTAGACGATCCCGGCGCCGGGNNCCGATGACGACCCGGCACCCGTGCTCCACGAGGAGCCGGGCAACCGCGGCGACGACCGCCGGGTGCGTGGTGACAGACCGCTCCGGATCCTGGCCCTGCAGGAGGTTGGGTTTGAGGAGGATCCGCTCTCCCGGTGCGACAAACCTGCCCATGCCGCCGAGAAGGTCTATTGCCCGGCGGACGGCGTCATCGACCTCGCCGGGGCTGTAATCCTCGCACCGGACGACTGCGACGGTCGCGTCCCGCCCGGCCGGCTGCGCCATATCACTCCTCCCCGAGGCGGCAGAGCGCTTCTTTCGCCGCGAGCATCGCCGCTCCCTGCTTGGTCGGCGCTTCGCCCTC
>DALN01000118.1 GCA_002499455.1 Methanoculleus sp. UBA77 | reverse complement strand
GGAGAACGTCTGCGCCTCCCGCCATTCCCAGATGGACTCCATCACGGCGTCCGCCGTCGCCATCACGCTCGCGGCCCCGACATCCACCACGACGGGGTTTGTCAGGTTCCAGCGCTCGACGACCGTATCGAGGAGCCGGCGCCGGACGGTCCAGACCATCGGCGGGTGCGGGTGTCTGAGCAACTGATCGAGCTGCTCCGCCCAGACCGCACCCTGGAGCTCGAACCTCCCCACCTCATCGATGACCACCAGGTCGGTCTCGTGGGGGTCCGGCGGCGCAAGCGCCCTGCGGCCGAACGCGAGCCCTTCGGGGCGGAAGTAGAACCGGCCGTGGAGCTCGCACCGCGGGTCGGGGTCGATCGAGCAGAGCTCCTCATGCCTGCCGGTGGCGAGGTCGACCAGGGTGAACCCGGACCTCCGCCCGTCACGCATGTGGCCGGGAGCAATAACCCCCCGGACGCGGACGTGCAGCCCGACGGTGAGCCCGAGGACCAGGTGCAGGAACGTCGTCTTGCACTGGCCCTGCCCCCCGGTGATGATGAAGACCGGTGCCCGGTTGTTCATCGCGCAAGGCCTCCGGTGAGCGGAAGGGCGGATGCCGGCGTGAGCCGGCCCGGATAACGGGTGATCGACGGCAGGTGCGCTCCGGGGTACATGGTAATAGATACACGCAGCTGATTAATAATGGTTTACTTCTCTCGAGTGTTTATGACATCATATTGACGAAGCGCGGCCCCGGACCGGGAAGTGGCGTGAGGCCGCCGGCCCTTCCTGGCGGGTTCCGGCGCCCCCGTCTCCCGAAAAGAAGGGCGAGCGCCCGGAAGGGATGCCGGCGTCACGCAGTATAAGTAGCAAAGCGGGATAATACCATACGGAGTTATGCCTATGGCAGAAGCGAACGGAAAGAAGGTCGTGCTCCACACGACCATGGGCGATATCGTCATCCAGCTCTACGACGACATGCCGGTGACCGCAGGGAACTTTGCAAAACTCGCGAAATCCGGGTTCTACGACGGGACGATCTTCCACCGGGTCATCTCCCGGTTCATGATCCAGGGCGGCGACCCGACCGGCACCGGGACCGGCGGGCCGGGCTACACCATCACCGACGAGTTCGTGAAGGGCCACTCGAACCGGCGGGGCACGATCTCGATGGCGAACACCGGCCGCCCGAACTCCGGCGGAAGCCAGTTCTTCATCAACCTGGTCGACAACACCTACCTCGACTGGGACAACCCTCAGACGCCGAGCGCCCACCCGGTCTTCGGCGAGGTGGTCGAGGGGATGGACGTCGTCGATAAGATCGGGAAGGTCGCGACGAACTCCGCGGACAAGCCCAAGGTCCCCGTCCGGATCGAGAAGGCCGAAGTCCTGGAGTAACCCTTTTTTTATGAACCGTCGGGACCCGGCCGGGATCGAGGCGCGGATCGGCTACGCCTTTACGAACCGGGAACTTCTCGAGCGGGCGCTCACCCGCCTCGCCTACACCCTGGAGGCCGGCCTTCCCCCGGAGGCCCACATGGACGCCCTCGCCACCCTCGGCGATGCGGTCATCAACGTCGCGGTCGTGGAGGCGGTGGTCATGGGCGGGGCGCACGACAAGGGCGCGATCACGAACCGGAAGGTGAACCTGGTGAACATGACCCGGCTCCGCGGGCTTGCGGAAGATCTCGACCTCGCCGACTACGTCCGCTGGGGAAAAGGGGAGGCCGCGCAGACGGTCTGGACCTCCGGCCGGGTCCTCGCCGAGTGCCTGGAGGCGCTCATCGGCGCCGTCTACCTGGACGGCGGGATGGAGGCGGCCGCCGGGGTGCTCCGGCGGCTCGGGCTCACGGAGAGGGCGTAGAATTATCCTACATCATTGACTCACGCGAAGCCGCGAAGAACGCGAAATTCGGTAAATGGGTGGACACTCCCTTTCGCGGCTTCGCGTCTTTTGCACCTGGTGGTGCTCATGCTCCGGACGTTCCGTCCATCGCATTTCGCGTGAGGCCACTGGGGGAGGGATTCTACAAAGTCAATCGCTCTTATTCTTCCACCGCCGATCCCGGCAGGGGTGCACTCCCCGGGGCAACTGCCGGCGGGCGCATAAGGAGCCAGGCGGCGGCGAACCCCACGGCGGCGAGGGCCGCGACGAGCGGGAAGACGCCGAGGTAGGTCCCGGTCGCTTCCCGGACGAACCCGGCAAGCTGCGGCCCGGCGATCGCCCCCGCGCCGTAGGCGAGGAAGACGACCCCGTAGCAGCGCGGGTAGTCGCACGTCCCGAAGTAGGACGCCGTCGCAGCCGGCGCGATCGCAAGCCAGCCACCAAGGCAGCCCCAGAGGACGGCGAAGGCGACGATGTAGACCGGCACCCCCGGCACGAGCCACATCAGCAGGGATGCCGCCGCGATCAGCGCAAACGTCAGCATCGCCGTCTTCTGCGGGGTCATCCGGTCGGTGAGGCTCCCGAACCCGGGCCTTCCGAGCCCGTTGAAGACGGCGAAGAACCCGACGAGGAGCGTCGCGAGCCCCGCATCCACCCCGGCGACCTCGGTCCCGACCGGCTTTGCGATCGAGATCGCGGTGAGCCCCGCAAGGCAGCCGATGAAGTAGCAGGCGAAGAGCCCGTAGAACGTCCCCGTCCGGAGCATCGCCCTCCGGTCGCACTCGCAGACCGGGGCCGTCCCGATCCCCGGTGCGGGAGGGGTCCACCCCGGCGGCTGCCAGCCCGCCGGCGGGAACCGGAGCGGGAGGGCGGCGAGGAGCAGCACGGCGATGAGCGCGACCCCGAAGATCCGGAAGGTCGCCATCACGCCGTAGGCGGCGATCAGGGCGCCTGCCGCGTTCGCGGTGACGAAGGCCGAGAACCCGAAGCCGAGCAGGGCAAGCCCCACCGCGAGCCCCCGCCGGTCCGGGAACCACCGGGCCGCGACGGCGACCGGCGCCCCGTAGGCGATCCCGACGCCGAGCCCTCCGATAACCCCGTAGACGACGTAGAGTGCCTCGACAGACGTCGCCGTCGAGGCGAGCAGCCAGCCGAGCCCGGTGAGGAGCCCGCCGACGGCCGTCACCGTCCGCGGTCCGTAGCGCTCGATGTACTTCCCGGCGAGCGGCATCGCTATCGCGAAGAAGGCGAGGAAGACCGAGAACGGGAGGAGGACCTCCCCCGCCGTCACCTCCCGGCCGAGTGCCTCCGTGAAGTGCGCGGCAAGCGGCGCGACAAAGACGCTCCATGAGTAGATGCTCCCGAGACAGAGGTTGATGAGGAGGCCGAGGGCGACAAGCCCCCACCTCCCCTTCTCCGCGGGCAGCCCGAAGACTCTCGCTGCGTCCGGCATGAGACTCTACTCCTCCAGGGTGGATATGTCGCCCGGGTCCATGCCGAGCTCGCGGGCTTTCAGGACCCGGCGCATGATCTTGCCGCTCCGGGTCTTGGGGAGCCTGTCCATATACTCGATCTCGGCCGGCACCGCGACGGGGCCGAGGCTCTTTCTGACGTGGTTCGCGAGGTCCTCGGCAAGATTGTCGCCGGGACTCGCCCCGACGCGGAGGGTGACGAAGGCCTTGATGACGTTCCCCTTCAGGGCATCGGGTTTCCCGATGACGGCGGCTTCTGCGACGGCTTCGTGGGAGACGAGCGCACTCTCGACCTCCGCGGTCCCGATGTTGTGCCCGGCGACGACGATCAGGTCGTCGGCCCGCCCGATGACCATGATGTAACCCTCGTCATCCTTCACCGCGAGGTCGCCTGCGGTGTAGCAGCCGGGGATGGTCTCCCAGTAGGTGCGGTAACGCTCGTCGTTCCTGTGAACCGTCCGGAGCATCGAGGGCCAGGGCTCTTTGATGACCAGGAACCCCCCTGTTCCCGGCGGGACCGGGGTGCCCGCCCTGTCGACGACGTCCACGACGGCGCCCGGGATCGGTTTCCCGGCAAACCCGGGCTTCATCGGCTCCCCGACCATCGTCGTGATCATGTGCATCCCGGTCTCGGTCTGCCACCAGGTATCCACGATCGGGCACCGCCCGCCGCCGATCCGGTGGTAGTACCACTCGAACGCCTCGGGGTTGAGCGGCTCGCCGACAGAGCCGAGGACCCGCAGCGTCGAGAGATCGTACTTCGCCGGCCACTCATCGCCGTAGCGCATGAACATCCGGATGGCGGTCGGGGCCGTGTAGAAGATCGTCACCCCGAGGTCCTGGACCAGCCGCCAGTAGGCGCCGGGGTCCGGGTAGTCGGGTGTCCCTTCGGCGATGACGACGGTCGTGCCGACGGCGAGCGGGCCGTAGACGACGTAGCTGTGCCCGGTGATCCAGCCGGGGTCGGCGGTGCACCAGAAGACGTCGTTCTCCTTGACGTCGAAGACATGCTTCATCGTGTAGTAGGTCCCGACCATGTAGCCCCCGCAGGTGTGCACGATCCCTTTCGGCGCCCCGGTCGAGCCGCTCGTGTAGAGGATGAAGAGCGGGTCCTCCGCGTCCATCACCTCCGCCGTGCAGTCCGGTGCGGCCTCTGCCGTGAGGGCTGCGTAGTCGACCTCCCGGGCCGGATCGAGTTCGACGGCCGGGCTCTCCCGCCTGAGAACGACGACCCGCTCGACGGACGGCGCGTGGTCGAGGGCCTCTCTCGCGATCTCCCGGAGCGGGACGGTCTTCCCCCGCCGGTAGCCGACGTCAGCGGTGACCAGGACCTTCGCTCCCGCGTCGTTGATCCGCATCGCGAGCGCGTCGGGCCCGAATCCGCCGAAGACGACGGAGTGGACGGCCCCGATCCGGGCGCAGGCGAGCATCGCGACGACCTGTTCGGGGACGAGCGGCATGTAGATGCAGACCCGGTCGCCTTTCCCGACACCAAGAGACTTCAAGCCGTTTGCAAACCGCATCACCTCACGGTGGAGGTCCCCGTAGGTGAAGGTCCGCCCGGCCCCATCCTCGCCGTGCCAGACGATTGCCGGCTTCTCCTTCCGGTCACCCGCCACGTGGCGGTCCAGGCAGTTGTGGGTGATGTTCAACTTCGCGTCGACAAACCACTTCGCGTAGGGGTAGTTCCACTCCCTGACCCGGTTCCACGGTTTGAACCAGGCGAGCTCACGGGCTATCCGGTCCCAGAATCCCTCCGGGTCGTGCGCGAACTCCTGGTATGCCTGCGTATAGTCCGGCACCCAGGCAGTCGCCCTGCACCGCGGGTCGGGGGTGTAACGCTTCCCCTCCAGTTTCACGGCGAACGTCTGTTCCATTGTACCTCTTTTAACATGATTAATCATGCCGGATTGCCCCGGTCGGGACCCGTATGGGTCCGATGCCGCGCAAAAGCGGGATGATCTTCCGGGCCCGCCGACCGTCATGGCCGGGGTCCGTGGTCGTGCTGCCGTGCATGCGGCTGCCGGCAATCAGTGCCGGCTCCGCCGGGGGCCAGTCGATCCGGGCTCTTCCCGGCCGGCCGTCCCCCCAGATATACACGATCAATCGTGTAGATTCTACATGATAAATAATGTAGGATTGGATAATTAACATTGCGGTGACCCGGAAAGTGGTGCAGTTGCCC
>DALN01000079.1:8802-8969 GCA_002499455.1 Methanoculleus sp. UBA77 | reverse complement strand
CGATCGTCTCTCATAGAGCCCGCGCTTCCCGTAAGACCCTTGAGCGTATCCGCTCCCGGAGCCCCGCTTCGGTCACAACATCAACCGGGCGGCCGAGCAGGGCGGAAAGGTCCATGGCAAGGCCCCCCACGTCGAGGAGGCTCCGGTCAGAGTCCAGATCGACCAGG
>DALN01000079.1:7849-8698 GCA_002499455.1 Methanoculleus sp. UBA77 | reverse complement strand
GAGCCCTCTCCCGCATCGTCGCATAACCAGAAGATGACCCTGGAGCGGGGGCCGGGAAAGGATGATATGCGATGCAGGAAGAGTAACAACCGGGAACACACGATGCCGGAAGAGATGTGCGGAGACAGAAGAAGACGTCACCTGCTGAAGCCCGGAGAGAAGCGGGAGGTCATCCGCACCGTCCGTACGGTCCTCGCCGGGCTTGGCGAGATCGAGGCCGGGTATATCTTCGGTTCGTTCTGCAGGGGGGATTTCGCCGACGTGGACGTGGCGATCCTGGTCTCCGGCGACCCCTCTCCCGGCCGGGCGATGCGGTTTGCACTGCTGGTCGAGCGAGAGCTCGAACAGGCACTCGGATACCGCTTTGAGGTAGACGTGAAANNTCCCGCGATCGGGAGAGGACGATCTGCTACGAAGCAGACGTGCTCTCCCGCTACCTCGACTATAAAGAGACGCTGGACTGGTTCGACCGGGTCCTGCTTACGAGGGCCTGACATGGCTCAGGACGAAGGGATTCTCGGCCACCTCCGGGAACTGGACGAGGCAACCGGAGACTGGGAGCGCTACCGGTCCATCACCCTTGCCGAGTTGAGATCCGACCGGGACAAACGGAATATGGTGCTGCATGCACTCCTCGTCAGCATCCAGGCATCGATCGATATCGCCAACCACCTGGTCGCAGCCTGCAGCTCCCGGCGGCCCGAAACCTATAGAGAGAGTTTTAAAATACTCTGTGATGAAGGGTTGATTCCGGAAGACCTCGGCGCCCAACTCTCGGACCTTGCGGGGTTTAGAAATATTCTGGTCCACGTTTACTGGAGGTTGAACCTCGATGAGGTCTATGAGGTG
>DALN01000079.1:6811-7809 GCA_002499455.1 Methanoculleus sp. UBA77 | reverse complement strand
GGAGCGCTAACATGGAGTTTACCGTTGTGATCCAGAAGGCTGAAGAGGGAGGGTTCTGGGCGGAAGTCCCGGCGCTGCCCGGATGCTACTCCCAGGGGGAGACGGTCGAGGAGACGATGGAGAACATCAGAGAAGCGATCGAGGGGCACGTGGAAGCGCTGCGGCAGGAGGGGCAGGGTGTTCCCCTGGAGGAAGACCTGATCATCGGCAGGGTCCGGGTCTCCGAAAGCGCGGCATGAGCAGGGCGTTCCGGCCCGGGGAGTTGCCGCGGTCAACGATCCTGTAGTCTGGCGAGGATCCCGGCAACCACCTGCCTGAACTCGGGCAGTTCTCCATCGACGATCGCCCACACGGCATCCAGGTCCACGCTCATATACTGGTGGATCAGGACGTCCCGGAGGCCGGCGATCCGGCGCCAGGGGACCTCCGGATGCTCCAGTTTCAGGGAGTCCGGGATCTGCTTCACCGCTTCGCCAATGACTTCAAAGTTCCGGATCACGGCGTCCTGCACCATCGGAGAGTCCATGAACGCGTCCCGCCCGCCGCGAGTGTAGTCCTCTATCTTCCCGAGTGACTCAAGGATGTGGATGAGGTAAAGCCGCTCGTCCTTCACAGCGGTACGGCCTCCCGGCAGACACGGTCCCTGATATACCAGTGCAGCCCCTTCTCGGTCACCACGTCGACCTCGCGGCCGAGCAGATCCTCTAAGTCCTGGGCGAGCGCGATCTGGTCGAGGAGGCTCCTCCCCGGCTCGAACTCGACGAGGAGGTCGAGGTCGCTTGCCGGGGTCTCCTCGCCCCGGGCGACCGATCCGAAGATCCTGACCGCCCGGGCGCCGTGTCTCGCCGCGACTGCGAGGATCTCCTCCCTCCTTTCAAGCAGCTCGGCATGCAGGCTCAATCGGTCCCTCCCCTGTATCGATTGTACGGACGGGGGCATATAAGAGTTCGCCCCCTGCGGCCAGGCCCTTACTCCCGCCACCGCGGCAGCGTCGAGAG
>DALN01000079.1:6040-6786 GCA_002499455.1 Methanoculleus sp. UBA77 | reverse complement strand
ACCGCCCCATCCCGCGTCAGGTCCGGCTCGATGAACCGCCCGTCGCGGTAGCAGTAGGTGCAGTACTCCACCGAGAGCGACCCGTCCGCCTCCGTCCCGGCGTCCTCGTCGCGGAGAAGCGGCATCCCGCAGCTCCCGCAGGCCGCAACCTCCCTCCCGGTCCACCGCTTCAGGCATGAGAGCTGCTCCTTTACGAAGGCCTCCGCCTTCTCGGCGGGGATCGCGTACATCTGCGACATCATCCCCCCGCCGATCTTCGCCATCTCGTCGATGGTGATATCCGGCGCCGTGAACGCCCCGTTCTGGTAGCAGTAGGTGCAGTAATCCTTCGACGGCGACCCGTCCGCCTCCGTCCCGAAGTGTTCTCCTGCGCTCATCGGCATCCCGCAGCTCTGGCACGGCCGTGCAGCTTCTCTCTCCATACGGTATTCTCCTTATGATAAACGAACGGACGTTGCAGGAGATAAATATTCGCAAAAGGACTCGCGGGAAGATGCGGCCGCGCCAGCGGGCGAGCGGAAGGCCGTATTATGGCCGGTCAGGGCAGGGTGCCGTGGAGAGCAGGCGTGCTGCCCCTACTCCTCGCAGGGCGGGAACCGGATCGTCATCCTGCTCCCGGTGCCGGTCTCGAGCACCGCGTCCCGCTGGAGCGCCCGGGCGTAGCCGGCGAGATAGGGCACGGCCACCCGGACGTCCGCGAACGTCTCCCGGATCGCCGCTGTCGCTGCCGCCCCCTCGATGACGAT
>DALN01000079.1:4981-6011 GCA_002499455.1 Methanoculleus sp. UBA77 | reverse complement strand
TCGAACCGCTCCTCATTGTGGGCGAGAAGCGCCGCCCCGTCCTCAGCGCCGAGTTTTCCGGCTATCGCGGTGACCTGCTCCGAGAGGCCCGGCGAGGCGTCCGCAAGGAGCCTCTGTACGAGCGGCGCCGTGACATCGCGCCGCCGCAGGGACCGGGCGACCTTGATCAGCTGCCAGTCGCGGGCGAACGAGGTACCGGTGCGCATATCATCCTCTCAGGATACCGTAGGCCATCACGCAGAGGCCCAGGATCACCACGATGCGGGAGAAGACCGACGACCAGGCGATGATGAACGCATCCGGCGTGAAGACGCTCACGAGGTCGGCGAACGTGATCCCCACCACCAGCGTGAAGAGTCCGTAGATGAAGAGGAGCAGGGTCGGCTGCCTCACGATCCGGTAGGCATTGTAGATGACGCCGATGAGGAGCGCTCCGAGGAGGAGCGTCACGATCGCGAGCATCTGCTGTATGGTCTCAATCTGCAATCCGTTCATGTCTGTTCCTTGACCTTCCTCACCGAGATGATCGTCTGGATATCCTTCACCCCCGGAAGGCCGGAGAGGGGGATGAGCACGTTCCGTTTCAGCTCGGAGATGTTCTGCACCCGGACCTTGACGAAGAAGTCGCCGGGCTCCAGCACCTCATAGAGTTCGAGGATACACGGGAGATCCTGCATGAACTCCTCGACCTCGGGTTTTCCGTCCGGATGGACCCGGACGTTCAGGAAAGCGACCAGCGTATGCTCGAAGCACTTCTGGTTGATGACGATCGTAAACCGCTCGAGGATACCGGCGCTCTTCAGTTTCTCGATCCGTTTAAAGACCGTCGACGGTGCGATGCCCAGCATTGAGCCGAGCTCTGCCATGGACATCCGCCCGTCCCGTTGCAGTTCCCTAAGAATCGCATCGTCGATCTCGTCCATTCTAACAGTAGTTGCAGTTTCCTGGTTATAAAATCTCCGTATTTGTTTTATACTATGAAATGGTTGTTTTACATTTTTAATGAATTAATCCAGCTTTATTGGAAATT
>DALN01000079.1:940-4974 GCA_002499455.1 Methanoculleus sp. UBA77 | reverse complement strand
AATCGTCGGAACTTCACGAGATGTAAGAAGTAATATTTCCCTGTCAACGAATAATCCTTCCGCCCGGGTTGACGATCCTGAGTGGGCCCGGACCCCCTGCAGCCTCCCGGATGGCCGTATCGATGAACTCCCGTGCCGCCGCGAACGCCCGGCGCGCGGACGTCCCGCGGGCAAGGTGCGCCGCGAGCGCCGCAGAGAAGCAGCACCCCGACCCGTGCACCGCATAGGGGTAGCGCTCCCCGGAGAGGCTCACCGTCCCGTCCCGGTCGACGAGGAGGTCGACCGCCGCGCCGCCGGAGAGATGCCCGCCCTTCACCACCACGGCCCGGGCGCCGAGATCGAGGATCCGCCGACCGGCCTCGGCCATCTCCTCGACGGTCGTAACCCGCATCCGGGCAAGCACCTCCGCCTCCGGGAGGTTCGGGGTGACGACGGCCGCCCGGGGGATGAGGAGTTCAACGAGGTCCCTGACAGCGTCCTCCTCGAGCAGCCGGTGGCCCGACGTCGAGACCATCACCGGGTCGATGACGAGGGTTGCCCCCTCCGGCAGGCTCTCCGCGACGGCCCGGATGACCGGTGCGTCGCCGAGCATCCCGGTCTTCCACGCCCCGATAGAGAAGTCGTCGGCGACCGCTTCTATCTGGGCTCGCACCGCCTCGGCGGGGAGCACCCAGGCCCCCCGCACCTCGCGGGTGTTCTGGGCCGTCACGGCCGTTATGACCGTCAGCCCCCAGACCTCGAGTGCCGTGAACGTCTTTAAGTCCGCCTGGATCCCCGCCCCTCCGCCGGAGTCGGAACCGGCGATGGAGCATGCCGCGATCATCCCGCTAGCCGTCATCCATCAGTTGTCGGCCGGCAGCCGCTTGAATCTTTGCCTCTCCCCCGCCACTCCTTTTATCTCGTTCTGCACCGACCACTCATACAATGGATGTAGAAGAGATCAGCCGCCGGCACCTCGCCGCCGGCACTCCCGACGACGAGATCGTGCGCCTTCTCGCAGAAGATATCCTTGAGATCAAGCATCACCGCGTATCCCCCGCCTACGCCGCCGCCTTCGCCCGGGCGGTCCTCGCCGAGGCAAAGAACTCGACGGGTCTCTCCGGCGACCTCTTCACCTTCGAGCCCTCCGGCTCGACGATGGGCGAGTTCGGCGTCGGGTCGAGGGGCTCGGGGGACTTCTTCGCCCACCGGCAGCTCGCCAGGATCATCGGCCGGACGGACGCCGCGGTCGGCGTCGACGAGATGGACGACGCCGGTGCCGTCCGTGCCGGAGGCGACTACATCATCACCACCGTCGACGGGATGCACTCCCGCCTCTCCGACTTCCCCTTCCTCGCCGGGTTCCACGTCACCCGGGCGACGCTCCGCGACGTCTACGTGATGGGGGCAAAGCCCGTCGCCCTCCTCTCCGATATCCACGTCGCCGACGACGGCGATGTGGCAAAGATATTCGACTACACGGCAGGCGTCTCCGCCGTCGGCGAAGCCATGGGCGTCCCCCTCGTCACCGGGTCCACCCTCCGGATCGGCGGGGACATGGTGCTCGGCTCCCGGATGACCGGCTGCGTCGGCGCCGTCGGGGTCGCAAACCACCTCACGGCCCGGAAACAGATCGCCCCCGGCGACGTCCTCCTCATGACCGAGGGGGCCGGCGGCGGGACGATCGCCACCGCCGCGATCTACTCCGGGTTCCCGGAGGTCGTCGAGGAGACGATCAACCTCCACTTCCTCAAGGCCTGCGAGGCGCTCCTTGCGAGCGACGTCCTCAATGGCATTCACGCCATGACCGACGTCACGAACGGCGGCCTCCGGGGCGACGCCTACGAGATGGCCGAGACCGCCAATTGCCGGATCGTCATCGTCGAGGACGACCTCCGGACGCTCGTTCAGCCGAAGGTGCTCGAGATGCTCGACGCCCTCCAGATCGACTACCTCGGCGTCTCTCTCGACGCGCTTCTCGTCGTCGCACCGCCCGAGCTCGCGCCCGAGATCCGGCGGGTCGTCGGCTCCGCGGGCGTCGCGATGAGGGAGATCGGCTACGTCGAGGAAGGTAAACCCGAATCAGTCCTCTCGGTCAACGGCGAGATCCAGGACTTCACGCCCCGGTTCAGGGAGTCCGCCTACACCCCGGTCAAGAAGGTCGTGGACGAGGACAAAAGGGATTTCGAGGAGATGAAGATCGGCGTCGCGCGGGCGGCGGAAGCGGCGCTTGCAAAGAAAGAGCGGATCCTCTCCCGGCTCCGGTCCCCCTAATCTTCCGGCTTCTTCCCGGCCGCACAGACGTTGTAGGCGAGGTAGGGAAGGTTCCCCTCGACGAACGGCTCCACCTTCCTCGCGAGGTCAAAGACGGGGTCGGCGAGGTTTAAGTGCGCAAACGAGCACCG
This sequence comes from Methanoculleus sp. UBA77, assembly GCA_002499455.1. Classification (GTDB taxonomy): domain Archaea; phylum Halobacteriota; class Methanomicrobia; order Methanomicrobiales; family Methanoculleaceae; genus Methanoculleus. The sequence goes on along the minus strand of DALN01000079.1, from coordinate 2,590 downwards.
GCTGACCGAGACCTCCTCGAACCCGGCTGCCTTGAAGAGCCCGGCGATCTCGGCGTTGGTGTAGTAGTGCTCGTCGAAGTCCCCGACACCCACCTTCTTCAGGCCGACCTTCTCGCCCACCTGGTAGACGATGGGGACGATGCTCGTAAAGACCGTCCTTGAGAGTGTGCAGACGGCGATCCTGCCGCCGGGCTTCAAGACCCGGTAGCACTCCCGGAGCATCCCCTCCGGGTCGGGGACGTAGCTGAAGGCGAGCAGGCTCGCGAGGGCGTCGAAGGTGGCGTCCTTGAACGGGAGAACGTCGGCGGTCCCGACACAGAACCCGCTCTCCGGGCAGCGCTGCCTCCCGTGCCTGACCATCCCCGGGCTGATATCGAGCCCCACGGCCCGGCCGCCCTCGGCGACGTAGCGCTGCACGAAGAGCCCGGTCCCGCATCCGAGATCGAGGAGGAACCCGCCCTTCGGGAGCTCCCTCATAACATGGTCGGAGATGTGCCCGTGGTAGCACCTCCCCCGGTGGCCGTCGTAGCGGTCGTCGTAGATATCCGCGACCTCATCATAGTGCTGTTGTACTTTCTTCACTGAACAACCTCCCGGGCGATCCGGGCAAGTAGTGCATTGATCTGCACAAAATCGTTTGCGTTGTCGTTGAGCCGGCGGTCGGCGTCGGCGAGCGCGACCGCAAGGGCTGGATGGTTGTACTCGCGCCGGATCACCTGCCGGAGTTCGCCGACGACCTCGCGGGCCGAGAGCCCGTACTCGATCATCAGCGACTCGGCGATCTTGCGCGCGGCATCGAAGTTGCCGGCCCGTATGGCGTCGAACGCGGATGCGGCGATGTTCGCGGTCTCCGAGCGCGAGACGTCTGCAAGATCGAGATCCCCTCCCGACCCTGCAGCGATCTGCGCGTACATGATTGCCCGCCTCAGATCGCCCTCTGCCGCACAGATGATCAGGTCGAGGTCGTCGTCCGGGAGCGCGGCCCCCTCCGCGGCGAGGATCTCCTCGAGCCGGGCGCGGACGACCCCGCTCTCAAGCGGGGCAAAGAAGAGCGGCAGGCAGCGCGACGCGATCGCCGGGATGATCGCCGACGGCCGGGTCGTGACGAAGATGAACCGGCAGGTGGCACTGTAGCGCTCCATCGTCCGGCGCAGGGCCTGCTGCGCCTCGAACGTGAGGCTCCCGGCATCCTCGACGACCATCAGTTTGAAGTCGGCGTCGAGCGGGCGCATCGAGGCGTACCACTTCACGATCCGCTTGAAGTTGACGATCAGGCTCTGGTCTTTGCGGTAGAGCTGGGCGAACCGCTCGTCCGTCTCAAGAGCGCTCCTCCCCTTGCCGAGGAGATCGGCGGCGCTGAAGATGGTCGTGTTCGCCTCCCAGGTCTCGCCGTAGAGCCGCTGCGCCAGGCAGTTCACCGCCGAGGTCTTTCCCGTGCCGTGCGGGCCGGAGATGAGCATGTGGGGCACGCTCCGTGCGTCGGCAAACGAGACGATGGTGCCGACGACCTCGTCCTGCCCGATGATCTCGTCGCACCGTTTTGGGCGGTAGACCTCACTCCAGAGCATGGCTCAATCTCTCTCTCATCTCATCTATTGCCGCCCGGAGGAGATAGGTATTATCGAGCCCGGCGATCAGGCGCTCACCCTC
>DALN01000079.1:735-935 GCA_002499455.1 Methanoculleus sp. UBA77 | reverse complement strand
TCGCCGTGCGGGCGGTCCGGGAGAGCGGGTTCAAGTCTACGGTGATGACGGTCTTGCCCATCTTCCGGAGCGCCTCGCAGCGGTCCCCGTCCTCGAGCGGCACGAGGACGACGTCGGCGTCCCCGATCCCGTGCGGCAGGCTGAGGCCGCGGTCGTGGGAGAGCGGGACGATCCGCTCCGCGGTCCCGGAGAGGACCCGG
>DALN01000079.1:0-723 GCA_002499455.1 Methanoculleus sp. UBA77 | reverse complement strand
AGGTTCACCTCGATGTCGGCGCCGCTCGCCCGCTGGAGCGCCGCGATCTCGGCCGCCGCAAGCGCCGCGGTGTTCCCGTTCACCGATATCACGGCATGCCGGGCGGCAAGAAGCATCGCCGCGGCCGTCCGGGCGGCGAGAGCGGCGCTCCCGGTCGTCNNCCGATCAGGTAGTCGAACGCCTCCCCGCGCCCGTGGGCGGTCAGCCCCTCGAGGGCGACGACGCCCTCGCGGGCGCACCGGGCCAGCCGCTCGCGGGCGACCAGGGAGCGGTAGCGTGGATGGTCTTTCGGTATCATGGTCTCATCTCGATAAGGTATGGGCCGCTGGGGGCGACGGAGAGACGGTAGACCTCCCCGAACCCGGCGAGGACCGGCTCCGCGGATACACCTGCGGCAAAGACGCCGTTCCCGAGCATCGTCATACTCGCCGGGACGCCTGCCCCGTCGCAGGCATCGAGGACCTGCCGCACCCCGGGCGCGATGAGCCCGCTCTTCTCGGCGAACTGCCGCGAGAGGCGGCAGAAGTCGACGAGGTCCCGGGGGCAGCGGTCCGGGAACGCGGCGGCGATCCGGGCCATCGTATCCTCCGAGGAGAGGACCGAGGCGGTCGGGAGCGGGCCGAGGCTCATGGCGTACAGGGGTTCCTCCGGGTAGATGCGCGCGATCTCGGCGTGGATCCCCGGCCCCGTCCGGCAGACGACCCCACCCGCCTGGCTCGCGGC
>DALN01000062.1:11055-21646 GCA_002499455.1 Methanoculleus sp. UBA77 | reverse complement strand
CGACAACACGGTCTACCCGAAGTCCCTGAACCTGAACGGGATCCTCGAGGCGCTCCGCGGCGGGGTCTTTAATGCCGACGTCGCCTGGGTCCAGAAGAACCGCCGACCGGTCCCGACCCGGGGCAAGAAGGAGAGCACCGACCACCCGCCGATCCACCCGACGGGTGCCGCGACCCGCGAGGCCCTCGGCCAGGACCGGTGGAAGGTCTACGAGCTCGTCGTCCGGCGGTTCCTCGCGACCCTCTCCCCCGACGCGACCTGGACGACGACGAAGTGCCTCTTCGACGCGTCGGGCGAGCCGTACACCGCAACCGGCGGGAGGCTCCTCTATGCGGGATGGCGCCGGATCTACCCCTACTCGGAGGCAAAGGAGAACATCCTCCCGGCGTTCACTGTCGGCGAACGGCTGCCGATCAGGAAGGTGAACCTCGAGGAGAAGCAGACGCAGCCGCCGGCACGCTTCTCCCAGAGCCGGCTCATCCAGGTGATGGAGGAGCTCGGCCTCGGCACGAAGAGCACCCGGCACGAGGTGATCGGCAAACTCGTATCCCGCCGCTACGTGGAGGGGAACCCGCTCCGCCCGACGCTCGTCGGCCGGGCCGTCATAGACGCGCTCGACAACCACGCGGAGACGATCACCGAGCCCGAGATGACCAGGACGCTTGAGGAGCATATGCAGCTCATCAAGCAGAGCCAGCGGTCCCGCGACGACGTCATCGCCGAGTCCCGGGAGATGTTGCATAGGGTCTTTGACGAACTCGAAGCCCACGAGAAGGAGATCGGCGAGGAGATCATGGAGCAGACCGCGGAGGAGCATACCGTCGGCCCCTGCCCCGTCTGCGGCCGCGATATCCGGATCCGGCACCTCGGCGTCTCCCAGTTCATCGGGTGCACCGGCTACCCTGAGTGCCGGTTCAACATCAGCCTGCCCGGCAGCACCTGGGGCAAGGCGATCCGGACCGAAGAGGTCTGCGAGACGCACGGGCTTGCCCACGTCCGCCTGATCCGGAAAGGCTCGCCCCCGTGGACGATAGGCTGCCCGCTCTGCAGCCATATCGCCTCGAACACCGAGGCGCTCAGGATGATGCCCTCGATGACCGACGACCTCATGCGGCGCCTGCACGCGCACCACATCTACACGGTCTCCGAGATCGCCGGGATGCAGCCCGGTGCTCTGGCTGATGCCGCCGGCATCGATGCGGGCGAGGCCGGGCAGCTCATCAGCGAGGCAGAGGATGCACTCGAGATCCTCCGGCGCCGCTCGGAACTCCGGAAGTTCGTCAGAAAGATTGTTCCGCCGCGCAAAGGCCGCAGCCACGCAAAGATCATCAAGAGTCTTCTCGAGCAGGGGATAGGGGATATCCGCGCGCTCGCCCGGGCGGAGCCTGCGGCACTGAAGAAGGCAGGCCTCGGCGACGCCGGGGCGACGGAGCTCCTGGAAGCCGCCCGCGGGCTCTGCAACGAGCGCGTCCTCCGGGAAGCCGGTGTCCCCGCGGTCAGCCTGAAGAAGTACCAGGCAGGGGGCATCATGAGCCCCGACGACTTCTGCTACCTCCCAATACCCTACCTTGCAAGCAAAACCGGCATTAATCCCGAGACCGTACATAAACATGTGGAGACGGTCTGCAGGCACCTCGGCCGCCCGGTTCCAGCGAAAGTCACCAGAGCCGCCCTCGAGCGCGGCAGGAAGGAACTCCTGGAGATCCCCGGTATCGGTGAGGCGACCGTCGATCGGCTCTACCTTGCAGGCATCTACGACGCTGAGACGCTCCGTTCGGCCGACCCGGAGAAGGTCGCCTCGATCACCGGCATCGCAAAGACCAGACTCCACGACTACATCAGCCACCTGAAGTGACACCATGCACGCGAACTGGAAGACCTGGGCACACGTGACGAAACTCGACCCCGACAAACACCTCCCGCCAGGCGCCATCGAAGAGATCGTGACGAGTGGAACCGACGCCCTGATGCTCTCGGGGACCCTGAACGTGACGCAGGAGAACCTCCGCGAACTCCTGGATCTGGTCTCCTCCTACGGACTGCCGCTGGTGATCGAACCGGCGAGCCCCGACTGCGCCATCTTCGACGGGGCGGTCGACCACCTCTTCGTGCCGAGCGTGATGAATACAAACGACGTCCGCTGGATCGTCGGGAAGCACTACGCCTGGCTGCGCAACGCAGAGAGCGTCGACTGGGATATGGTGGTGCCCGAGGCATACATCGTCCTCAACCCGAACTCGGCCGTCGGCCGGGTGACGGGGGCGAACTGCAACCTCTCGGCAGAGGATGTGGCCGCATTCGTGGAGGTCGCGGATCGCTACTTCCGGTTCCCGATCGTCTACATCGAGTACAGCGGGACCTACGGGGATCCTGCAATCGTGCAGGCGGCGGCAGATGCAGTCGAGCACGCCACCCTCTACTACGGCGGCGGGATCCGCTCGGCCGAGCAGGCGGCGGAGATGGGCCGCATCGCCGACACGATCGTCGTGGGGAACGCCGTCTACGATGAAGGGATCGATGTGCTCCGGGCGACGGTCCGGGCGGTACAGTGATGCCCGAGGTCTCAATCGTCCTGGTCGAACCCCTCTATGAGGGAAACGTCGGGTTTGCCGCCCGGGTGATGAAGAACTTCGGGTTCACCCGCCTGGTGCTGGTCAACCCCTGCGAGCTCGGCGACGACGCGATCATGCGCGCCTCCCATGCCCGCGACGTCCTCGATGGCGCCCGCCGGATGACGGTCGCCGAGGTCTACCGCGAGTTCGACTTTGTCGTCGCGACGACCGGCGAGGTGAGCAAATCGGTCTGCACCCCGATGCGGATGCCCTACTACTCGCCGGCGGAGGTCCGGGAGATCGTCGCCGATATCGACGGGACCGTCGCGATCCTCTTCGGCCGGGAGAACTGGGGGCTTGCAAACGAGGAACTCAAACGGGCAAACCTCATCTGCACCATCCCGACCTCGGATGTCTACCCCATCTTAAACCTCTCCCACGCGGTGGGCATCCTCTGCTACGAACTCGCCAACCTCCCCCGCGGGGAGTATCCGATCGCGGGACCCGCCCAGATGGATGCCCTCTACGAGCACATCGACGCGTTCCTTGACCGGATCGACCACCCCGACTTCAAGCGGGAGAACACGATGATCCTGATCCGTCGGCTGATCGGCAGGACGAAACTGACCATCCGCGAGGCGAGCACCCTGCACGGGCTGATGCGCCGGGCGGAGTGGCAGATGGATAACAAAGACTGCAAAGACTAACCGGCCATAAGGAGAGATCTAAGAATGATTCTTGTCGACTGGCAGATAGAAGACCGCATCAGGCGGGGGCATATCAAGGTAGACCCATTCGAGCCCGACCTGATCCAGCCGAACTCGCTGGATATCAGGCTCGGCTCCCATTTTGTCTGGTATCTCCCCGGAGAGACCGTGATCGACCCCTACGAGAAGGAGAGCGTCTGCGCAAAGACCGAGGAGACGACGGCCGAATCGATCGTCCTCGCACCGGGTCAGTTCCTCCTCGCTGAGACCCTGGAGGCGATCGAGCTCCCCGACGATGTCGTGGCGAGCATCGAGGGGAAGAGCAGCATCGCGCGTCTCGGGGTCGAACTCCACCAGACCGGAGGCTGGATCGACGCCGGGTTCCGCGGAACCATCACGCTCGAGATGTGCAACGTGAACTCCCGGCCGGTCAGGGTCTACGCCGGGATGCCGATCGGGCAGCTGGTCTTCTACCGCACGGACCGTGCCGCGCGCCCATACAACATGAAGCAGGACGCGAAGTACATGGACCAGCGGCAGGCGACCCTCTCCCGCTACCACGAGAATGCGCGGAGCGCGCAGGAGTAACGCCGGGAACCCGGAGATCGCCCGCGCCTCCCTCGCCCCGCGGCAGGGGGTGCGGCGCGGCGCACCTTCGCTCCGGTCCCGGGAATGTCATGCACTATATAGCAGGAAAACAGATATTGAACGATTCAACTGGAGATAAACCATGCGACTTCTCCTGATTCACTCAGACCATATCGAATACGAGGCCCGGAAGAAGACGAAGGTCGCCGAAGAGGTTGCCGTCCCGAAGGATGCCCTCGACGAGGCGCTCGCCGTCTTCTGTGCGGTAGAGTCGGTTGACGAAGAGAACATCGAGGACTCCGTCCGGCAGGCGGCGGACGAGATCGTCACCACCGCCCGGCAGCTCGGCACTACCAATATCATGATCTACCCCTACGCCCACCTCTCCTCCGACCTCTCATCGCCGGAAGCGGCAGTGAGCGCTCTCAAGGGCATCGAGGAGGCTCTCAAGGCAAATGGCGAGTTCGTCGTGAAACGTGCGCCGTTCGGCTGGTACAAGGCCTTCTCCCTCACCTGCAAGGGCCATCCCCTCTCGGAGCTCTCCCGGACGATCGTCCCCGGCGAAGGAGGGGCGGCCGCGCCGAAGAAGGAGATCCAGCACGAGTTCTTCGTCCTGACCCCCGAGGGTGAGCGGAGAGACGCGGCAGCATACGCCGGGGAGAAGACACCGTTTGCCGCCCTGGTACGGAAGGAACTCGGCTACCCGAACCCCGACGGATCCGAACCGATCCATGTCGACCTGATGCGTGCGAAGGAGCTCGTGGACTATGAACCGCGCGCGGATGTCGGAAACCACCGCTGGATGCCCCGGGGCAAGCTGATCCGCGACCTCCTCTCCGACTACGTCCTTGCACGGGTGCTTGAGTACGGCGGGATGCCGGTGGAGACCCCGGTGATGTACGACCTCGCCGACAAGGCGATCTCGGAGCACGCCGCCAAGTTCGGGGAGCGGCAGTACCGGTTCAAGAGCGGCAACCGCGACATGATGCTCCGGTTTGCGGCGTGCTTCGGCATGTTCTCCATCATGCACGACATGCACATCTCTCCAAACACCCTCCCGATGAAGCTCTACGAACTCTCGACCTACTCGTTCCGGCACGAGCAGAAGGGCGAGGTGATCGGGTTGAAGCGCCTCCGCGCCTTCACGATGCCCGACATGCACACCCTCTGCCGCGACGTCGACGGGACGCTTACGGCGTTTGAGGAGCAGCTCGCGATGGGCTGGAAGAGCGGCGAGGATCTCGAGACCCCGCTCGTCGGGGTCTTCCGGTGCACCCGCGACTTCTACGACCAGTACGAACTCTGGGTCAAGGAGCTGGTCGCGAAGTCGGGCGTCCCGATGCTGATCGAGGTCCTCTCCGACCGGGTCCATTACTGGATCGCAAAGGTCGACCTCGCGGCGATCGACGCGCAGGGCCGGCCGATCGAGAACCCGACGGTCCAGATCGACGTGGAGAGTTCAAACCGGTTCGACATCAAGTATTACACCCCCGAAGGGACGGAAGTCCACCCCCCGATCCTTCACTGCTCGCCGACGGGCTCGATCGAGCGGGTGATCTGCGCGATGCTCGAGAACACCGCAGCCCAGGAGGTCCCCTCGTTCCCGACCTGGCTTGCCCCGACCCAGGTCAGGCTGGTCCCGGTCGCGGAGCGGCACGTCTGCTTCGCCGAAGAGATCAGCGCCCGCCTGAACGCCGCCTGCATCCGGGCGGACGTCGACGACAGAGACGAGAGCGTGAACAAGAAGGTCCGCGAGGCCGGGATGGACTGGGTCCCCTACGTCGTGGTGATCGGCGACCAGGAGGCCGAGACCGGCAGGCTCACGGTCACCATCCGGAAACTCTCGGAGAAGAAGAAGCCCTACAAGGAGACGATGAGCGAGGACGAGCTCATCCAGGCGGTGAAGATGGAGACCGCCGGAAAGCCATTCCGCCAGCTCTACACCCCCCGGCAGCTCTCCCGGAAGCCCCGGTTCATCTAACCATCTTTTTTATCGCCTTTGAGGCGTGACGACGTTGTCACGATCCTGAGCCCCAGAGGTGCGAACGGCAACTCTCCAGGCAGGGCAGCGGGACTCTCTCAAATCGGCCGTCCAGAATGTACAAAAATCAACCGGCCCTCCTCATCGCCCCATCCTCCCCGGACCCGCCTCGCCGTCCCCCACCACGGCCACCACCCGGACCACCCCGCCCGCTGCCCGGCACGCTACGGGAGCCCGGCCCAATAAGGTTTAAGAGCCCCGGATGCTACTCTCCCCCGGTGCATAACCCATGGATGCCGAAGAATACCGTTCAATCATATCGAATGCGATCGAGCGAGAGATCGAGGCCTACACCTTCTACCGGACAGTCCGGGAGAAGGTCACGGATGAGAACTTGAAAGATCTCTTCAACGAACTTGCAGGAGAGGAGAGCCAGCACAGGAAGACCCTCGAGGGCTTCCTCACGAAAGAGCCGGCGAAACTCGGTTTCAACACGAAGCGTGACTACAAGGTGGCAGAGACCCTGAAGACCCCGCCGCTCTCGGCGGACTTGAAGCCGCTCGACGGCCTGGTCATTGCCATCAGGAAGGAACTCGACGCGATGCAGATGTACACCCAGCTCGCGAGCCTGAGCGTGGACCCGGAGCAGATCGAGTTATTCGAGAGCCTTGCCGCGATGGAGCGGGGTCACAAGGCGCGCCTGGAGGACATCTACACCAACATGGCGTTCCCGGAAGCCTGGTGAGGCGGGGCCCTACAGCCCCTATTTTCTCCAGCGTGAAGTAGACCGTGGCAGATCTATTCTGAAAAAAAGATGCAGGAAGAAAGCCTGCATCACTCCGTGGCGCAGTATGCACCCTTGAAGAACCAGTTCCGGTAAACGATCGGGGTGATGAGGGTGGTCAACAGGCTCATCAGGATGCAGGCCACAAAGATGCCCTGGTCGATGAATCCTGCGTTCAACCCGATAAGCGCGATGATCATCGTCACTTCTCCCCGTGCCGCCATCCCGAATCCGACGATGAGCGAGTCTTCCCGGCACATCCCCATCAGCCGGGCAGGGAGGCCGCACCCGACGATCTTGGTGGCGAGAGCGACCACGGTCAGCACCGCAACGAAGAGAGCGATCTCGGAGGTGAGCGCCTGAATATCGACCAGAATGCCGAGCGATATGAAGAAGATCGAGGCGAAGACGATCTCGAAGTATTCCGCGCCCAGTTTGACGCTCTTACTCTGCCGGAGTTCGAGATCGCTGAAGGCAATTCCGGCGAGGAACGCCCCGATGATCCCCGATAGACCGATGAGGTCGGCGATCATCGCGTAGAAGAACGCCAGCATCAGGGCAAAGATGAAGACAAAACCGGGGTACTGTTTTGTCAGGGTGGATGCCTCCATCCGATGGATGAATCTTCGGACGACGAGGACCCCGACGGTACCGGCGACGGCGACAAAGGCCAGAGCTATGGCGATCGTCTGGATGAGCGACCCGAGCGCGACTTCCCCGGTCACCAGGTCCAGGGTGACGGAGAGCGCAAGCAGGGAGAGGATATCGTCGATGACCGCTGCACCGATGATCGCCTTCGCCGCCGCGGTCTGGAGCATACCGATCTCCTTGAGGACGTTCGCGGTGATGGCGGTACTCGTCGCGGTCAGCGCCGTGCCGACGAAGACTGCCGTTGCGAAGTCGAACCCGAAGAGGACGGCGACGGCGTAGCCTCCCGCCCACGGGACGACCACGCCGAAGAATGATATGACGCCGTTACGAAGCGTGAGGATATCCTTGAGACTGAACTCGAACCCGATGGCGAAGAGGAGGATGATCGCTCCCATGTGCGCCAGGCTCGCAACAAAGTCCGTGTAGGTGATCAGGCCGAGCACACTCGGTCCTACCAGGATCCCCACGAGGATGGCTCCGATCGTCGCCGACTGGTTGATCCTGGATGCCAGGAGGTAGCCGGCGAGCGCGAGGAAGAGAAGGAGGCTCACCTGGAGCTCGATAGATAACGCACTTTCCATTATACTCCATGATTCGATCGGGAGGCCTTAAGAAATATGTGCAACTCGGGGAAGTTACAGGGCGTCCGGCATTCCGGGAGAGGTGCGGCTCCGTCTCATACGAGGCAGAACCAGCGCAATGGAGTCATCTTCCAACCTCCAGGCCCCACACATGACGAACGGGGGTTTCGGCGATGAATAGTCATCACGTAGACAGAGAAACCGGTTGGCGGGGGGGTGATGCTCCCCCTCACCACGCCCGGCCGCAGTGCAGGCAGCGGTCCCTGTGCATGCTGAGGATATGTCCGCACTCCGGGCATCTCCAGCGGACCTTCTCCAGTTCGACGAACTCCGCGACTCCCTTCTCCCGTATCTCGCGCAGGTTGTCGAGCACGCTCGTCCGGTATTTTGCGTAGCGCTTGTCCAGGCGTTTCAGCCGCGTGCAGGGATATCCGGCGCATTCGTGGCAGTACTCCCCCGTACGCTCTTCGCACTGCCGGAACCTGCACCGGGCGCAATACGCGCTCAGTCTGCCGACATCACTCGTCCGGCAGCCCGGGCACCTGTTCTTCTCCCGCAGGTAGGCGATGCAGAGCCCGCAGTTTATGCCGCAGGGGGCGATCAGGAGAGGGGAGAGAGGAGTCATTCTCGTATCCTCTTCGTGCGTCAGGAAATCTCTTCCGGTTTCGCTGCAAAGCGGGATGAGGATGACAGCGAGTTACTCGCATATACGCCGGCAGGCAGGACAGCGCTGCAATCGCCGAAGCGCACACCCTGACTTTGAAGCAACAAAGACCGGCGGGGTTGCTCCTGTGCAGCAATGTTCAGTCGTCCGGTGGAAAAGAGGTGTGCTCTTCTGGAGGATCAAACTCCGTGTCCCAGTACCCCCGGGCGGATTCGAACCGCCGTCGCCGGATCCAAAGTCCTGCATGATTGACCACTACACTACGGGGGTAAGAGAAGTGAACTCGAGCGACCGGCACCACAGGTACCAGCTCTCAAGTACTATGTGCCGGGAGATTATATCGATTTTGTAGCGGACATGGGAAGCGGGCGGAGGGATGCCGGTGGACCGGCACCGCCGGGCCTGCTCACGCCCGCTCGAAGTCGTCCTCGAACCGGACGATGTCGTCCTCGCCGGTATACTCCCCGATCTGCACCTCGATCAGTTCGAGCGGCAGGAGGCCGGGGTTCGCGAGCCGGTGGACCGTCCCCGCAGGGACGAAGGTGGACTCGCCGTTCCGGAGGAGGTAGGTCTTCTCACCGATCGTCACCTCGGCGCACCCGGTGACCACAACCCAGTGCTCGGAGCGGTGGTGGTGCATCTGGAGCGAGAGCCTCCGATTCGGGGGGACGGTGACCCGCTTGATCTTGTAGGCCCGCCCCTCCTCCAGGTTCGTATAGGAGCCCCAGGGCCGGTGGACCTGCGTGTGGAAGAATGCACGGGAGTCCCCCTTCTCGCGGAGGGCTTTCGCAATCTCGCCCACGCGCTGGGCCTCGTCCCGGTCGGCAACCAGGATTGCGTCCTTCGTCTCGACGATCGCGAGGTTGCGGACCCCGACGGTGGCGATCAGCCGGTCGGCAAGGATCAGGTTATCCGAGGAGTCGATCCCGATATGCTCGCCCCTGACGGCATTGCCTCTCCCGTTCTTTTGCAGGGCGGCATAAAGCGCGTCGAAGTTCCCGACATCGTTCCAGTCGGCCTCGAGCGGCACGACCGCAGCCCGCCGGGTCTTCTCCATGATCCCGTAGTCGATGGAGAGCGCAGGGGCTGCACGATACGCCTCTTCGACGGGCTGCTCGAACGCCCGGACGACCTCGGGGGCGCACGACTCACACTCAGCAAGGAAGAGAGCGGCATCGAAGCAGAACATCCCGGAGTTCCAGAGGTAGCCGTCCGCAACGTAGCGCTCCGCGGTAGGAAGATCCGGCTTCTCGACAAAGGCGTCCACGACTGAGCCGTCCGCGAGGGGCTCGCCGGGTCGGATATAGCCATATCCGGTGTGCGGCGAGGTCGGCCGCACCCCGAAGACCACCAGATAATCCTTCGCGAGCTGCTCAGCCCGCCGGAACGCCTCATGGAACGGTCCGGTCGCCGTGATCAGGTGGTCCGAGGGCAGCACCGCGACCGTCCCGGCCCCGTCTTCGGCAACCTCCCGGACGCCGTAGTAGATCGCCGGCAGGGTGTTTCTGCCCACCGGCTCCACGAGGACCCGGCAGTCGCATCCTATGGCGGCGAGCTGGTCCCGGACCAGGAACCGGTGCTCCGTGTTCGTGACGATGGCGATATCCTGCGGCGAGGAGAAGAGGAGCGACCTCCTCACGGTCTTCTGAAAGAGGGACTCGTCGTCGACCAGCGGGATGAACTGTTTCGGGTAGTGTTCCCGTGAGAGCGGGAAGAGGCGGGTGCCGCTCCCGCCTGCAAGTATGAGCGTCTTCATTGGCTCGGGCTCCGTGCCGCAGGGCACTCGATTCTATACTCTATTACGTATGGGGGATAAAAGCGTAAGGGTTTCCGGGGGGATGGACCCCGGTACAGCCACCTTCCGTATCGCAACGGGGGGTGTATCGGCCAGGACACCCCGGGAGAGGCGGCTTCCCGCACTCTCCCACCCGGGGAAGGGGAGGGCAGAGAGCCCCGCTCACGCCCGGGTCATCGTCAGAGTTCCGGGGTAGAGCGCCCGCGCCTGCGGGTCGAGGTCTTCTGCGACCGCGAGAGCGGACTCCGCCTCCGGGTACTTCCCGAGCCTGCCGAGCACCGTGCCGTA
>DALN01000062.1:0-11020 GCA_002499455.1 Methanoculleus sp. UBA77 | reverse complement strand
AGGATCACCGCCCGGTTGTTCCAGGCGTAGATGTCGTCGTTGTCGCAGAGGAGGGCCGCACTGAAGGCAGCGAGGGCTTCCTCGTAGCGTCCCTGCCGCTCAAGCGTCACGCCTCTGTTGTTTAAGGCCGTCGGGTCATGCGGGTTCTCGACGACTGCATCGTTGTACGCCCGTGACGCATCTCTCTCGCCGTCACCAGTACGGCTGATCTCCGGTGTAATCAATCGGGGCATACGTCGCTACCTCGCACCCCATACTGCAGGATGAAGATATATAAGTTCCTGCCAGTTGTTTGTCAGGATGGGAGCGGGCCAGTCTCGATATGCCGGATGCCAGGGGGCTTCCGGGAAACTCAAGGAAGAAGGGCGGGGTTCCCTGCCGGGGGGCAGGAGACCCGGATCACCGGTGCGGCCCGGCACTGCCGTCGCGGAACCAGCCCACGGTCTCGCGGAGCCCCTCGTCAAGGGTGTAGCGGGGGGAGAACCCGAACGCCTCGCGGGCCCGGGATATCTCCGCAAGGGAGTCACGCACATCCCCGACTCGCGGGGGTTCGTATACCGGCCGCTGGTGTATGCCGGTGATCTCCGAGAGGCTGGCGGCGAGTTCGTTGAGGCTGATCCGGCGGCCCCCGGCGACGTTGAAGACACCGGAGACGCCGCTCTCCATCGCCATGATGTTTGCCCTGACGACGTCGGCGACGAAGATGAAGTCGCGGGTCTGCTCCCCGTCACCGTAGATGATCGGCGGCTTCCCGGAGAGGAGCCGGGTGATGAACTTCGGGATCACTGCCGCGTACTCGGAGTTCGGGTCCTGCCGGGGCCCGAAGACGTTGAAGTAGCGGAGGAATGTCGTCCGGATACCATAGAGGTCGGCAAAGACCTTCCCATAGTACTCGCCTGCGAGTTTCGAGACCGCATAGGGGGAGAGCGGTGTCGGCGCCATCGCCTCCCGCTTGGGGAAGACGGGGTCGTCCCCATAGATCGCCGAGGTGGAGGCCGCGACGACCGCCGGAACCCCGCACTCCTTTGCGGCCCAGAGGACGTTCACGGTCCCTGCCGCGTTCACCGCGTTCGTCTCGAGCGGGTCTTTCACGGAGCGGGGGACGGAGGCGATAGCCGCCTGGTGGAAGATGCCGTCCGCGCCGTCAAAGGCCCCCATCAGGACGTCGAGGTCGGTGACGCTCCCCTCGACGAAGGTCACCCGGGAGTTGTCGATGAGGTGCTCGATGTTCTCACGCCGTCCGGAGGTGAGGTCGTCGATGATCACGACCTCGTGGTGCTGTGCCAGCGTATCTGCAAGGTTTGACCCGATGAACCCGGCCCCGCCCGTGACGATGTAGCGCATAACCGATAGGATAGGCGCTCCTCCAATTTGAGCGTTGCCAGAAAGGAGGAGAGAGTTCCAAGGTGTGTGCCTTCACACTTCGCGGCTTCGCGTGAGGCCGGGTTATCGCCCATAAACTGTCAAGCTCGCGCGAAGTGCGAGCGTAGCGAGCTTGAGCACCGCAGGTGCGAGCCGCGAAGGACGCGAAGATCGGTCATCTGATAGGAACTCCCCTTCGCGGCTTCGCGGCTTCGCGTCTTTCGCGTGAGGCTGAGAGGATCGGGCGAGATCGATCCCTGCCAGCCATCGCCAATATAGCATCATGCAGTTTATCGGCTCCCCGCTACTCACCCGACTTCTTCCCGTTCGAGAGCGGGAAATACTGCTTATAGACGTTCCTCCGCTCATCCAGGTCCGTATGCAGGTAGATCTCAGTCGTCTTAATGGAGGAGTGCCCCAGGTTCTCCTGGACGACACGGAGGTTCTTTGAGCGCCGGTAGAGCTCGCTCGCGTAGGAATGACGGATTTTATGGGGCGTAATTCCTGCAGGAGCGCATTGCTTGAAGAGATGCTGCACGGTCCGCGGAGAGAGAGGATTGCCCTGCTGACCCACGAAGAGCGGCCCCTCGATCGTGTTGCCGATGAACCCGTCAATCTGCTCGAGCGTCTCTTCGTCGACGAAGACCGTCCGGATTTTGTCCCCTTTTCCCTTGACCCGGATCGTCTGCTCCTCGAAATCGATATCCTCGACGCGTATCGAACAGAGTTCCGAGACACGGACGCCCGTGGCATAGATGAGCCGGACAATCAGCCTATCCCGGCCGCTCTCGATGGAGTTGATCAGGCGGATCACCTGGCTGTGCTTGAGGTATTTCAGTTCCTGATTCTTGATCCGGGGCCGTTCCACCCCGAGCATGGGGTTTGCGACAACGACGCCCTGTGCGTAGAGGTAGCGGTAGAACGACGAGAGCGTCGAGACCATCCGGTGGAGAGTCTTCGGCTTATACTCCCGCTTCTCCGAGAGGAACGAGAAGAAATCCGTGACCAGGGCCGCGGTGACGTTCACATCGGCATCCAGGGGAGCAGCCTCGAAGGCAGCCTCGTCGATACCCCCTTCGAGTCCCGGGTGCTGCCGGAGCCAGGCGTACCGGGCGAAGCGTTCGATGGTCTGCCCGTACTTCTTGATGGTCCGTGGGGAGTAATTTCGCATCCGGAGGTAACTGCTGAAGCGTTCGAGCCATTCGGAAAAGAGCGCGTTTTCCATCGTATTATGAGTTGAATAACGAAGCATATCAAAATTGCGGTAAATCACTATTCCCCGCAATCACGGTTTCCCCGAAAATACCCCCACCCGAACCCGGCCGACCGGCAACGACCCCCCGAACCCGGAGGGACCGGCAACACGCCACCTGGATCCACCACAGCCCGGATCCCATCGAACAGATAGTTAGACAGAGATCCCATAAAGACGATCGGAAAGAGACCCATAACCGCCCTGTTGCCTTATAGCGAGGAGAAGGGAGATACAGGGAAGGGATGCACCCCCAGGATAGCCGCCCGTCAGGAAACGGTCGCGGAAACCCGAGTTGATGTCGAGGAAGAACAGCCGGCCGAACCACCCCCATTAACGGAAGGGAGCCCCGCAGAACGGGGCGCCGGGAGCCACCCCTGAAGGCAACGNNGAACGCAAAAAAGAGTATTCGCGGTGATGCAGGAGGTATCTGGTGTTCGGAGGTATAAGGGCTGCCCTCCCGGGTGGACGGGAAACAGACCCTGATGAATACTCTTTCCTGGAAGTATATGAACCCCCCACCGTGCAGGGTGAAAGTGAAAAATTTGCAGCGCCCCCGGCGCCATGAAGCCCCAGGAGTTTGCCCACATATAAATGACCCCCACAGAATCGCTTAACCGCACGATCGCATGCATCCCCAACCCAATCATCATCAGATATGACGATCCTGCCCCATAGGCCCGATATTAAGGCCCGATCCGGCACCCCCCCAGAGGAGGCAACAGCCCATAACCCAGAAGGGCCCGGCTATCATCCCGCAGACCGGGGCGGCGCCCACATCCAGCACCCCACACGCCGGGGCCCCGGACCAGGCAATTGCACCCCACGGCCCGGAGATCCGACATTATTCCGTCCCCCGACTGTCGCACTCAGACAATCCGGGCGTATTCCATCTTCCCCCCACCTGCAGCAGCCGCATCCGGATACCGGCCCCGCAAGAGGGCTCGAAGGCCATCGGCCATTCTTCACGGGCATGCCAGCGCCCCCGGAGTGCCGGGCCTTCGGCACACCAGGAACAGGGCGAGGGAGGGACAATTGCCCGGGAAAAGGAAAACGGGGCGGCACCCCACCCTGGCCCGACCCCGTTCAACGACCGGGGCATCCGCACCCGACCCCCCCGACCGGGAGGGATGATGCCAATACAATGCAATGCAGGCCCGTCATGCCATACCGGGGGGAGAAAACGGGCCGTTTCGACCCGGACACCCGCCCCGTTCCGGGAACCAAAGGGGCAGGTATAAACCACATGATGCTATATGTTTCACTGGCAGAGGTCGGCCATATGGCCCGCCGATCCGTATGCCCCCGAAGGGGAAAACACCGGCACAACCGCCCTCCCCGCCGGGCCCTTCGCCCAGCAACCCTATTGAAATAGCAAAACCAACAAGAGGATAAGAAATGGAAGAGCCTGACAGCACCAAAGACCCGAACAAGTATCAGAAATTCAAGAAAGTCGACGGCGCCACCTACCTGCGGGTCAACCAGTTCCTGCGCAAACACACCCACATCACCGCCCGCGAATGGGCGATCGCACGCCTCTGTGCAGACTTCAAGACAACCAGCGGCTCGGAGATGACGTTCATCGGCGAGAACCTCCCGAAACTCTGCCCGTTCATGGTCGACTCCTACACGCCGCAGGCGGTCAACCAGGCAAGGAGCTCGTTCAAGAAGAAGGTGAAGAAGGCAGGGGCCACCTTCTTCTACGGGGCCATGTGCGGCTTCTTCACCGCGGAGGAACTCGACGAGATCCTCTTTGAGGCAAGTGAGGTCGCCCGGTTCCTGCTCGAGGTGGAAGGGACAAGCCTGAACATCGACGACGAGATCGACGTCGAGGACCGGATCACCGAGGTGATGCGGGGCGTGGCCGAGGCGGCATCGGTCGTCCTGAAGTCCAGACCCGGTCAGGAGGAGGGGCCTGCGACGGAGGACGGTGGAGAGGAAGACGAAGAGGAGGAACCATGAAGATCATACAGATCGTCGGCCGCTCGAATACCGGGAAGACCACGTTCATAAGGAACCTGATCCCGGCGCTCTCGGCACTCGGAACCGTCGGGGCGGTGAAGCACGTGGGGCACCACGGCTTCGAGCTCGAGCCGGGAAAGGATACCACCGTCTACCATGAAGCAGATGCTGCTCTATCAGCAGGCATCGACAGCGAGAAGTCGGTCATCATCCGGCACGCAAACGACCTCGACTCCACCCTGGAGACGCTCTGCAACATGGGGGTCGAGTACGCCATCATCGAGGGGTTCAAGACCCGCCCGTTCCCGCGGGTCGTGATAGGCGACCTCGAGAGCGAGAACGTCGTGCTCCGAAACCCCACCGTCGAAGAGGTGATCGCGCAACTCGCCCGGTTCGAGGATTACTATACCGTCGAAGGGCTGGTGCGGGAGCTGAAACGCGAGTGCGGCGTTACGCGCGCGGGGGCCATCCTCACGTTCAACGGGATCGTCAGGGAGTGGAGCGGGGACGAACATACCGATTACCTGGAGTTCGACGAGACCGTCGATGCCGTGACCAGGAGTATCAGGCAAGAGATGGAGGCAATCCCGGGAATCATCGGGGTGCGGTTCCACCACAGGAAAGGGCGGCTCTATGCCGGAGAAGAGATAACCTATCTTGCTATACTTGCAGAGCACCGTGAGGAGGCGTTCGCCGCCGCGAGCAACGCTATCGACCGGCTCAAAAGAGAGTTACACGACGTGGAGAAGTGAACAGGATGCAGCAGAAAAAACAGATGTTTGGAACGAACGGCGTGCGGGGCGTGATCGGAGAGAGGATGACACCGGATCTCGTCCTCAGGGTAGGCGCCGCGCTTGGATCGATGAGGAAGGGGACCATAGCGATCGGGAGAGACACCCGGACATCCGGCGAGGCCCTGGCCCATGCCCTCAAGGCCGGTCTCCTCATGACCGGATGCAATGTGGTCGATATGGGCATCCTCCCGACGCCGGCCCTGCAGTACATCATAAAGACCAGCGGGTTTGACGGCGGCGCAATGATCACCGCATCGCACAACCCGCCCGAGTACAACGGCGTGAAGATCATCGAGGCCGACGGCACCGAGATGTCCGACGAGGAGATCGTCCTGCTCGAAGAGCGGTTCTTCAGCAATACGTTCGAGGCGGCGGCATGGGACGGGGTCGGCACGGAGACCGCCGCGCCCGACCGGGTCGAGGAGTACATTCAGGCCATCGTCGACCACTTCCCGGCAGGCATCGGGAAGGGGATGACCGTCGTCGTCGACCCCGGCTCCGGCCCCGCGGCGCTCACGACCCCGACCATCCTCTCGCGGATGGGCTGCAAGGTTCACACCATCAACGCCCGGCTCGACGGGACCTTCCCGGGCCGGATGCCCGAACCGACCCCCGAAGGGCTGCAGCCCCTCTCGGAGATGGTCGTCGCCACGGGCGCCGACTTCGGAGTGGCGCACGACGGCGACGCCGACCGGGCGGTCTTCGTTGATAACAAAGGACGCTATATAGAAGAGAACTACGAGTTCGGTCTGGTCGAGGATTACGTCTGCGGCAGAAACAGCGGCGGGCTCGTCGTCACCCCGGTCGCCACCTCCCGGCTGATCAAGGACATCGCGGAGAAGCACGGGTGCACCATCGACTATACCCCCGTCGGGAGCATCTATGTCGCACGGAGGATGATCGAACTCATCGGCCAGGGTAAGAAGGTCTCCTTTGGGGGCGAAGGAAACGGCGGGCTGATCTACGCCGACCACCAGTTCTGCCGCGACGGCGGCATGACGGCCGCCATGATGGTGGCGGTTCTCGCGGGCCATCGCGACAAAAAACTCTCGGAGATCCTCGACGAACTCCCTGCATATCACCTGATCAAGGAGAAGCACCACACAAAAGACCCGTCCGCGCTCGTTCGCGCCGTCGAGGAGGCGTTCTCGGCCGAGACCATCGAGAAGATCGACGGCATCAAGATCGTCAGGGACGACGTCTGGGCCCTGGTGCGGGCGTCGGGCACCGAACCGATGGTCAGGATTATGATCGAGTCACGGGATCCGGGCATTGCGGATGCCATGTATCGCGAGATCCTGCAGGCCGTCGGGCATACGTGATGGCATCTCCTCAACAGTGTGTCTGCCAGCGGGATTGACCTACCATTAAACATTCCCTTCAAGGTACTGCAAGGGGGCTCTTACCTTCCCCCATACCACCGGTATTTTCGAGGGTCTCGCAAAATCCTTTGAAAAACATTCTTGTGCGGTAGGGGTAATCTATATATCAGATAATGGACATGCATGATGCAGAACCCACTGGAGAGCGCTGATCAAAATGGATGGTAAACCCCAGATGAAACAGAAGATCACCTCCGCAATCTCTTCGGGCGATCTGCGTGAGGTTGAAAAGGTCTTAATGGACATATCGGAGACCCAGACCAGGAAAGAGAAGAAATCGCTCTATGAGCAGATGAACGCCGCCCTGGTAAAGACCGCATTTGAAGAGGGGCAGCCAGAACTTCTAAGCCAGCTCGTCGAGCCGACGAAAGAAGAGGTCTTTACTCTCGCCCGGCGTGCCGCAGGGCTCTATAAGGAGACCCGGAGCGAACCCTGGTTCTCTGCAATATTCACCCTGGTCGACAAGCTCGACCGCAAAAGCCACCAGTCCGATATTCTCGCCGGTATCTCTCGTGACCTCGTCCAGGCAGGGGTGGATACCGGAGACATCCATTATATCGAGAAAGGCGATGAGGCTTTCGATAAGATCAGCATACGCAAATACCGCTCAGCCATCCTCACCGAGATCATCCCGCTCTATATCCAGTACGGACAGAAACATCAGAACGTCGATATCATGCAGCATGCTCTCCAGGCGCTCTCTGAGATCGGCGATATATCAAGACAGTCGCAACTCCATGCCGACGTGGCGAGGGCAATCGCCGGCGCCGGCATCGAGTCCGGCAGTATCGATCTCGTGATCCGCGGGCTCTTGAGTGCCACCGAGATCAATCAGAAGATCCGGCGCACCAACTCGATCGCCGATATTGCGGATGCAACCTGGAAGTCGTCATTAAAGAAGGAGATCTCCGATGTCGAGCAGGTCATAGACGCCCTCTCGGACATTCCCGAAGAGCGGCGCATCGAGGTCCTCGCGATCCTGACCGAGCAGCTCCTCGACCGCCAGAGAGACAAGAAACAGGTCTACACCAAACTGCTCAGGCTCGACGACGAGAAACCCTGGGCGGGCCAGACCCTTGTCCTCGAACTCCTCAAGAAGGCGGAACGGAGCGGCGAACGCTGGTACCTGGAGAAGGCGTTCGAGTTCAACGCCAGGAGCACGGTGGAGACCCAGCTCCCCATCGAAGAGATCGTCCTCTCCGGGATCGCGGTCGTCGAGAAGAGCGGCAACCCGACCGTCCTCCTCGACATCACGCCGCTGATCGAGGAGTCCTGCGACGCAGCGAAGGCGGCGCACCTCTACCGGCAGATCACCGACGCCCTCTCCCGGATGGGCGACTTCTACCACGCGATCGAGGTCATGAAGAAGGCCAGCAGCAGCGCACAGAGGATCAACGCCCAATTTTTCGAGACCAGTGTCCGCCTGATCAAGGAGGGTATCCGGCGCAACGAGATCGACCTTGTCCGCGAGAATATCCTCACCACACTGGAGAACGATATCGCCGACTCGCTGGTACACCAGGCGGTGACCGACTTCTGCAAAGAGTATGACTTTGACGAGGTCGTCAGGCACATACCGGCCATCAAGGAACTTGCGGGATCGCATCAGGCTCAGGATACCCTGCTCCTTGAATGCAACACCATCCTGATCGAACGCGGCTTCGTCCGCCAGAACGATGCAGCGGCCCTGGTGGATCTGGTGAGCCAGATCGGCGAGCAGAGCATGCGTGAGCAGGCAATCTCGACCATCGCAGTCGAGATGGCCAGGATCGGCGTCGCCCGGAAAGACCGTGACCTTCTCCGGCACGCGACCGCGCTCACCTGCGAGATCGTGGACCAGCATGCGCGGGCCGAAGCCATCGGCGGCATCGTGGACCAGGCCGCCATACTCGCCGTCGAGGACGGCGACCTCGACCTGCTCCACGGGATGCGGGTCCTCTCCATGTCCCTGCTTGAGCGGGATTACTGCCTCTTTGCGATGGGCAAGGTCATCCACGGCCTGATCATGTACGGGATCGAGCAGCTCTCGCTCCGGGCGCTGGACGAGGCAGCCCAGATCCTCTCCCAGGTCACCGACCCGTCCCTGCAGCGGCAGCTGGTCGACCCCCTCATCGAGGGCTATGTCCGGGTCGGGAGCCTGCAGGCGACCGACCAGCTCGCGCGCGGGAAACCCCGGATCTTCGACGGCATGATGGAGCCGTTCGCGATCGCCCTCGACCTCCTCAAGACCAGCACCCCCCGCGAGGAACTCTCGATCAAGATTGCAAGTTACGTCGACATCATGCTCGAGTACACGCAGGTCCACGCGAGCCCGATCTTTGCCGTTCCGATGACGCTCTTCTCCCTGGAGATCGAAGGAGATTACGAGCGGACCGCCATGATCCAGCGGATCCTCACCTTCTTCACCAGTTACACGAAGGAGTTCGACTCGGCCGATCCCTACGAGGTGGTCGCATACCTGCTTGAGGGAATCGAGGGGGCGACGGCGGCACCGCCGGTGCTCGAATTGATGTACCGCCTCTTCGAGCACACCGGCGACGTCTACGCCCGTTACTCGGGGATGTACCGGATCGTGAGCGCCTACTCGGCCCTCGGCAACGAGAAGCAGGCAGAGGGGATCATCAGAAGGCTCCATGAGACCATCGGCACTATTGGCGAGCCGTCCGTCCGTGCAATCATGCTCTCCGATCTCGCGGGGCTCATGGCCGGGATCGACCACGGCGTTGCCAGGAATTACCTCGGCGAGGCTCAGGAGATGCTGGAGTTTGTCGGGCCTGAGCGGGAGGCGTTCGTCAGGAAGAACCTGATCTACGCCGCACGAAGCCTCAATGCCATACAGCGGCAGGAGGAGGACGTTGAATGGGCGATCGGCCAGGTCGGCAGGATCGAGGACCCGGTCGAGTATGTGGATGCGCTTGCCGCGGTCTTCGATATGGTAACCGAGCCCACGCAGAGGAAAGAGATCCTCTCCGCGATGTGCCATACCGTGGTGAGCATCCCTTCACCCTACGTCCGGCTCTCGATGCTCTTTGACGTGGCGCAGTTCGCCGAGAACTACGGCGACGAGGAAGAGATCGATGAGATTCTCGATGGTATGGAGAGAACTGCCGGGCACATCCAGATCCCGTTCGTCACTGCCATGACGCGGCAGCGGATGGCCCAGATGCTCTTCTCCTACTACCGGACAAGCGGCAAACAGGCTGTCCGGCAGCGGGCCGTCGATATCGTCTCGGCTATCGACGACGACAGGATCCGGTACAGCCTGATGGTCCAGCTCGAGCAGGCCATGCCCCAGTCCTGGAAGAGTACGGTCTACGGTAAGATACTGGACTGCCGCGACAAGATCCGGAGCGGCGAGTACACCACGAAAGACATGGTCACTCTCGACCGGGCCATCAGGGCGGCGCCGGACCGGGCGAAGCGGGCGGCCTACTACACGGAACTCTATCTCATCGCGAGGAACGCAGGGCAGTATGAGGTTGCGGACAGGATGCTTCTGTGTGCACTCGAAGAGGCGCGGATCATCAGGCCCCTCTCGCGGCGGGCCTTCGTGCTCGGCGACATGGCCTGCAGGATCTATGCAGAGCGCTACGAGGACCGCTCTCGCGAGGTCCTCGACATGGCCGTGAGCGAGGCACTCAATATCCGGGACTCGACGATCCGGGATGAGGTCTACGACGAGCTCGACATGTCCATGCGGATCATCCAGGAGCACTGGCTGTGAAGACGATCGAGATCAGAATTGTGGGAAGGGTGCAGGGCGTCGGGTTTCGGGCATGCATCAAGAGGATCGCGACCAACCTCGGTGTCGGCGGCGAGGCGATGAACCTCCCCGACGGGAGGGTGCTCATCACGGCAACCGGGGAGCCCGTCATCCTCGATAAGTTCGTCTCGATGCTGTACGGGTGCCCCCGGGTCGTCATCAGGGACCTCTCCCAGCAGGAGATCCCCCTTGCCCCTTACCCCGAGTTCACCATCCAGCGGGGCACTTACGATCAAATAGGCAGAAAGCCCACGACTTGAGTCGTGGGATGAACGCCGTCAACCAATAACCCTATTTGGGCTTTGTTGAATCCCTCTCCCTGAAATCGAACCACCTGCAGAATTATCCATAAATCTCGACTCACGCGAAAGCGCGAAGGCGCGAAGCCCAAATGGGTATCGGCAGTCTTTTCGCGTTCTTCGCGGCTTCGCGTGAGGTCACATCACCGCCAACTCTTGGTAATCGAGCATCATCAAGAGAGTATGTGAAGCATTTCAACAGAGCC
>DALN01000098.1:2492-4622 GCA_002499455.1 Methanoculleus sp. UBA77 | reverse complement strand
GATATTGTGGTCTGGCACTCCTCCGCGAACAACGCCAGTACCTCACAACACGTATCGATGGTTCCTATCGGCGTTACCACACTGCACATGTCCCGTAGTAATCCTCATTCGATTTCCCGGGTCCTTTCCGGACCCCTATTTTGTCTGCCGTTCAGGCTCCGGCAGTCATAGCCGCAGGGTGCCGCTTCCCGAGACGGGTGAGCCCAGACTCAGTAGTTCGATAAAATAGTTGAGGAAGTCTCCCCAGGAAGGCAAACCACCAACTTCCCTTCGAAGCCTGATGGCTTCTCATGCTCGCTACGCTCGCACTTCACACCTGACAGCGCTCGAACTCCGGCCCAAAGGGCCATCGTTCTTCACGGTTTCGCGTCCTTCGTGTGAGTTGTGCTCAAATTAACGAAGTACTGAGACTGTGTACTGTTGGCGGACAACGCTTCACCCGATCGTTACACGCTCCGTTACTCCCACTTCTGCAGAACCGTCATCGCAGCCATTGCACTGCACAGCATGCATAAATCAAATTTATTTTAATGAGAACAAACACACTTGAATTGTCACAGGCCGGTACCGCAGTGCCTGCATCATGACAAGGACAGAAGATATGACCGAAGCAATACCGGTAACAGCACCAGAAGAGAGTACTGGAGACATTTCCGGCGACGCGGTCGAACAGATGCTTGCCTGTGCGCATTCGCTGAGAGAGAAAAGAATAGAGCACGCCTACGTCTTCAACGAGCATGGAGAACTGCTCTACTCCCTCAAAGGGGAGCGCGCGCGGATCCGCTTCGATCACAGGGACCTTTTCCGCCTCTCGAATACGATCTTCATGCACAACCACCCCTCAGGCGGCGCTTTTTCACTCGCCGACCTGTACGTCGCGTGCGCCTTTGAGATGACTGCGATGATCGTCGTCACCGATTCATTCCTGTATACTATCAGACCATCCGGTGCCGAACAGTACTTCACCCGAGCCCACTATACCGATATCGCACGCTGTTTTACGATCAGGAGCAGGATGCTGCCGCTCTCCGAACAGCTGACCGTCGGCGACAGTATCTGGTACCAGGTTGCACGCGACCTCGACATGGAGTTCCGGAAGTATTCGTTCGGTGAACGATCCGGCAGCTCATGAAAGAAGAGGATCCATCCAGAACTCACGCGGCGCTCACATCCCATGCTGCCGTTGAGAGGCCGGGACTCCGTTCGAGACCGCAGATCCGCTCCAGGTCTTCATTACAACCGCGCCGACCGGAGCATGGAATACCGAAACGTCCGGGTGCCGCCCGACCACAGCGCGAAAACAACCCTCGCTGCAGGTCCGGGTCGGATACGATGAAATACTTCACGGCAGGAATGCGCGCGCGGCCGTCCGGGTCGAAGGATTCGAAAGCCGCGCATCCCGCCTGGCCTCATTGGAATCTCGCCCGCGATTGAGATACATCCTAAGGAAGGCCTCGCCTGCCGGGTGCAACAGCCGTCTGTTTGCACAGGGCACAGTTGTCAACTACCCCGCCCTTCAGGGCGGGGTCTTCCCGCTCCGCCCCCATCACCCCCGCAAGATACGATTTTACTACTCTAAATCAGACGTAGTTGTAATGATGGGAAACAGGCGTCTATTACTCTCCCTTGGACTGATCATCTTCTCGACCATGCTCATCGGCGCAGTAAGCGCATCGTCCTCAGATTTTCAAGATGGCGGCCAACAAACAGGCTATGTTTCCGGCGGAGGAACCCCGGACGACGCGCCGGCCCGGGAACCGGCAGCAACGGAAGCCGCCGGGAGAACCGTGACGGTGACCGACGACGCCGGAAAGACCGTCATCGTCCGGGGTACGCCGCAGAGAATCGTCTCCCTTGCACCCTCGAACACCGAGATCCTCTATACCCTCGATCTGGGAGACCGGATCGTCGGCGTTACCGACAACTGTGATTTTCCTCCGGCCGCTGCCGACAAACCGAAGGTCGGCGGGTACAGCACCATCAGCATCGAGAAGGTGATCGCGGCGGAACCGGACCTGGTCGTCGCCGCGTCCGGCAGTACGGATGAGGTGATCGACCACCTGCGCACGCTCGGAATGACCGTCATCCTCCTCGACCCGCAGACGATCGACGACGTCCTGAGAGGAATCG
>DALN01000098.1:0-2481 GCA_002499455.1 Methanoculleus sp. UBA77 | reverse complement strand
CGACCCGATCTGGGTCAGCGGCAACGGCACGTTCCAGAACGAGGTGATCGCGATGGCCGGGGGAACCAACGCATTCGGCACGGTCGATGAGTGGAGCACCGTCAGCCTCGAGGAGTTCATTACCGCAGATCCCGATTACATTCTGGTCAGTTCCGGCAGCGGCATGAACAGGGACGCGTATGATGCCATCTACAACTATATCGTGAGCGAGCCCCGCCTGCAGAAACTCGACGCGGTCAGGAACGGTCACGTCTACGTCGTCGACGCCGATGTCGTCAGCCGCGGGGGTCCGCGGATCGTGGATGCGCTCGAAGAGGCGGCAGGATACCTCCACCCGGATCTCTTCAGGACAGACGCCCCAACGGCGACCCCTGCCGTCCAATCGCCGGGCTCCGAAGGGATAGTACTCATCGGTGCGTTGTTCATCGCCTTCCTGCTCGGAACGAAAAGATAGCGGCAGAAACAGTACGTTTCGTGAAACCGGCGCGGCGCGCGGCCCTGCATGCAGGGCTCCCTCTCCGGGTGAATCCGGTGCGCGCGGCACCACCCGTTGATACGGGTTCGACGATCCCGGTACCCGTCTTTCATCGACGTAAAGCCGTCCAACCAGACCCAGGAATAGCCATAAAAACGTATCGACGGCGGATCGTCCGGGCGGGAGCCCGGCCCACATAGACAAATTATTCTTAGTTACGGCAGATTAAATTTGTAAACTTTTATTACACTAAATAAAGTGTACTTGTACTTATGAAATTGAACCGGTTTCCACTCCTTTCCGGACTGATCATGCTCTCACTCATGCTCGTCGGCGTGGTGAGCGCATCATATCCGATGTTTCACTACGACGGGCAACGAGCCGGCTACGTCCCGCAGGACGGGCCGCAGAACAGTACCATCCGCTGGAGCGCCGACCTCGACGAATTCATCGGCGCACCGCCGATCGAGAAGGACGGCCGGGTCTACGTCGGGGTCTGGCCGGATATGAACTTCGCTGCCGGGGAAGAGTACTACCTCTATTGCCTGGATGCAACGGACGGTAACGTGATCTGGCAAAACCCGCTTGGCACCGGTGAAGGTACCATCTCCGGCGCGGCAATCGCCGGCGACAGGCTCTTCGTCGGGTGTATGGACGGGAACCTCTACTGCATCGATATCACAGACGGCAGCACGCTCTGGAGCGCTCCCGTCGATACCGGGAGAGACGGCGGCAACTGGTACGGCCTCTCCTCATGCCCCGCGGTCCTGGACGACACAGTCTACGTGACTTCTCTCACCGACGGAACTTTGCACGCCTTTGATCTCGACGGGAATGAAATCTGGACATACGCGACCGGAAACACGACGTTCGCCTACTCCTCGCCGGCCGTCGATGCCGGCAGGGTCTACTTCGCGGGCAACGCCTCGTCGCATGCCCTCTACTGTATCGATGCCGCGACGCACCTGGAGATCTGGAACGTCACCACCGACGGGCAGATAAAGTCGTCGCCGGCGGTCGGCGGCGGCAGGGTCTATGCCGTGTCGGCAAACCGGCTCTATGCCCTCGACACCGTCGACGGAAGCGAGGTCTGGAACAGATCCGTCAGTGCATCGTGGGGCACGCCCGCCGTTGCCGGCGGCAGGCTCTATCTCGGCACGGCCGACGGGGTCATGCACTGCTGCGATGCAGAGACCGGAGACGAAGAGTGGACGTTTACCGTAAACGGCAAGATCGACACCTCACCGGTTGTTGCGAACGATACCGTCTACTTCGCCTCCAACACCGGGACAGCCACAATCTACGCGGTTGATACTGCAGGCAACGAAGCCTGGCGGTACGTCACGACCAATTACCTCCAGTCCTCGCCGGCCGTATCGAACGGCGTCCTCTACATCGGGTCCGACGAAGGGAACCTCTACGCCTTCGGGGAAGGGCAGGTCCCGGAACCGGCGTTTTCCGGGTGGAGCGGAACGGTGAGACTCGCCGAAGGAGAGACCTTTACGGTCACGCCGTTCAACAACGAGAGCGCCGTCTACACCGTCAACCGGACCTCGGCCCTCGGCGCGCTGGACGCGGCGGCGACGGCAAGTGGTTTCAACTACGCCCTCAGGGAGGAAACCTGGGGCTCGTTCCTCTACTCCATCGCAGGTATCGCCTACAACGAGACCTCCGGGGATTCATGGCTCTACAGCGTCAACAGCGTCACCGCCACCGCCGGAGCGGCGGACTACCAGCTCGCCGACGGGGACGTCGTCACCTACTGGTACGGGGGGCGGGATTCGACGCCCGATACCGCCGGTACGGTGGTCAACATCTCCGTCTCCATCCCGGTAACGCCTGCCCCGACACCCGGCCTGTGGAGCGGGACCGTGGCCCTGACCAGGGGAGAGATCTTCACGGTCACGCCGTTCAACAACGAGAGCGCCGTCTACACCGTCAACCGGACCTCGGCCCTCGGCGCGCTGGACGCGGCAGCGACGGCAGGCGGTTTCAACTACACCCTC
>DALN01000131.1 GCA_002499455.1 Methanoculleus sp. UBA77 | reverse complement strand
GGTTGTCGTCGGGGGCGTTGCAGAGGACGACCAGTTTCGCACAGCCGAGAGAGTTCTTCTCCTTCGTCGCCTCGGCCGTCTCCCGCACGATCTCTCCCATCAGCTTAACGGCGTCCATGTTGATCCCGGTCTTCGTCGAGCCGACGTTCACCGAGCTGCAGACCCTCTCGGTCGCGGCGAGGGCCGCCGGGATCGAGCGGATGAGTGCCTCTTCGTTCGGGGTCATGCCCTTTGAGACGATCGCCGAGTATCCCCCGATGAAGTTGACCCCCGTGTCCCGTGCGGCTTTATCAAGCGTCTTTGCAACCTCGACGAAGTCCTCCGGGGACCTGCACGCCCGCCCGCCGACGAGCGCGACGGGGGTTACGGCTATTCTCTTGTTCACGATCGGGATCCCGTACTCGAGCTCGATCTCCCTCCCGGTCGAGACGAGGTCTTTTGCGAGCCGGGTGATCTTGTCGTAGATATTCCGGTTTAAGGCGTCGAGATCGGCGTCGCAGCAGTCGAGAAGGCTGATGCCGAGCGTGATGGTCCGGACATCGAGCTTCTCCTGCTCGATCATCTTGTTGGTCTCGTTCACCTCGAGGATATTGATCATGCGAGCCCCTCAGATACGGTGCATCTTTGTGAAGATGTCTTCCCGCTGGCACCGGATCCGGACACCGATCGCGTCGCCGAGACTGTCGAGTTCGGTCACCATCTCGGCATACGGTTTTGTTAATCCGCTGGTATCGACGATCATCATCATATTGAAGTATCCCTGCACGATCGTCTGCGAGATATCCTCGACGTTGACCTGGTTATCCGCGAGGTAGGTACAGACCTTCGCGATGATCCCCACGGC
Organism: Methanoculleus sp. UBA77; assembly: GCA_002499455.1. Taxonomy (GTDB): domain Archaea; phylum Halobacteriota; class Methanomicrobia; order Methanomicrobiales; family Methanoculleaceae; genus Methanoculleus. The sequence continues at coordinate 5,451 of DALN01000131.1, read as the reverse complement.
ATCCTTTCCGACGACGGTAATGATTGTCTTGTTCATGCCCTCTTCCATCCCTGTGCTGGTTATTTATTGGATGTGCCGGTGATTCAAGGTTTGCCGGGGAGCGTCGTCGTAAGATCGTTCGCCCGCAGATCCCTGACCACGGAGCAGTGTCATCCGGTTTCTTCTGATACCTGCCGGGCCGCCTGAAGACGATTGCAAGAGAGAAGAAGACGGCCCAGGCCGCGATTCTCCCGAGCCAGCGGTGTTGCCGGGTGAAACCTTCGTCTGCCGTCATTTTACTCCTTTGCTGCCCTGTCGGCCGTGGGGGATCGGGTGCCCTTTAGGAGGGCCTGCCTGTTCTACGTTGCGGTGCTCCTGGGTGAGGTGGGTCCGTGTAAGTCAACTTGCGTTGACTTAGAAGAGAGGTGTCGGTGCTATGTCAACGCAAGTTGACTTAGAAGAGGGGTGTCGATGCTACGTCAATCGTGATTGACATACACTCCTATGTCCCCTTGTAAGTTACGCCTGGTTGACTTAGATCTCGGAATTGCGGCTAAGTCAACTTATGTTGGCTTATATGGCAATTTATATTGTCCTAGAATGAAGTGTATTGCATGGAGAGGTATCCCGACAATAGAGCAGGGGTCTTCGTCCGCCAGGAAGGTGGATATGATGTGTTTATTCCTCATCCTTTACCACCTCAGGATCTGGTTTTCGATGAGGGAATTTTGTATCTCCTGTCGAAAGCCGACAGTGCCCTGGCCCGCCTTGACGGAGTCACCCAGGTGCTCCCGAACCCGGACCTTTTCGTGGCGATGTATATTAAAAAGGAGGCGCTGTTAAGTTCGCAGATAGAAGGCACGCAAGCATCCCTTCAGGGCGTTCTCGAATTCGAAGCTCATATCCGGCCGAAAGACGACATCAACGAGGTTCAGGAGGTCTTGAACTACATAAAAGCACTTCATCACGGTATAGAGAAACTGGAATTCTCTTCTCTGTCTCTCGATCTGATGAATGAAATTCACCGCTTTTTGATTCAGGGGACACGAGGGTCGCATAAACTCCCGGGGCGGGTACGGCATGTTCAGAACTGGATCGGTGTACCGGGCGGAACTATCTTGGACGCGGTGTTTGTTCCACCGCCGCCGGAGCAGGTCCCTGGACTTATGAAAGACCTGGAACGGTTTATCCAGAACCACGATAGAACGCCGACGCTGGTGAAGGCCGCTCTAATCCATGCTCAGCTGGAAACGATTCACCCATACCTGGACGGTAACGGAAGGATGGGTAGATTGATGATCACATTTTATCTCTGTTCAAAGGGCGTCCTGGCCCGACCGTTGCTGTACCTCAGTTACTATCTGAAGAGGAATCGAGAGAGATACTATACGCTTCTCAACGGTATCCGGTACCAGGGAAATTGGGAGGCCTGGCTGGAGTTCTTCCTTCAGGGTGTAATAGAGGTCTCCAATAACTCCATTGAAACGGCAAAGAGGATTATCCAGCTCAAGGAAACACTGATCGAAAAGTTGTTGGAGAACAATATCAGCGGCGTCAACGCGGTTAAACTGATCGATACGCTCTTTGATCACCCCATCGTCACGATAGGACAGGTGATGGATGAGTTACGCATCAGTCGCCAGGCTGCAACCAAACTCGTGGGAAAATTCGAAGAAATCGGTATCGTGGAAGAGATCACCGGGAAGGAACGGTATAAGCAGTACTTGTTTGTGGATTACGTCAGGATCATCGAGGAAGGCACGCGAATATAGTTGATCGTCCATGAAGAAGTACAGCAGAGAGGACCAGATAACGATGGCAACCTGGGCTGCGGACTGCGCCGAACGGGTCCTCCCGCTCTTTGAGGAGGCATTTCCGGAGGACGACCGGCCGCGGAGCGCCATCGAGGCGTGCCGTGCCTGGGTCCGGACGGGCGTCTTCAGGATGGCTGAGATCCGTGGAGCCTCTCTTGCCGCCCATGCCGCCGCCCGCGACGCGAAGGAGAACGGCGCGGCCTGCTTTGCCGCCCGGGCCGCGGGCCAGGCGGTGGCGACCGCCCACGTCCCCCAGCATGCCTACGGGGCGGCATATTACGCGCTTAAAGCCGTCGCGGCGGCGGACCCGGGGAATGCCGGGGTTAACGTTGCCGGGGAACGGGAGTGGCAGGCGGGAAGGCTTCCCGAGGGGTTGAGGGAGGAGATCATGGGGAGGATTGTCGTTCAGGAGCGAGGTGGCGGGGTCTCTGTTAAACTGAGGAAGGGGGAAGGATTTTGATATCTTAATTCCAGTTTGTCATGGTCGCAACCGCCTGTTCGAACGTTCCCGGCGCCGCCCTGTCGAGCAGAGGGCGATACCCGGCTCCAGAGCGTGCCTGAAGAAACACATCTGCCATCTTTTCTGTCCGGGTCGAAGGACCGGATTTATGCAACACGGCACCGCTTCAGATAAGCATAAGTATCCGGCGTGTTATGTGGGCACGCTCTCTCAGGAGGTGATCACGCTATGAGGAAAAGAATCCTTTTGATAGGAATTGTATGCGTCTGTCTTACCCTGCTGGCTGTTACATCCGGTGTGGCGGCGCAGGACACACAATCTTCCGTAACAAATAATACCACCACACCGTTGGTCTATTCCCAGGAAGAGTTCGAACTCAGGACAACCATGGACTCGTTATGGACCGAACACGTTGTCTGGACACGTATGTACATCATATCATCGCTTGAGGACGCTCCGGATACCAATGCCACTGCAGCACGACTTCTCTCGAATCAGGAAGAGATCGGCGATGCCATCAAACCCTTTTACGGAGAGGAGGCCGGGGATAACCTGACCGCATTGCTAAAGGAGCATATCCTGATTGCGGTTGATATCATTGAGGCTGTGAAGGCGGAGAACACATCACAGGTGGATGCCGGTTCGGCGCGGTGGAACCAGAATGCAGACGACATCGCCGCATTCCTTGCCGATCTGAACCCATACTTCGAAGAGTCGGCAATACAGGAAGCGTTATACATGCACCTGGCGATGACGAACGATGAAGTCGTTGCACGCGTAAATGGAAACTACACCGCCGATATCGAAGCCTACGACGAGATCTACGATCAAATTCTCGTCCTGTCGGATACGCTATCAGATGGGATTGTACAGCAGTTCCCGGAGCGATTCGGAAAATAATTTTTTGGTGTGCCGGCCGTCTCCGGATGTTTGCTCTGATGGCCCGGCACCCGGTCCCGCGACTCAGACGCACACCGTATGGGCAGGCCGGGTTGCCGGCACGTCCACATAGTGATCCGTTCGGTCGCATGGCAGGTATTTTCCCCGCGGACGCTGCCCCTGATGACCAGGCCCTTCGCGGGGCGATCCACCATGATACCCGACGGTAAACCCCATACCAGGGCTTTTTCCCGATACCGTGGCCTCGCGGTGCCGCCGGAGTGGGATCGGTTCACAATCTTCATCCCTCGCCGGGATGCACGCATAGTACTATGGCTGCATCAGGTGAGATCACGGTTCGCCCGATGACGAAGACCGAAGTCGGGATCGCGGTCGACTGGGCGGAGCGGGAGGGCTGGAACCCCGGCATCTCCGACGGCGACTGCTACTACGCGGTCGACCCGAAGGCGTTCTTTGCGGTGCTCCTCGGGAACCGCCTGGTCGGGTCGTTCTCGATCATGGTCTATCCGGGCGGGTTTGCCTTCGGCGGATTCTACATCCTCGACCCCGAATACCGGGGGCAGGGGATCGGCCTTGCGATCCAGGAGCACGCCGATCGGCTCGCAGAGCCCTACAACTTCGGGATCGACGGGGTCTTCGAGATGCAGGACCGTTACGCCGCCCACGGTTTCATCTTCTCGCACCGGAACATCCGGTACGAGGGTCTCGGCGGGGGCACCCGTCCCCCGGGCCTCACGGACGCTCGCGGCATTCCCTTCGACACCCTCGTCCGCTACGATGCACGCCATTTTCCGGCAGAACGGCCGGAGTTCCTCCGCCACTGGCTGGCGCAGCCCGGTGCGACGGCGCTGGCCGTCCTCGAGGACGGGGAGGTCCGCGGCTACGGGCAGGTGCGGCCGTGCCGCCGGGGCGCGAAGATCGGCCCGCTCTTTGCCGACACGCCGGAGATCGCCGAACGGCTCTACGCCGGCCTCGCGGCGGCGGTGCCCGGCCACCCGCTCTTCCTCGACGTGCCGGAGCCGAACGCCGCCGGTGTCGCCCTCGCAGAACGGCACGGGATGGTCCCGGTCTTTGGGACGGCGCGGATGTACTCAAAGGAGATCCCCGACCTCCCGCTTGACCTGTGCTACGGCGTCACGAGCTTCGAGACCGGGTAAGGCGCCGGCAGCCCCTCAGACCCGTTCCCGGGGGAGGAGGCCAGATGAGGGACTCAAAAGGGCTCAAAGATGCTGCCGTCGAGCATTAATATAATCCGTAACAGATAACTATTGTGCGGGCAGACTGCGCGCTTCCCTTCGCCCTCCCGCTTTCCAGGGGTCTTGATGGGGCATTTCGTCCGCAGTCTTCCGAATTTTGCGAAAATACTCTCAAGAATGGATAATGCTGATGCCTTCGGGGAGACGATATGGATACATTTATGGCAAAATGGGGTTTGATTGCAAAAGCATTCGTGATCACTGCCGTGCTGGTCGTTATCCGGCTGATCATAGACCTCCTGAACTACGACGTCCTGACCCTGACGACCCTGGTCACGGCATTCATCGGCGGTGCAATATTCACGGTTGCGATCATCTTCACCGGTACGCTGACCGACTACAAAGAGAGCGAGAAGATCCCGAACGAGATTGCGGTTGCGCTCCTTGCCCTGCACCAGGACAGCAAACTCTTCAGGCCGTTGGACAGCCCGGTGTCCGTCCGCCTCCGGGAGCATATCCACCTCCTGAGCACGACCATCGTCGACAACTTCAGGACGAACACCTACGACAACGAGAAGGTGAGAGCGGGAATCGCCCGGATCAACGACGATCTCTACTGCCTCGTCGACCAGAACGCTCCTCCCCAATTTATAGCCAAGATCCGGACAGGGCTCGGGGATGTCGACAGGCTGACGAGCCGCGTGAAGACGATCGCCGAGACCTCGTTCATCCCGGCAGCCTATGCCATCGCCGAGATCTCGGTCGCCGGCGTCATACTGGTCCTCTTCTTCGTGCATCTCGACTCGGTCTACGAGGCGGCCGTGCTCTTCTCCATCATAACCGGGCTGCTCATCTCGATCCTCCTCCTCATCAAGGACATGGACAATCCGTTTGAATACGGCCAGAAGACCTTCGCGGACGTCGATCTCTCTCCCCTGCTGGAGCTTGAGAGGTACCTGAAGTAACGGGCTGGAGTGTCTCCCCCTCTCTTTTACAGGTATCTCCACCGCCGGGCTCCGAAAATAGAATGGGGTTGAGGGTGCGCCGCCCCTGCCCGGGTCATGGGGATACACCTCTTGACTACAACAGCACTCTCCGGTCG
>DALN01000069.1:14246-16872 GCA_002499455.1 Methanoculleus sp. UBA77 | reverse complement strand
GGGATCGATCCCGAGACCCTCGAGGCCAGGGTGCTCTCGGACGCCGACAACCTGGACGCGATGGGTGCGGTCGGTATCGCGAGGACGTTTGCTCAATCCGGCGAACGGGGCACGGGCATCCCGGACGCGGCCGATCACATCCGGGCGAAACTGCTCAACTTGAAGAACCTCATGTACACAAAGACCGCCCGGGAGATCGCCGAAAAGAGGCACGCGCTCCTCGTCGCGTTCCTCGCGGCCCTGGAGGAGGAGTGCGGGAGCACACGATAAAGAAAAATTAATAGTTCTCCGGGAAAACTCCTCTCATGGACACCGCATAATCGTCTCATTCCTCATCGGCGCCGTCCTCGCCGCCGTTGCCATCCTCCTCGCGACCGGCATCCAGGCTCCGGGCCCCGCCGCCCCGGAAGGGCCGGCCATCCTCGCCGGGGTCCCCGACGTCCGGCAGGCGGAGCATTACTCCTGTGGTGCATCATCGATGCAGGCGGTCCTCTCCTACTGGGGCCTCGACTCCTTCGAGGCGGACCTCCGCACCTATCTCAACACGAGCCCCCACCACGGCACCTACCCCTGGGACATGGTCCGCGTCGCCCAGGACCTCGGCTTTGAGGCGGAGTGGAAGGACAACCTCACCATCGCCGACCTCGAGGCCTCGGTCCGCGACGGCGTCCCGGTCATCATCGACGGCCAGCGCTTCAAGGAGGCGAACAAGACCTGGGAGGACTCCTGGGCCTACGGGCACTACATGGTCGTGATCGGGGTGGACGACCGCTCCGTCTACCTCGAAGATCCCGACCTCCTCGGGACGAGGCTCGTCATGGGCCGCGACGAGTTCGTGCAGTCCTGGCACGACTACGAGGCCGAGATCCCCACCGGTCCCGATTCGCCGAAGTACTACGGCGTCGGGGTCTTCATCCGGGGCGAAGCGCCTGCAGAGCGCCCGGCGTTCGTCACCTGGGATGTGCTTCAGGCCATGGTGCCGCCGGTAGAACTGCCCTGAGCCCGGACCGGCTCCCTTTTTCCCGGGGAACCCCGGCCATATTCTTCACGCATCCGAACAGAATTTCAGCCCGATGATCCCCGCCACGATCAGGAAGACGCAGAAGAGGCGGGCGATGCTCCGCGAATCGCCGAAGAGGACGATCCCGGCGATGACCGTCCCGACCGCCCCGATCCCCGTCCAGACGGCATACGCCGTCCCGAGCGGGAGGCCGGTGAGCGACCGCGACAGAAGGTAGATGCTGCCCCCCATCACGATGAGGGTCGCCACGGACGGCACAACCTTCGTGAACCCATCGGTATACTTGAGGCCGATCGCCCAGCCGGCCTCGAGAATTCCGGCGAAGAAGAGGGTTATCCAGGCCGTGTTCTGCACAACTTCATATATCCGTCCGGACGGGGGATATACCTTGCCGGGACCCCGGCGCTCCGGGCCGCTCTCCCGGAGAACCGGGGGGATCGTCCGCTTCCGTCACCTTTAACATACAGGAAGGTCCTTCCCGACACAGAACGGAGGTATGAGAGTGGTGAAAGTTACCATCGACAGGCCGGGCTGCATCAGTTGCGAGTCCTGCTGGACGCTCTGCCCGGACGTCTTCGAACAGGACCCAAACGACGACCTGAGCTCGATCACGGAGCAGTACCGGGTCGAGGGCAACACCGCGGAGGGCAACGTCCCCGACGATCTCGCCGATTGTGCCCTGGAGGCTGCCGACTCCTGCCCGGTAACGGTCATATTCGTCGAAGAGTGAGGTGATCCGGGCCGCCGGGAGGCGGGGAGAGTGGAGAGAAGGCAGATTAATGGTAATTCTCATTGCCGGATAACATCTATTACCCATCAGAGCTACAGGGTGTCTTGCCTGGGAGAGAGGGTTCAACCAGAAGGTGCATCACCAGGATGCAGCTGTTCACAGGCCAAGGCGGTTAAGGCCTGCGGACGCCAAAAAAACTGCACCCCGGACCGAAAAGCACCCCGGCAATAGAATCCGCTTCCCGGGCACCCTTTTGCCGGCCATCAAACGCCCGGGTTTCGCCACATCGAGAGGCGAACCCATGCCGTCGCCTATCCCGACACCAGTACTTCGCTAATTTCGATATCTGAAATCGACCAATGCAGCCTCGCATAGCGACCTAAACCGGGATCGGCAGCACCCGGGCACCGGACTTCGCACCTTGCGGTGCTCATGCTCCGGTTCTACGAACCGTCGCACTTCGCGGCTTCGCGCTCCTCGCGTGAGGCCATATTGTTATCTTCGCTCATTAACTCACGCGAAGCCGCGAAGAACGCGAAGGGAGGCCGAGGGTTTGACATCTTGAAGATTACCTCAACCGTTTTAGCGAAGTACTGGGCACCGAAAAGATTCCCGTTCCCCGCTCTCTGACCGAACCGGCTGCTGAAGCAAGGGTCTGGATATCCGACCCCGTTCTGCAGGGAGAGTTGCCGGAAAAAAGGGGATTGTTTTAGAGTGCGGGCCTGGTCTTCAGCGCCTCGACGAGGAGCCGGATCCCGGCCTCGATGTCGGCGGTGTCGACGACCTCGACCGGTGAGTGGATGTAGCGGGCCGGGATCGAGAGCGGGATGCTGGGGATGCCGCCCCGCTCGAGGTGGATGATCGTCGCGTCGGTG
>DALN01000069.1:8779-14210 GCA_002499455.1 Methanoculleus sp. UBA77 | reverse complement strand
GGATCGGCCATGAGCCCGCGGCCGCTCGCGCTGACGATGACGAGGACCGGCCCTTTGCCCATCTCGACGCTCGCGTCCTTCTTCTCGATTCCCGGGTGGTCGCCGGGGATGGTGACGTCGGTCGCGATCGCGCAGTCGGGATTCAGGGAGTAGGCGCTGACCCGGGCGCCCTTCAGCCCGATCTCCTCCTGGACCGTGAAGACGGCGTAGATCGTGTGGGGCGACTTCGTCTGCTGGAGTGCCCGGATGAGCATCGCGACGCCGACCCGGTTGTCGAACGCCTTGCCCGTGATGCGGGTGCCGGCGAGTTCCGCGAACTCCCGGTCGATGGTGATCGGGGTGCCGATCTCGATCCCGAGGTTCTTCACCTCCTCCTCGCTCGCCGCGCCCACGTCGACGAACATATTCTCGATCTTGATCTCCTTCTTGCGCTCCTCGTCCTTCATGACGTGGGGGGGCTTCGCGCCGAGAACGCCCATGACCGGCCCGTTCTTCCCGTGCAGGATCACCCGCTGGCAGTAGAGCACCGGCCCGTACCATCCGCCGATGGGGACGACCCGGATGAAGCCCTTATCGTCGATGTACTGGACCATCAGCCCGATCTCGTCCATGTGGGCGGCGAGCATGATGGAGAAGTCGTCGCCGCGCTTTGTGGCGATCAGGTTCCCCATCGTGTCCTCGCGGATATCGTCGACGACCCCCGCAAGTTCGGCCCTGATGATCTTCCGGATGTCTCCTTCGCTGCTCGAGACGCCGTGGGCGTCCGATAACTTCCTGAGTAACTCTTTTACCATGATCTTCTCACCCCATCAGTCTCCCGAGCCTCTCGACCGCCCGCGAGAGGTTCTCGCGGGATGTCGCGTAGCTGAAGCGTGCATAATCGGGTGCCCGCGAGCCGAATGCGCTGCCCGGCACGATAATGACGCCCGCTTCAACCGCCCTCTCGATGAGGGCCCGCCCCATCGGGACAAACATATAGAACGCGCCTTCCGGCCGGGGGAAGTCGAGGCCGAGACCGGTGAGACCCTCGTAAAGGAGGTCGCGCCGGGCCCGGTACTCCTCCCGCATCCGTGCGACCGCGCTCTGGTCGCCGGTATAGGCGGCGAGCGCGGCATACTGCGATATCGATGTCGCGCAGGCCTGGGCGTACTGGTGCACCTTAATGAATTCGGGGATGTAGTCTTCCGGCGCCGCGAGGTAGCCGACCCGCCAGCCCGTCATCGCGTAGGTCTTGCTCGCGGCGTTGACGGTGATGACGTCCTCGCCGAACCGGGCCGCGCTGACGTGCTTTTTTTCGTAGACAAAGTGCTCGTAGACCTCGTCGGAGATGACCGTGACCCCCCGGTCGTTTGCATACTCGACAAGGGCGCGGATCGACTCCTCGCTCTCGACCGAGCCGGTCGGGTTTGCGGGGGAGTTCAGGACGAAGACCCGTGCTCCGTCCATCTGCTCCTTCGCCCGCTCGACGTCGATATGCAGGGTCGCATCGAGCCCCACCCCTTCGGGCCGCCCGCCCGCGAACGTCGCGAGCGCCGCGTAGGAGACGAACCCCGGGTCGGTGAAGAGGACGCGGTCGCCCGGGTTCACGAGNNTCCATCGCGAGGTGGAGCGCCTCGCTCCCGCCTGCCGTGACCAGGATCTGGTCCGGCCGGTACGTAAGGCCGTTCTCCCGCTCGAACTTCGCGCAGATCGCCTCCCGGAGTTCGGGTATCCCGGCGTTCGGGGTGTAGCCGGTCTTTCCTTCCCTGATGGCGGCGATCGCGGCCATCTTGATCTGGTCGGGCGTATCGAAGTCCGGCTGCCCGATGCCGAGGTTGATCGCGTCCGGTCCTCCGGCCTCGAAGAGCTTCCGGATCCCGGACATCTCAACTCCCCTGACCCGGTCGGCGTATCTGTGCTCGTTCATGTATCTCTCCTCACTCGATGTTTGCGTGCCGGCACTGGAGGACTTCAGGCCTGCACTGGGTGATCTCCATCAGCCGGGATATGAGCGCATCGGCAAAGACCATGGCGGTCGTCTCGAAGATGGTGCCGAGCGGCGCGAACGACTTGTGCTCGCCCATCATCTGCCGGATCTCGAACTCCGCCGACTCGTCGGCGACCTTGTCCCGCTGGCTCTCGATGACGACGACGCTGTCGGCGATACGGCCGATCCGCGAGTCCTTCTTGGAGGTGATGAGGCAGACCCGCCCGCCGATCTCCTTTGCGGTCTCCGAGATATCCGCGACTGTCTTGGTCGCGCCGGACCCGGAGAAGACGATAATGACGTCTCCCGGCTTCATCGCCGGCGTCACCGTCTCCCCGACGACGAATGCCGAGAGGCCGAGGTGCATCAGGCGCATGGCAAAGGCCTTTGCCACGAGCCCGGAACGCCCGGCGCCCATGGTGTAGATACGGTTTGCGTTGAGGATCTCGTTCAAGAGCCCATCGATCTCGTCGTCGGACATGACGTCTGCGATGGTCCGGATCTTCGTCGCCATCAGCCGCATCATATTTTTAACCGGGTGAGTTGTCATTGTAGTTCCACAGATACATTTCACGAGATCCTACATTAGAATATCTCAAATACCCCTGTATGCGAGGCGATTAGAGGGCGTCTTTCTCCGGCTGCGGAGTGTCCGGCTGATTGCCGGAAAACCTCCGGGTATCGATCCGGGGGCGGTGCGGCCGCAGGCAGCCGCCCGGCCCGGCTCTCCCTGGGATAATGCTGTAATTTCTCCAATCCCCTCTAAACTCCTGAGATTCTGCTCCGGGGTTCAGTGTGGTAGCATCCGGCCGGCACAAAGGCTATACCGGATGGTCTCGAAATACATACAAAGTTCGGCGCCAGATCCGGGGCAAAGGTGCTGCACCAATCTTGCTCAAATCAGATTTGGTGGTGTTATAGCCAATATTACCTCGGTGGCGCGTCGATGTTCGTAAATTCCCCTGCACGCAGGGCCAGACAGGGACAACGCGGGCCTGCCCCCTCCGCGACGAGACACGGAGGCGCACGGCAGGACCGGAGCAACAACAGCGGGTGACGGAAGATGGCGGGGCAGGACGGGTGTCCGGACGGGGAGATCCTCGATCTCTTTGACGAGAGCGTACGGGAATGGTGCATGCGAAGACTCGGCGGACGGTTCACGCCGCCGCAGAGGATGGCGGTCCCGCTCATCCATGATCGAAGGAACGTCCTCATCTGCTCCCCGACCGGGTCGGGGAAGACCCTTGCGGCGTTCCTTGCGATCATCGACGACCTTGTGGGCCGGGCGCGGGAGGGAAGCCTCGAAGACAGCGTCTACTGCCTCTACATCTCCCCGCTCAAGTCGCTTGCAAACGACATCCACAAGAACCTCAGCCTCCCCCTCGAGGGGATCGAGGAGATCGCCCGCGAGCGGGGGGCCGGGTACACCCCGATCCGGCACGCCATCCGCCACGGGGATGTCTCAAAGGCGGATAAGGCGAAGATGGCCCGGAAACCCCCGCAGATCCTCAACATCACCCCCGAGACCCTCGGGATCCTCTTGAACTCCCCGAAGTTCCGCGAGAGCCTCCGGACGGTCCGGTGGGTCGTCGTCGACGAGATCCACTCCCTTGCGGGCTCAAAGCGCGGGGTCCACCTCTCGGTGAGCCTGGAGCGTCTCGAGGACCTGGTGAAAGAGGCCGGCGGCAGTTTCACCCGGATCGGGTGCTCGGCGACGATCGAGCCCCTCGACGAGGTCGGCCGGTTCCTGGTCGGCGCCGGGCGAAAGGTCGAGATCGTCGATACCCGGTTTGCGCGGGAGTTCGACCTCTCCCTCATCTGCCCGGTCCCCGACCTCATCGACACGACCCCCGAAGACCTCTCCGCGAGCCTGTATGCGACGGTCCACCGCCTCATCCAGGAGCACAGGAACACCCTCGTCTTCACGAACACGAGGAACGGCGCCGAACGGATCCTCCAGAACCTCCGGGTCCGCTACCCGGCGTCCTACACCGAGGAGAACACGGGATGCCACCACGGTTCGATGGGTGCTGAGGGGAGGCTGCTTGTCGAGGCGAAACTCAAATCGGGCGGGGTGAAGGTGGTGACGACATCGACGTCGCTCGAGCTCGGCGTCGATATGCCACACGTCGACCTCGTCCTCCAGGTCGGGTCCCCGAAGTCCGTCGCGGCCCTCCTCCAGCGGGTCGGGCGTGCCGGCCACCGCCTCGGCGAGGTGGTGAAAGGGCGGATCGTCGTCCTCGACCGCGACGAACTCGTTGAGTGCGCGGTGATGCTCCGGGAGGGGCAGAGCGGGTTTGTGGACCGGATCCACATACCGGAGAACTGCCTCGACGTCCTCGCCCAGCACGTCTTCGGGATGGCGCTCGAGGGCGAGCAGCAGGTCGATAGAATGCTCGAGGTCTTCCGCCGGTCGCACTGCTACCGCAACCTCGAGGAGGAGGACCTCGCGAGCGTCGTCCGCTACCTCGCCGGGGAGTACGCAGGGCTTCTAGAGCGGAAGATCTACGCCAAGATCTGGCACGACCCGGAGACCGGGACGGTCCGGAAGCGGGGGAGGAACGCCCGGATGATCTACTTCCTCAACTCCGGGACCATCCCCGACGAGTTCTCCTGCGACGTCCTGACCCGGGACGGGGTCTTTGCCGGCACCCTGGACGAGAAATACCTTGAACGGATGAACAAGGGCGACGTCTTCGTCCTCGGCGGGCAGCGCTACCGGTTCGCCTACCGCCGGGGCGGGAAACTCTATGTCGACAAGACGACCGATCGGCCGACGATCCCGAGCTGGTTCTCGGAGAAACTCCCGCTCTCGTTCGACCTCGGCCTGCACGTCCTCCGGTTCAAGGAGAGGATGCTCGAAGCGATGGAGACGATGGGGTCCGAGGAGATCGTCGCCCGCCTCCTTGCCGACTACCCGGTCGACGAGAACAGCGCCCGGAGCATCTGCGCCATCTTTGAGCAGCAGGTCCTCTACCTGGGTGATCTGGCCGTCCCGACGCCGGACCGGATCGTCGTCGAAGAGCAGGTCGACCGGGAGAGCCGCCGCCGCCTCTACTTCTTCATGACCAACTACGGGCTGCGGTTCAACGACGGGTTCTCCCGGATCGTCGCCTATATGATTGCCCGGGACGTGACGACGAACGTCTCGGTCGGGATCAACGACACCGGGTTTCTGGTCTCGATACCGCTCGAGAAGAGGGCCGACCCCGCCCGCATCCTCCGGGCCATCCGGGCCGACGAGTGCCAGGCGATCCTCGAAGAGGCCGTCGGGGAGACCCAGCTCTTGAAGAGGGTCTTCCGGATCAACGCGGCACGGTCGTTCATGATCCTCAAGAACTATATGGGCCGGAAGAGGAGCGCCCGGCGCCAGCAGGTGAGCGCCGATATGCTGATCAAGTTTGCAAAACAGCTCCCGAACTTCGCCGTGATGCGGGAGACCTACCGCGAGGTGATCGAGGACCG
>DALN01000069.1:3765-8756 GCA_002499455.1 Methanoculleus sp. UBA77 | reverse complement strand
AGCCCGCTCGCGTTCGGGATAGCGACGCTCGGCGTCTCGGACGCGGTCTACGCGCAGGACCGGCTCACGATGCTCCGCGAGTTCCAGAAGAGGGTGATGAGCAGCATCGAGGGCGGGGCGGCGGCATGAGCGTGGTTGCCGAGGCCGACCTCCTCTCCCGGTTCGGGTTCTACAAGGGGGCTCTCTATGTCCGCGATCAATCGCTCTGCGTCGTCTCCGACGTCCATATCGGGCTTGCGGAGGCGCTCCGGCGGGAGGGGCTCCACTTCCCGCTCCACGAGGAGGAGACGCTCCTTGAGCGGTTCGAGGCGATCCTGGACCGGTTCGGCCCGACGGTCTTCGTCCTCGACGGCGACATCTTCCACGCCTTCGACCGGGTGAGCCGGGAGACGAGGGAGACGTTTGAGACGATCCGTGCACGGCTCCGGCGGGAGTGCGAGGTCGTCCTCGTGCGGGGGTCGCACGACACCATGCTCCCCGCGATCGCGGCAGGGTCGGTCGAGCGCTACGACCGCGGCGGCTACACGGTGGTCCATGGGGATAAGGCGGTCGACGAGCACGGGACGCTCATCATCGGCCACGACCACCCGGCGATCGAGATCGACCTCGCCCGGTTCCCCTGCTTCCTCTATGGCCAGAGCGTAGCGCGGGGTAACGACCTCGTCGTGATGCCGGCCTTCAACCCGCTCTCCCCCGGCGTCGTGGTGAACTACGCGAGGAGCCGGGACTTCCTCTCCCCCATCCTCCGCCGCGTGGATGCGGGAAGCCTCCAGCCCGTGGTGGAGGTCGAGGGCGAGGCGGTGGTCCTCCCGCCGCTCGCGGGGATCCGCCGGTTCGCGTAAGACACCGGGGCATGAATTTTGACGTGATCTCACGCGAAGGCGCGAAGCCGCGAATCACCCCGGGGCTGTTAGTTGCTCTCCTTCGCGTTCTTCGCGGCTCGCACCTGCGGTGCTCAAGCTCGCTCCGCTCGCACTTCGCGTGAGAGCCATCGGGCTTCGAACCGCGAAGGGTGCGAAGAGGGCAGGGCCTGTTTTTGCTGTCAGGTGACTCGCCGGTAGAGGGCGATATCGAGCGGGCCGGCGAACAGGGGCCCCGCCTTCTCCCCGAAGCCCTTGAAGTGCGGGGTTCCGTTGTGGGCGTCGATCGCGGCCCGGTCTCTCCAGGTCTCGATGAACGCGAACTTCGCGGGGTCCGAGAGGTCTGCGTAGAGGTCGTAGGAGACGTTCCCCTCCTCGCCTCTGCTCGCATCGACGAGGTCGAGGGCGATCTTCATGAACTCGTCGGTCTTCTCCGGTTTTACGCTGCACCGTGCAACAATCGTTATCATACGCATCTTCTTCCGGTGCCGGGATGTTCCTGCAGAGACGATAAACCTTCCACCCGCCCGGCGAATACCGGAACGCTGTTGAGCCCGGGGCTCAAACAGGATCCTCGTGTGGATCGCAAACATCCTCGGCGGAGCGATCACGCTCGTTGTCGGGATCGTCATCCGGGTCTTCAACGCGAGCGGCCTCATTGCCGGCTACAACACCGCGTCCGCGGCGGAGCAGGCGTTGTACGACGAGAGAGCGATGACCCGGTTCGTGGGGAACCTCCTGATCGCCGCGTCCGGTATCCTGCTCGTCGGAGGGCTGCTGCCCCTTGCTCTCGGCGGACCGGAGATCATGGCCGGCGCATCGTGGCTCCTGTTTATGGCGATCATCATCGGGGCCATCGTCTACATGAACACCGGGAAACGGTTCCGGCGGTGAGGAGGGACGGAGCCCTTCCTCACCCTAGGCACAGTACTTTGCTAATTTTGGCACCCGGCAATGAGCGATACGGCTCGTGAGACGCCTCAAAGTGCGAGTGTAAGCGAGGGGAGTTACATACCCACCTACCAAACTTCGCGTTCTTCGCACCTGACGGTGCTCAAACTCCGCTCCTGCTGGAGCGTCGTTCTTCGCGCCTTCGCGTGAGATTTCATTTCTTCCCCACCATTACCTCACGCGAAGTGCGAGCGGAGCGAGCTTGAGCACCGCAGGTGCGAGCCGCGAAGGCTGCGAAGAATGACCTTTTGGACGAGGAAGGTCGGTGGTTTGACCTCCGATTAGCTTCCTCGGAAATTTTAGCGAAGTACTGACGCAGGCCCCGCAAGACCCGCTCTCTTCTCCGCATAATCGGGGTACCGGGCCGAAAAGACGGCTCCTCCGAAGATCGGGAGCCAGATGCAGATGTCCGTGACGACCCCGAGCGCCCCCGGGTAGAGGACGTAGAGCACCTCGCTCGCAAGGCCGATGATGAACATCAGGGCCCAGAAGACCGTCAGTTGCCGGTTCAGCCGAAGGAAGAAGGGATCGGACCACTCCTCCTCCGGGACCTCGCGCCGTGCATACTGCTCGGTGAACGGTACCCCGAGAAGGAGGCTCCCCAGCGTGACCAGGAGGAGAACTCCGTTCGAGGCGACCCCGAGCAGCGGGACGATATCGAACCAGCAGAAGACCAGCACGAGGATGGAGATGATCGCGAAGAAGAGCGTCGTCGTCCAGGCGATGATGAACCGGTCTTTGAGATCCCGGTGGCCAACGAGGAGGGATGCGGCGAGCGAGAGGAGAAGGATGAACTCGAACGGCACCGGGGTATAGACGGCGAGGCCGGCAAAGATCAGCCAGGGAGAGAACGATATGAGGAGGTCGAGCGTCTTCATGGGGGCAACAGATCCTGTATTGAGAGTTTTCGGGCGGCCGGATGAACGTTGTGAAACGCGCCCGGGAGCGGCCCGCACAGGAGTAACGGCTATATACGCTCCCGCCCTCCGGGGCTCCGGAGATGAACCCATGTCACGCCGGACCGTCATCATCCTCGTCGTCATCGCGGTGCTCGCCATCCTCGGCATCGCCGTTGCCGTCGTGCTGCCGCCGGGCGGCACCGCTGGGACCCTGCCGCTCGATACGATCACCCTGCCTGTGGGGTTCGAGATCGAGATCTACGCCGGGAACGTCACCGGAGCACGATCGATGGCCCTCTCGCCGAACGGGACGCTCTTCGTCGGGAGCCGCGGCGCCGGGAACGTCTACGCCATCCCCGACCGCGACGGCGACGGAAGGGGTGACGAGGTGATCGTCGTCGCGAGCGATCTAAACTCCCCGAACGGGGTCGCGTTCCGGAACGGCTCNNCAGCCGCATCCTCCGCTACGACGACATCGAGGCGAACCTTGAGAGCCCGCCCGGGCCGGCGGTCGTGAGCGACGCCTTCCCCGGTGAGGCCTCGCACGGCTGGAAGTTCATCGCGTTCGGCCCCGACGGGAAGCTCTACGTCCCGGTGGGGGCGCCCTGCAACGCCTGCGACCCCGGCGACGAGCGGTTCGCCGCGCTTCACCGGATGAACCCGGACGGGACCGAACTCGAGATCTACGCCCGGGGTATCCGGAACACCGTCGGGTTCGACTGGCACCCGGAGACCGGCGAACTCTGGTTCACGGATAACGGCCGGGACTGGCTCGGCGACGACGCCCCGCCCGACGAGTTGAACCGGGCACCGGAAGCCGGGATGCACTTCGGGTTCCCCTACTGCCACGGGACGGGGATCCCCGACCCGGAGTTCGGGGCGGGGCGGTCGTGTGCTGAGTTCACGCCGCCCGAGCAGGAACTCGGCCCGCACGTCGCCGCGCTCGGGATGCGGTTCTATGACGGCGGGCAGTTCCCGGAGGAATACGCGAACCGGATCTTCATCGCCGAGCACGGGTCGTGGAACAGGCTCGAGCCGATCGGTTACCGGGTGACGATGGTCACGCTCGAGAACGGGACGCCCGTCTCCTACGAGCCCTTCGCGGAGGGCTGGCTCCAGGGGCGGAATGCATGGGGGAGACCCGTCGATCTCGAGGTCGCCGGCGACGGGTCGCTCCTGGTCTCGGACGACCGGGCGAACGCCGTCTACCGGATAACCTATACGGGGGTCACTTCCCCTTCCGGATGACCCTCTTGAAGGAGAACGGGGTCGGGCCCGGCGTGATGAGCGGGAACGTCCCCTCCGCGGCCCGCCGGACGTCCTCGATCGAGTAGAACGCCTTGGGGTTGAACTCGTGGATGGCGTCCTCCACGTTCTTGATATTCTTCCTCTTGACGACCGAGAAGATGACCTTGCCCGGCCCCTGTTTTCCCTGGGCGTCGAGGACCGTCACCCCGTATCCCGCGGCACGGAGGTAGTTGATGAGGTTCGTCGCGTCCCGCTGGGTGATGATCCGGATGAGGGCAAGCCCCATCGCGAGTTTCTCCTCGACAAGCATCCCGACGTAGTTTCCCGTGGCGAACCCGGCAGCGTAGGCGAAGTAATTGAGCGGGTTCGTGAGGTTCTGGAAGATCTGCCCGACGGCGATGATCCAGATGAAGACCTCGAAGAAACCGAGGACCGGGGCGACCATCTTCATCCCCCGCGATACGAAGATGATCCGCATCGTCCCGATGGTGACGTCGCAGATACGCGCAAGGAAGATGAATACCGGGACGGCGACCAGGGAGAAGAACTCCGGACCGAGATCCGGGACGATGCCGGGCATAGATCAGGGTTGATGAGCGGGAAATATAATTCTATCCATATGTAAATATCTGCCGCCCGAGAAAAATCGATGAGGCCCTGTTTTCAGGGATATTATCGGAGAATTACAGGAAAAATCGGTGGGGCGGGATCGAGATCCCTCGACGGATGCGAAACCCGCCGGGCATCACTCCTTCGCCCGCAGTTTCTCGATCTCTTCTTCGACCTCTCTGGCGCCCTGCTCGTAGAATGCCTTCTCTTTCGGGTCCAGTTCGATGAGCAGGCGGTAGAACTCGCCCGCGTGCACCTTCTCCTCGTCCGCGATATCCCGCAGGACCTCGCGGGCCAGTTCGTTGTCGGTGGCGTCGGCCATCTGGAGATAGAGCTGGATGGCCTCGTACTCCGCGGCGATCGTGTAGCGGATGGCCCGGATGAGTTCGTTGTGGCTCATCGTCCGGTCGATGTTGTTTCCGGC
>DALN01000069.1:0-3684 GCA_002499455.1 Methanoculleus sp. UBA77 | reverse complement strand
GCCCGGTCTGTCCGTCCGGCCCTGAAGGTGCCCTGCTCCCTGTGCTTTCGCGCGTGGTGAGGGAGAGATGGGTGACAGCTTCCGGTGGGACGGGATATGATCGATCCGTTTCCTTCAAATTACTCTTATAATCAATAATATCCACTCAACTGTGCTGTACGTCATCAGATATTTTCCATATATCTAAATAGTATTCCGCGAGAGTTACACCTGAATGTAAATTCAGGTGATCGAGATGGATAACGGCCGGGTGAAGGGAATTCGCCCGATTAAGATCTTTTTTGCGCTGACAGTGCTTATCTGCGCAATGCTGATAGCACCGGCAGCTGCTGAGGCCCTGCCCGACAGGGTCTATGTGGATGCATCGTATGACGGCGAAACGCCCGATTACGGGTACCTGAACTTCTCGAGCATCCAGCTTGCCGTCGAGAACGTCACGGAGGGCGGCGAGGTCCGGGTCTACAACGGGACATACAACGAGGCCCTCGTGATCGATCGAAGTATGACCGTCACGACCGTCTCATACCTTGAATGCCCTGATCTTGATGGGGTGACCATCGACGCCATGGGTGCGTATACCGGTGTCGAGATCACCGCAAGCAGCGTCAACTTCTCCGGGTTTAAGGTCGAAAACGCTTCCGGGATCGGGATCTATGCCCATGGGGTCGAAGCGGTCGAGATCATCCATAACAACGTCTCGGTCCTCGAGGAGATCTATGCGATCACCTATGGCATCGTGGTCCAGGTCGGCACGGATGTCTGCATTGAGGGCAACGAGGTGCGTGCCATCGGGAGCAGCACTCAGGCGGGCATCACGGTCGATGAGGTGACCGATGCCTGCATCCACGACAACTACGTCGTGGCGGTCTCGCAGCACCAGGAATCGACAGCAGCAGGGGTGAACCCCATTGTGATTCGTGTCGCACCTGACCTTGAAGAAGAAGATGACCCGGCCTTCGCTGTCGAGGACGCTGATCATTCGATAGAGTCTCTCGGGGTTCTGATCATCAGGAGTGCCGATGTCGTCGTCGAGAACAACCGGGTCGTATCCGTGGGCGCCTGCACCCCGGANNGAGCCGGATCTGCACTATTCGGTCTCCTGGGCAGGAGGTATCCTGTCCGACAGCTCGGATAACCTGCAGATCCTTGAGAATAACGTCACCGTCGTCGGCGTTGCAGCCAATGCCACCAGGACGTCCGGGATCCAGGCAACCGGCGACCTCGCGCTCGTCCAGGGCAACACGATCGAGTCCTACGCCAGGTCCGCGAACGTCCGCCCGGTAGGCATCTGGCTCGAAGAGGCCGAGAAGGGGCGTGTCCTCGAGAACGAGATCGACGTCGAGGTCATCTGCAACGGCGCGATCGGGGAGAATGAGCGCATACAGGCCGCCGGCATCCTGGCCTTCGATTCCTACAAGGCCCAGGTCCTCGGAAACGACATCGTCTACAGGATCGATGCCGAAGGGCCGGCAGAACGGGCATGGGCAGAGGCCGAGGGGATCGTCATCGAGGGGTGCGATGAGTCCCGGGTGAGCGAGAACATCGTCATCGTCGACTGCGAGATCTTGATGCTGCCGGCCGGCGACGAGCCCCGGGTAGTAGAAGATTCCCCGGTCATGATGCTCGGCCAGTTTACCGGCATCAGTGTCATGGAGAGTGACAGGCCCGAGATCACCGGGAACGTCGTGCATACCTTCGGCAGCGCCGGAGCCAATGACCTGAAAACTGCTCCGGAAGACTCGCGTCAGGACGTCATGGGGGAACTCGTCCTGACGGGCGTCTGGGTTCGGGGCTACTACGATGAACCCGTTGCGAACCCCGTGATCTCCGACAACGTGATCCTGGTTGACGCGTCTGTCGGAGCGGCCACTGCCCAGAGCAGCAGTATGGCAGAGACTGAGGCTTTTATCGCAGACAACAGCGAGTTATCGGCCCGCTATGCCGCGGTGATGCAGGACCAGCGGGATGAGCCCTCCGCTGCAGCATGCCTCCAGGCATACCTCGCGGACGTCGACGCCCTGCCCGCCGGCACGGAGAGCGCCCTTGAGTTCGAGCCGGAGATGTACGAGGTAGCCCTCGTCCAGGTCCAGACCGCAACGGCCGGCATCGTTCTTGAGGATGTCCTGAACCCGGTCGTCTCCTACAACCACGTGCCGGTGTATCAGAGCACTATCGTCATGATATTCAACCAGCCGATCATTGAGGCAGAAGAAGGACTCTTCACGAGCGCCGTCCCGGTAGGGCTCATCGGCCAGGCCTTCTCGACAGAGCAGATCGGGCAGGCCGCCGTGCTCAGCCTCATCAATGAGAACGGCAGCGAGTGGCAGAGCCTCTCCGAAGGAGACCGGACAGCGATCACGGATGCCGTCCTCGCCGGTGATGCGGGTGCTCTTGCGGCTTACAGCGAAGAAAGGGATCACTTTGCCGCCGACTCCGAACTCGCCGACGCCATCGGCAGGTACCAGGCGCTCCTCGAGAACGAGGACTCGTTCGGGTTCCTGAACGCAACCCGGCTTGCCGCCGCATTGCCGGTCTCGGAGAGTTACGGCCTCCTCTGCTACGGCGAAGGCAACACGGAGGTTTATGGAAACAACTTCACGCTCCTGACCGACGCACTCAGTATCGTGACGACCGAAGGCGACAACCTCGCCGTACCCGACGCGGCGGCAGTCTCCGCCGGCCGTGTGACGGCCTACGGTATCTCCGGGATGGGCGACAGCATCAGTGTCGTCAATAACACCGTCACCGTGAATACCAAGGGTATTTACCTGGACGGAGCCGCGGGGGGCGAGATCGAGACCGCTGATGCAGCGGCAGGCGTCGCACACCTCCTCCTTGCAGTGGGTGTCAGTGCCGACGCGGAGGATGAAGAGATCCTCGACAACACGGTCACCGTCACGCAGATGACGGTAGCCTATTCCCAGGCAATCAACCGGGTAAAGGATGAGATGGCCCTCAGCGTTGCCGCTACGGCGGGTGTGGGCATCGGCATCGTCCTCGACCCGTACGAGGTCCTCGACCCGGAGACCTACGAGCCCGCTCTCCCCACACCGGACGAAGAGTTCGCAGGCACCATTCAGGGCAACACCGTCTCCGTCACGAACGGTATCAACGTTGCCTCGATCGCCGGGATGCTGCTCCCCTCACCCCTCGACGGGTCTTCCCATGCGTACTCGGCTGCAGTAGGCGCTGCGGGGAGTTTCGGCATCGTCGCACCCGAGGCCGACGTACTCGATAACGTCGTCAACGCTACCGCATACCAGAGCAGTCTCGCGGTAGCGTCTGTCGAAGGATTACTCATCCCCACCGTGCAGGCAGCGGAGATCGACCTCCCCGGCACCGGGGCCGCAAACCTGGGTATTGCGGCGTCCGGGGGCATCCTGACCCTGCGCTCGTATATGGAGAACAACACCGTCTACACCGTTGCGGACTCAGAAGTAGAAGTTGAAGCCGAGACGGAGGAACTCCTTGAGGATGCCGGCATCTTCGGCGGTGCCGTGGCGGTCGACATCGGCATCGTGAGCCTGAGCCCCTCCTACATCGACGGGAACACCGTGGACGGAGCGGCATCCGCGAACACCACAGGCACGGTCCTGGGCGACAGGGTGGACGAATTGCTCTTTGACCTATCCCTGGACCTCGGCATCCTCTCGCGTGGGAGCGATGCGACGTTCAACAACATCC
>DALN01000011.1:30285-37537 GCA_002499455.1 Methanoculleus sp. UBA77 | reverse complement strand
GTCATCACCATGGTCTACGACCACGACCAGCGAGGTCTGCTCCAGACCCTCACCGAGATCCAGCACCAGTACTCCGGCAGCATCCAGGCCTCTCTCCACTCGCACGTGACCCACAACAAGTGTCTCGAAGTGATCCTGATCCGGGGCGACGGGACCGTCCTGAAGGATATCACGGAACGGCTGATGGCACAGAAGGGTGTCGAGGCGGTGAAACTCACCACCATACCGATCGAGAGTTAGCCGCCGCCCTCGCAGCTCTGGTCGGTCCCCTTCTCCCATACCTTCTCGAGCTGCTCCTGCAGTTCCCTGTGCTCCTCGATGTACTCCTCGAGCGAGCGCTCTTTTCTCTCCGTGTTCGCGGCCGTGCGGTCGGCGCTGACGAGTTCGTCCACCCGGTAATAGAGTCCGGTGCTGTCGATCTCGGCATACTGCCGGCCTTCGATCTCCTCGACCCGCACGACCTTTCCGGTCGTCCCGGTGCGGGGATACCGGACGACTGCGCCCACGGTCACGTCATCCGTGCTCATACGAAGGAGGGTACATCTGCCATACTATTAAGGTATCACTGCCAAGGGATCTTGAATGGCAATCACGATTCGCCCGGTAGAGAAGTTATTCTTTGATGGAACCCACCGCTCCCGGTCCCCCGAGGAGACCCGTGCTGCAGTGGAGCCGCTGATGGCGGAGATCGGGGTTACGGAGATCGTCGACGTCACTCCCCTCGACCGTATCGGGATCCCGGTCTATTCCGCACTCCGGCCGGGAGCTGCACGGGGAGGGACCCGCGTCCATGCCGGGAAGGGCAAGGAGCCGGTCCATGCCCGGGTCTCGGCGATGATGGAGGCGCTTGAGCGCTACTCTGCTGAGTACCGGGGCGACCGGATGGAATACGCGACCTACGAGGAGATCGGGCCCGGGCGGGCGGTGCACCCGGAAGACCTGATCATCCCGCGGGAACTCGTGCAGGGGGAGAAGCTCCACTGGACGCCGGGGTGGGACATCCTGAACGACGAGGAGGTCTATCTCCCGAGCAACGCCGTCTTCCACCCTTACGACTCGCTCGGCATGGCGGTCCCGCTCTTCCGGAGCGACACGAACGGGCTTGCATCGGGCAACGTCATCGAGGAGGCGATCCTGCACGCCCTCTTTGAGGTGATCGAGCGGGACGCGCTCAGCATCGCCGAACGGAACCGCAGCCTCGGCCGCCGCCTCACGATAGGGTACGACTGCGCAGCCCGGCAGATGCTCGACCGGTTCGAGGAGAACGGGGTCGATATCCATCTCTGGCTGATCGAGGGGAGGACGGGCATCCCGACCGTCGCGGCCGCCGCGGACGACACCGTCACGAAGGATCCGGCGATGCTCGTCATCGGGTCGGGGACCCACCTCTCAGTGGAGATCGCGGCGCTCCGTGCCCTGACCGAGGTTGCCTGGAGCCGGGGGAGTTACCTCCAGGGTGGCCGCAACACCGATCCCCAGCGGGAGATGGTCATCCGGAAGGCGGGTTACGACCGGCTGAAGCGGATCAACAGGATGTGGTTTGCCGATGCAGAGACGATCGATGTCGCCGACATCCCCGACGCGAGCACACCCCGGTTCGACCTCGATATCCGGCGGGTGCTTGCGGAGGTCGAGCCCCACACGGACCGGGTCTGCGTCTGCGACCTCTCCAGAACAGCGGTGCCGGTGGTGCGGGTCGTCATGCCCGGCTTTGAGGTCTCCTACATGGACCCCGAGCGGAAGCGGTCGGCGCAGGGGTGACCCCCCTTTGCCCCTCCGGCCCGTCGCACTTCGCGTGAGGCCGTATCGCTATCCGCGCCCATTAACTCGCGCGAAGCCGCGAAGCCACGAAGGGAGATGCTAACAACCAACCGACTTCGCGCTCTTCGCGGCTTCGCGTGAGATCGTGCGCCGGCACACCTAACCCCGGACTCGTTAATAGAACCGGACCTTCTTCAGGATCTCCGCGACCCGCTCCGTCCCCCGGTGGAGGGCCCTCTCCTCGGGAACGGGCCGTTCCCCCCGGAGAGCGCGGAAGATCGCGGCGATCCCCTTTCCGAGCGACGGCCCGTAGCCCCCCTCGAGGGTCAGCGCGAGCGGGAGATCCGTGCCGTCGACCAGCATTCCGGTGAGCGTACCGTAGTCGTCGGGCACGAGGTTCATCCGGCCGTGCTCGTCGTCGCCGAGGGCGTCCTGGCCGGCGGAGATGATCAGGACGTCGGGGCGGAACCGGACGATCGCCGGGATGAAGACCTCGGTGAAGATATACTGATAATCGGAGATGGTGCACCCTGCCGCAAGCGGGGCGTTGAGGGTGTAGCCCCGGCCCGCTCCGGTCCCGATCTCGTCGATCCATCCTGTCTTCGGGAAACTGTTCTCCTCGTGCACCGAGCAGTAGAGCACCCGGTCGCTGTTGTAAAAGGCCTTCTGCGTCCCGTTGCCGTGGTGCAGATCCCAGTCCAGGATCGCCACCCGGTCGACATCACGAAGCGCTTTTGCCGCCGCGACGGCGGCGTTGTTGAAGATGCAGAACCCCATCGCCCGGTCGGGCTCGGCGTGGTGCCCCGGCGGGCGGACCAGGGCAAAGAGATGCTCGCCGTCGAGCGCCCGCTCCACGGCGGCGTAGGTCGAGCCGGCGGCGTATGACGCAGCCTCAAAGGAGTGGCAGGTGACGTAGGTGTTTACGTCTAAAAAACAGGTTCCCCTTGCCATCTCCCTGACCCAGCGGACGTAGCGGGGAAGATGGACCCGCTCCAGGTCCTCCTCGGTGGCGAGGACCGGAGCACGCCATCGCACGTTATCGGGAACGCCCGATAGGGCCGCCCGCAACCGGGAGCCCGACTCGGGGTGAGCCTCCATATCGTGTCTGGTGAAGACGTCACCGTAAATGACCGAAGTCCGCATCCTCGTCAGTTGATGGTGCGTCCCTGCAGGATATCCTCTTCGGTTACGTCGAACGTCTGGCCGGTGCCCGCGATCCGGTACGGTCCCGTCGTCCTGACCCCGTCGGGCCCCCCAACCGTGGCGTAGGGGACGGTGAACGTGCCGTTCACGCTCTCCTGTCGGTAGGTGAACGTCCGGCCGGTGTTCGTCGTGACCGGCACCTCGATGATCCCTTCGCCCTTGATCACGGCGCCGGGGACGTACTCGAAGATCTTGACGGACTTCAGGTCGGGCCCGTTCGCACCGACGTTGCCGTAGATGTTCTGGGGGCTCTCGTGGACGAGCCGGTAGTGCTGCAGCGCCGGCACCCGCTCGACCGGCTGGAGGATCGAGTCGCCGCGATACTGGTAGTACATGTTCAGCAGCGTCGCGTGGGAGCCCGCCGGAGCGTTCCTGTTGTATGCCTCCACCGCGGCGGCACCTGCGGTGGCGTTCACCTGCTCGGTGCGCGTGATGACGGGGAGCGAGGTGCCTGCGGCGCTCGCGTCGCGGTACTCGGCGTAGATCACCTGCGACGTCGGGTCGGTCATGGACCCGTCGAAGTTGTGGAGGCGGGCGATCATCGTCAGGTAGTACTCCTGGTTGTAGAACGGCACCGCCTGGTAACTCGTCGAGCCCGCGCCCGTGGGGACGAAGAAGTAGGGCTGGAACCGATCTATACCCACTTCCGGATCGGCCCAGGTCGCCGGGGCGTGGAACTTCCCGGTGGTGAGCTGGAAGTCGGTGACGACGTAGCGGGTCCCGATGTTGTCGAGGACACGATTTGCGGCGGCTTCATCGGTCGAGACGAAGTAGACCGCAGAGCCGTTCGGCCCGGCTACCCCGTGCTGGAAGGGGTTGTTGTTCGGGATACGCTTCGAGATGAAGGTGATCCAGTGGCCGTAGTCCCACCAGGACATGACGCCGTAGGAGGTCTCCGGGTAGGTGAAGGAATCCTGGTCGTGGATGGCGGTGTAGTCGACGCCGGGATCGGGGGTGTTTGCACCCATCCAGTCGAGCGCCTCCATCCACTGCGAGTCGATGCCGCCGTATTTCGCGCTGTTCGCCAGGGCGATGTTCGCCTGGAGGGAGCTCACGGCGAAGAGGAGCGTCAGGATGACAACGGCGGCGAAGGCCCCGACTATCAGGTAGTCGGGCTGGCCTTTCGAGGCTCCCTTTGACTTCTTCGCCTCGGGAGCCTTCCCTCCTTTTCTCGCCTTCTTTGCCGGCTCTTCTCCCTTCGCCGCGGCACCCGGGTTTGCAGGAACCGCGGAGGTTGCGGAGCCCGCGAAGCGTGCAGCCTCCTTCCATCCCATGCTCAGGACCGCACCGACACAGACCGCCGCGAGCAGGGCGATGTTTGCCGCGAGGTAGTACTCGTAGCGGACGTGCGCCATCGTCGAGGCAAGGATGATCAGCGTCCAGACGAGGACAAAGATGTGGGCGGGTTTCACCTTCTCGCGGTTCTGCCAGAGTAGGACGGCGATCCCGCCCGCCGCGAGCAGGAGGCCCCAGTGGAACGTCATCCATGCGGCGTCAAACGACCAGGCCCGCGCCTCCTGGACGGTCGTGGTGATCGGCTGCTCGCCGAAGAAGGCGAAGAGGCTTGCAACCAGGAGATTGTAGACATCGGGCAGGGCGATGTAGAGCACCGCGACGGCTGCGATCGCGACGCCCACCAGCGCGGCTGGGAAGTAGTACTTCGGCCGCTCCCGGAGGTAGGTCGCAAGGCCGTACAGCGCGAGCGTCCCTGCGATCAGGGCGGCGTTGGCGATGACATGCCCGACGGTGTAGCGGGAGAGGTCAATGCCGGGGTGCGGGAAGCCGAACGCCACGGTCCCGAGGATGACGACGCCGAAGGTGACGGCGTTCACGAGGACCAGGTAATCGCTTGCCCGGTCCTGGAAGTAGTCCAGGAGGAACTGGACCAGGGTGAACGCCGCCACGATGAGCGCGAAGAGGATCATCGTCGGCATGTTGAAGAAGCCGAGGAGATACGCGACGCCCGCGAGCGCCGACACGATCAACGGGGTCTTCAAGGCCCCGAGATTCAGGGTCTCGCGGTCCTTGAGGGAGAACGGGTGATCCCGGGCGGCGATCAGCGCCGCAACGTAGGCGAGTACGAAGATCGTCGAGAACAGGGTCTCGGCAATATGGTGGTCGACGAACCCGAAGAGGGAACGGTAGGCGTAGTTCCCGCCGATGACGGCGATCAGGCCTGCCGCGATGAGCCCGGTCTTCCAGTTGGCGATCTTCTTTCCGAGCAGATAGGTGACGGGCACCATCGCCGCGGCCATCAGCGGCGGGACCCACGATGCCACCACCATGATCTCCGGCCGCGTCGTTGCGCCGGCGATGACGCAGAGCGTCGCCATGATCTGGATAAACAGCGGTCCCCAGTAGATGACATCGCCGGTCGGGTAGAGCGTCATCGCATCGAACCAGGCGTAACCGGGGAAGTTCGCGACGGTCTGTTCTACCTGGCGAAGGTTGTACCAGGGATCGTTGCCCAGAAGATTGACGCCGTCGGCGGTCACCAGCCCCTCTGCGGGGATACCTCGCGTCCAGAACGCGAGCACGGCGAAGAGGACGATAAAACCAATGATTATGTACGGTCGGTATTTTTCGAGATCCACGTGAGCCATTGGACCCTCCTTGTCAGGAATCTGTTTCCCTTCGAACCATTAATAATCTTGGCGTATCTCCGGGACCGAAAAATAGGGTGAATCCCGGTGTTTTCATGTCAACCGTGCAAAGATCTTCTCGAACGCCTCGGCCTTCTTCTTCCAGCTGTGCTCCTCTATCCCGGCGGGTGCCGGTGGCGGGGCGAGGACCGCCTCATCGACCCTCTCCACGAACTCATCCCTGTTGCGGTAGACGGCGATCCGGTCGCCGCCCATCCGGAGCATATCGGGGATGGGGGTGGAGAGGATCGGCTTTCCGCAGGCCGAGTACTCGAAGTACTTGTTCGGGAGAGCGATGTCGACCCACTGGGGAGGGGAGAGCGGGATGAGGCAGAGGTCCATCGGGGCGACGTAGCCGGGGAGGTCGCGGTAGTCGACGGCCCCGGTGAAGTGCACCTCGCGGCCGACCCCGAGGTCCGCCGCGAGGGCCCGGAGCTCCTCGAGGTAGCCGGTGAAGAGCGAGCCACCGACGATCAGGAGTTCGGCGTTCGGGTGCCGTTTCCGGATCGCCGGGAGTGCGCGGATCACCTCGTCGAGGGCGTACCACCGCTCGACCGCTCCCGCAAAGCCGAGCACGAAGGCGTCGGGTGCGATCCCGAGGGCGGACCGCATCGCGGTGCCGTCCATCGGGCGGAAGAGTTCGGTGTTGACCCCGTTCGTGATCAGTTCCGCCTCGTAGCCGTACTTCCGGAGTTTCTCGACGAGCCCCGGAGAGACCGTCGTGACGACGTCGCTGTGGTCGAGGTTGTAGCGGGTGATGGCGAGGACACCCTCCCGGAGCAGCCACTTCATTGCGGGGTTCTTGTAGTAGGCGGCGGCGGAGTCGGGGAACCAGTCTTTGAGGTCGAAGACCACCGGGACGCCGGCTTTCTTCGCCGCGCGGACCATCGCCGTCCCGGCAAGGACGTGGGCGCCGACGACGATATCGATATCGTAATCGCGGATGATCCCGCTGATGACCCGGTAGTGGCAGGGGGCGTTTAAGGTGTAGTGGAGGAACGGGCTCTCGACCGCGAACTGCGTCGCCTCGTGGACGTGAAGGAGGGTCTCGCGCTCCTTCCCCCTGCTGACATGGAAGTGGGGCACGTGCACCTCGTGCCGGGTCGCCAGCTCCTCGAAGATGTTGTGGTGCCTCGAAGGGATCGGGTGGTGGATGTAGTCCTGGGTGGAGACGAGCAAAATCCTCATAATGACCGGGTCTGGATGGGCGGTTATGCGGCCGGGAGGTCCCGGACCGCGTCGCAGATATACGCCAGGTCTTCGTCCGTCACCGCAGGATGGACGGGGAGGCTCACGACCGAGTCGGCAAGACCGTCCGATACCCGGCAGGGCGTCTTCCCGTTGCAGCCCCCGTAGACCGGCTGCTCATTGACGGGGATGGGGTAGTGGATAGCGGTGCCGATACCCCGCTCCGCGAGCGCCTTCATGAACGCGTCCCGCCCAAGCGGGTAGCCGGCGGGGATCTTCACCACGTACTGGTGGTAGACGTGCCGGACGTCCGGCGCAACCCGGGGCGTGACGAGCCCCGTCCCCGCAAGGTGGCGGTCGAGGTAGCGGGCGTTGTGGATCCGGCGCTCGTTGAATCCCTCGACCCGGTCGAGCTGCACGAGGCCGATGGCCGCGGCGATGTTCGTCATCCGGTAGTT
>DALN01000011.1:17049-30270 GCA_002499455.1 Methanoculleus sp. UBA77 | reverse complement strand
CATCGTCGCCGGTCGTGACCATACCCCCTTCGCCCGTGGTCATGTTCTTGGTCGGGTAGAACGAGAAGCAGGCGAGGTCGGCGAGGCTCCCCGCCCGCTTCCCGTGGTACTCCGCGCCGTGTGCCTGAGCCGCGTCCTCGATGAGCACGATCCCCCGGTCGTCGCAGATATCGCGGAGAGGGGCGACGTCGAACGGCTGGCCGAAGAGGTGAACCCCGATGACCGCCCGGGTGTCGCCCTGGATGAGGTCCGCGACCGAGTCGGGGTCGATGTTGAACGTCTGCGGGTCGACGTCGGCAAAGAGCGGGGTTGCGCCGCACATCGAGACGCTTGAGGCCGTCGCGAAGAACGTGAACGCCGGGACGATCACCGAGTCCCACGGCCCGACGCCGGCGGCCAGCAGCGCCGCGTGAAGCGCCGCGGTCCCCGAGTTGACGGCGATCCCGTGGGCTGCACCGCAGTACTCCGCAAACCGCGACTCGAACTCCGTCACAACCGAGCCCTGGGCGAGCATCCCCGACTGGAGCACGCGGGTGACTGCCTCGGCCTCCTCCTCCCCGACGAGCGGGCGGGCGACGGGGATCTCCCGCCTCACCGGACCGCCCCCGGAGGCAGCGGCCGGAACCGTGCCGGCGCTCCGACTGCAAGCATCCCCGGCGGGACATCCTTCGTCACGACCGCGCCGGCCGCGACGAACGCTCCCTCGCCGACAGCGACGCCGGGGAGGATCGTCGCGTTCGCGCCGATGACGGCGTCGTCTCCGATGACCGGGCCGCGGAGGCCCTCGTGGGGTCCCGGCGGGTAGCGGTCGTTCGTCAGGACGGCGTTCGGGCCGATGAAGACCCGGTTGCCGATACGGGCGCCGGTGGGGATGTAGACCAGGCTCTGGAGGCGGACATCGTCGCCGATCGTGCAATCGCCCTCGATCACGGCGGCCGTCCCGATCGCGACACCGTTCCCGATGGTGGTCTTCTCGCGGATCAGCACGTTGTGGCCGCTCTGGAAGTTCTCGCCGATCGTCACGTCGCAGTAGATGATGGTCCCCGACCGGAGGACCGCGTTCTTCCCGATGGTGGCGCCCGGGTAGTCTCTCTCGTTCATCCGGTCGCGGGAGGGAAACCCGACGGTCACCGGCTCGAATACTCTCGCCCCCTCGCCGAGGGCGTTACGTCCATACTCTATCATTCAACAGTCACGCTCTTTGCCAGGTTACGGGGCTTGTCAACGTCGCACTTGAGGGCACAGGCGGTGTGATACGCGAGCAGCTGGAGAATAACCGACGCGGTCAGCACCTGTATGAGGAGATGTGTGTTCGGGATAGGGATGAAGATGTCCGTTATCTCCGCAAGCTCCGTATCCCCGGCGACGCCGAGGGCGATGATCGGGGCTTTCCTTGCCTTCATCTCCTTGATGTTCGAGGCCATCACACCGTAGGTCGGGCCGGGGGTGCAGATGGCGACCACCGGCGTCTCCGCGGTGAGCAGGGCGAACGGCCCGTGCTTGAGTTCGCCCGCTGCATACCCCTCGGCGTGAACGTAGCTGATCTCCTTCATCTTTAAGGCGCCCTCCATCGAGACCGGGTAGAACGCTCCTCTCCCGACGAAGAAGACGTGCTCGGCCTCCGAGCAGAGGGCGACCGCGTCCCTGACCTCCTGGAGGAGAACCTCCCCGATGGCAAGGTGCGCGTGCGAGAGGACGTCGTCGAACGCCCCGTCGCACCGCACGTTGACGATCTGCATCAGCGCTGCAAGCTGCGCCATGTAGGACTTGGTCGCGGCGACGCCGATCTCGGGGCCAGCCCGCATCAGGAGGGTCTGGTCGGCGATACGGGTGACCGTGCTCCCCTGCATGTTGGTGATGGCGAGCGTGGGGCAGTTGCGGGCTTTCGCCATCTTTAAGGCGGCGAGCGTGTCTGCCGTCTCCCCCGACTGCGAGACGGCGATCACGAGGCCGCGGAGCGGGGGTATGAAGTACTTGAACTCCGACCCCATCTCGACCCGGACAGGGATGTTGCAGAGCGATTCAGCCAGGTACTTGAAGACCAGGGCGGTATGGTAGGACGTCCCGCACGCGACGAGGGTGATCTCCTCGGCCTCCAGCACCATCTCCCGGATACGGTCGCTGATGCCGGCCCGGATGGTCTCGTAGAAGGACTGGGGCTGCTCGTAGATCTCCTTTAACATATAGTGGGCGAACCCGCCCTTCCGGGTATCCTCGACGCACCAGTTGATCAGCTCCACAGGACGGTCCACGGTCCGGCTGTCGTGGTAGATGGTGTAGCGGTCGGGGGTGAGATCGGCGACATCACCGTCTTCGAGGTAGATCACGCGCTCGGTGTACTCAAGGAGAGGCGTCATGTCCGAGGCGGCGAAGACCTCGGCATCCCCGACCCCGAGGACGAGGGGGCTCGCGTTCCGTGCGGCGACGATCCTCTGGGTGTCCTCCGCGATCGCGAGGACGGCATACGACCCGTGGAGGAGCGGGAGGATCGTGCTGACCGCGCTGAGGAGATCGCCGTCGTAGTGCTCCTCGATGAGGTGGGCGATCACCTCGGTGTCGGTCTCTGACCGGAAGATGTGGCCGCGTGCCTGGAGCTGCCGCTTGAGTTCGCTGTAGTTCTCGATGACCCCGTTATGGACAACGGCGATCTTTCCCTCACAGTCCGTGTGCGGGTGGGCGTTGACGTCGTTGGGCTCGCCGTGTGTCGCCCACCGCGTGTGCCCGATCCCGGTGCACCCGTGGAGGCCGACCGCCCCGGCCTCGCCGTCCGATATCCGGCCGGTCTTCTTGTAAACCTCGATCGCGCTCCCGACCGTCGCAAGCCCGAACGAGTCGTAGCCCCGGTACTCAAGCCGCTTCAGCCCCTGGATCAGGATCGGCGTTGCGTCCCGCCTTCCGATGTAGCCGACAATGCCACACATTCTACATCACCCGGGTGCCATCCTCGATGAGGCCGACCACTGTCTTTCCCCCGTCAATGGTGACACTGTTACCTGCAATACAATTCTTAAATGTTGTGAACGGTGCCGCACGGACCCCCTCACCGAGGACTGCGCCGAACTTCTCCTTCATGACCCGGCCTCCGACCTCAAGGAAACTCGCGGACGGGTAGGTCGTGGTATGGTCGGCGAGGATGCACCCCTGGCCGAAGACGGCCGAGACGATCCGCGAGTGGGACCCGATATTCACGTCGCTCATGATGAGCGAGTCGGCGGCGTAGGTGAAGGGTTCGAGCACTACCCGGTCTCCGATGCTCACGTCCGGCATGATGACGCAGTTCGGGCCGATGTTGCAGTTGTCCCCGATGGTTACGGGGCCGTAGATGACGGTGTTCGGCCCGATCGTCGTCCCGGTCCCGATCCGCACCACACCACGGCGAATGACGGATGCGTCGACCCTCCCGCCGATCTTCGGGGCGATCCCCCTGAGCATCCGGCTGTTCAGTTTCAGGAGATCCCAGGGATAGATGGCGTCCTGCCAGTCGTCCGCCGGGATCGCCCGGATCCGCTTGCCGGATGCGATCATCGCGGCGAGAGCGTCGGGGATCTCGTTCGTCTGGAGGTAGGAGAAGACATCGGGCGTAAACGAGTAGATCCCGGTCGAGACGGTGAACGTCGGGGCGTCCTCGGGCTTCTCGATGATCTCGCGGACGAGGCCGTTCCTGATCACGACGACCCCGAAGTCCGAGGGGCTCGGGTGCTCGGCGACGAGCATGGCGTTCTGCTCCTGCTTGATCCGGGCGATCGACTCCGCGTTGATGTAGTTGTCGCCGGGAAGGACCAGGAAGTCATCCGTGATCTCGGACTGGGCCGCCCGGAGGGCGTCGGCGGTACCGAGCTGGCGTTCCTGCACGACGACCTGGATGGGGGCGTCGAGCCTGTTTAAGTGCCGGATGACGTCCTCCTTCCGGTAGCCGACCACCACCACGATGTCGCGGATCCCGTTCTCGAGGAGGGCATCGATGACGTACTCGATGATCGGCCGGTTCGCGACCGGGAGCATCGCCTTGGGCTTGCTCCGCGTCAGCGGCCGGAGACGGCTCCCCTCTCCTGCGGCTAAAATAACTGCCTGCATTCTTTCCTCACCTGATGACCGACC
Organism: Methanoculleus sp. UBA77; assembly: GCA_002499455.1. GTDB lineage: Archaea > Halobacteriota > Methanomicrobia > Methanomicrobiales > Methanoculleaceae > Methanoculleus. Next base: position 26,172 of record DALN01000011.1, on the reverse strand, counting down.
CGTCCTCGATGCATCCCTCGACGAGAGAGTGGGGTGCCACCCGCGTCCCGCTCCCGATGAGGCTCCCGACGTTGACCGAGCAGTTGATCCCGAAGAGGACGTCGTCGCCGATGATGGCGCCGAACTTCCGCCGGCCGGTCGACTTCCCGCAGACCTTCACCGGCCCGTTGTCGTGCCGGAGGTTTGCAACCTTGGTCCCGGCCCCGAAGTTGCACCCGCTCCCGATGACGCTGTCGCCGATGTAGTTGAAGTGCGGGATCTTCGTCCCCGGCATGACGATGGAGTTCTTGATCTCGGTCGCGTGCCCGATGTGGCAGTCGTCGCCGATCGCGGTCGAGCCGCGGATGTAGGCGTGCGGGCCGATGACGCAGTTCTCCCCGATGATGCAGGAGCCCTCGATGTAGGTCCCGGCCCGGATCACCGTCCCTTTCCCGATGCTGACCGACTCGGGGATGGTGCACCCGTCCTCGACGGTCCCGTACTTCTCGTGGTGCATCGCGCTAAGGAGCGCCCCGTTTGCATCGAGGAGGTCCCAGGGCTGTCCCACGTCGAGCCAGTAAGCCAGAGGGTGCGCCGTGAGCTCCCCTCTCTTGATGTACGTGTCGAGAGCATCGGTCAGCTCGAACTCCCCGCGCCCGGATATCCCTATCTTGCCGAGGAGGTCGAAGATGTCGGGATCAAAGAGGTAGGCGCCCGCGTTGATCAGGTTGCTCTTCGGGTGCTCCAACTTCTCTTCAAGGCCGGTGATCCGGTCGTTCTCTACGGTCACGACGCCGTAGTCCTGCGGGTGGTCGGTCTCGTGGATCCCGACGCAGGGGGCGTTTCTCTGGCAGAGTTCCCGGATATCGTCCGTCTTTAGAACCATATCGCCGTTTAAGAGGAGGAACCTGCCGCTGACCATCCCCGCCGTCGCACGCAGGGCGTCTGCGGTGCCGAGCTGGTGGCGCTGGGTCACGTAGGTTATCTTCACCCCAAGGGCGCTGCCGTCCCCGAAGTGGTTCCGTATCTCACGCTCGAAGTAGCCGACGACGAAGATGAAGTCGGTGATCCCGGCATCGCGGGCCGCGAGGACCAGGTGTTCCATCATCGGGCGGTTCGCTATGGGAAGCATCACCTTCGGGCGCCGGCCGGTCAGGGGGCGCATCCGTTTCCCTTCTCCTGCTGCAAGTACGACACACTGCATAGACTCACTCCAGACTGCGTTTTGCCTTCTCAAGGGCGGCGTGCCCGAGGTCAAGCATCTCTTTCGCCTTTTCCGGGGTCCTTCCCTCGGCGGTGATCCGGACCTTCGGTTCGGTGCCGCTCGCCCGGATCAGGTACCAGCCGTCCTCGTCCTCGAACCGGACCCCGTGGGTCGGCTCGTCGGCCCCCATCGCCGTCACGACGTCGCGGGGCGCGGGGATGCGGTAGGACTCGCGCAGAAGGGTATAGCGTGGCATCCGGTCGAGTTCTTCGGCGATCGACCACTCGGATGCGATCTCGCAGAGCAGGGCCGCGGCGTAGATCCCGTCCGGGCAGTAGGAGTGTTCGGGGAAGATCCAGCTCCCCGACGCCTCGCCGCCGAAGTCTCCCCAGGAGAGGAGTTCTTCGGAGACGAAACTGTCGCCGACGGGGGTGCGGTGAACCTCCGCGACCTCCTCGATCGCCATCGAGGCGTCGACGGTCGTGACCACGCGCTTCCGGTCGAGGTACTTCGCAAAGAGCATCAGGAGGTGGTCCCCGTCGATGTAGCGACCGCGCTCGTCAAAGGCCATCATCCGGTCGGCGTCGCCGTCGTGGATGATCGCACACGCGGCCTCCCGTTTCCGGACAATCTCCCCGGCGTAGGGGAGGTTCACCTCGAGCGGCTCCGAGGGCCGGGCAAACCGGCCGGAGACGTTGCAGTTCAGCCCGACGACGGTCGCCCCTGCCGTTGCGAGGAGGTCGGGGGTGATGACGCTTGCCGCGCCGTTGCCGCAGTCGAGCACGACCCTGATCGGCCGCGAGAGGCTTATCCGGTCAAGGATCGCCTCCCGGTGCGCATCAACGGCGTCGGTGGAGAAGACGTGCCCCTGCTCGTCCCAGCTCTTCCAGTGGGAGCCTTTGAGCGCCTCCTCGATCGCCGCCTGCTGCCGGAGGGTGAACGACGATCCGTCCGGGTTGAAGAGTTTCACCCCGTTGTAGGATTCGGGGTTGTGCGAGGCGGTGATCATGCACCCCGCGTCCACGCATCCTGTCGCGTGTGCGACGGTCGGGGTGGGCGCGATGCCGCAGGAATAGACGGTTGCACCGGCCGAGAGCATCCCGGCGACGACACAGTGTTCGAGTAGTTCGCTTGTGGTGCGGGTGTCCCTGCCGACGGCGATGGTCGGTGCGCCGTCTGCGACGGCCGCTCCGATGCGGAGGGCGAGATTGACGAGGCCGGGGCTGAACTCCTGCCGGATTCCGGAAGAGCCGAAAAGCATACTCCTGTATAATCCTTTTTTTCCTAAAAAAAGATATTCATCGGCCGTACGGGCACCAGTGCTCGAGATTCAAGAGGCCCCCCACTCCGGCGGTCGAGGGGCCGAGAAAGATCATTCGCTTCCTGCCCCGGTACTCGTCGATGCAGGCAACCCCGGCATCGGTCGTCATGCCGTCGCCGGCGACGAGGAGGAGATCGGCGGCTTCGGGCGAGTCGACCGTCTGCCCCGCGAGGGCCCGCTCCAGCACCGGCATCGGGCCGACGAGGTAGACCCGTTTCCCGGCAACCTCGCGCGAGAGTTCCGCGAGGCAGGGGCCGTAGCAGTCGGGGGTGCAGGGGCGGAGCCTGCGTGCCAGGCAGAGGAACGCCGAGACGGTATTGACGATTGCGCCTGCCGCCGCCCGCTGTTTGGGGTTCGCAAGCGGTGCGCCGAACATGAACGAGATCCGGGTGTTGGCCCGCACCGGATCGCTCGTGACGAACTGCCCGCTCCGCCCCCCGAAGTGGCCCTCCATGCGAACGCCCTTCGGGTACTGGCAGACGTCCCCGCCGTAGGTCACCTCGAGCGTCACAACGCCGTCTTCGACTCCGCTGTCCTTGAGCACCCCTTCGATCTTTCCGATTGCCTCATGCCAGAAACTCACGCAAATTCCTCCTTATCCCAGAGGATCACCCGCACGGGCGACCCGTCCGCACCCCTGATTCGCAGCGGCAGCGCCGCCATGGTGTACTCCCCCTCCGGCACGGCCGCAAGATCGAGGAGTTCGAGGACGGCCATGCCGCTCCCGAGCAGGATGCGGTGGACCGAACCATCCCCGTTAAACGCCTCGACCGACGGGGTGTCGGTGCCGAGGCAGGTGATCCCGGCCTCGACGATGACCTTCGCCGCTTCAGGGGAGAGCGACGGGTACCCGGGATCGAACTCCTGCCGTCCCGAGAACCAGGTCTTTACGAGGAGTGTCCGGGTGCCGGCGAGCCTACCGGCGAGACGCTCCGGCTCGATGAGCCCTTCCGCGTCGCTGCAGTCGACCACCCGCGCAGGTCCTACCAGCACCCCGGGCGGGATCGCATCGACCGTCATGCCGCCCCTGAGGTAATGGGACGGGGCATCGATGTGCGTCCCCGTGTGGGTTCCAAGAGTCATCTCCGTCACCCGGTACTGCCCGTTGTCGACCTCGTGGAACTGCGGCCGGACGTCGCCGGGGTAGAGGACCGCGTCCGCGGAGAGGGGGCGGGTGATGTCGTAGACCGTCACGGGCTCTCCTCTCCTCGCCACCCGAACTGCCCGATGAGGGGGACGAAACAGACCCCGCCGAGCGGGATCTCCTCCACCCTGCCTTCGCGCTTGACGAGCTTGATGAGGTCCTGGCACTCCCGCGGCCCCACCGGGGCGATCAGCCGCCCGCCTTCGGCAAGCTGGTCGACAAGGGGCTGCGGAATCCCGGGTGATGCGGCCGTGACGATGATGGCGTCGTAGGGTGCCTCGGGCGGGTAGCCTTCCGTGCCGTCGCCGACGACGATCCGGACCGTGGTGATCCCCGCCCGGGCGAGGTTCTGTTGCGCCCGGTCGGCGAGGTCTCTGAGGCGTTCGATGGAGATGACCGTCCCGGCAAGTTCGGCAAGGAGTGCGGCCTGGTAGCCGCTGCCGGTTCCGACCTCGAGCACCCGGTCCTGCGGTTTGAGTTCGAGCTGCTCGGTCATGACCGCGACGATGTAGGGCTGGGAGATGGTCTGCCCTCCCCCGATGGGGAGCGGCCGGTCCTCGTAGGCGGCACGCTCCCAGTCCTTCGGCACGAAGAGGTGGCGCGGGACCTTCCGCATCGCGGCAAGCACCCGCTCGTCCCTGACCCCCCGGGCCCGGATCTGGAACTCCACCATCTCCTCGCGTTCACGCGAGTAGGGGTCGGTCTCCGTCATAACGTCTCACGCATCAGAAGCCTGACTCGGCTTTGTCGATTGCGGCGTCGATCTGCGCCTGCAGGACTGGCGGCAGGCCGCTGATCTTAACATCCAGGAACCCGCGTATAATGGTTGCGGTGGCCTCCTCCTCCGAGAGCCCCCGTGCCATCAGGTACTCGATCTCCTGGCGGGCGATCTTGCCGACCGCGGCCTCGTGGGAGAGTTCGGTGCCGGTCAGGGTCCCCTCGATCTCGGGGATGGCGTGGATGATGCCGTCTTTTAAGATCAGGCCCTTGCACTCGATATGGCCCCGGGTGTTGTCCTTCTCGCCGAGGACGTGCCCCCGCGAGATGACCTTGCCGCCGGTGGTGATCGCCCGGGTGACGAGCTCGGTGCTCGTATGCTCGGCGGCGAGGATGGTCCGGGAGCCGAGGTCGAGGATTGAACCCGGCGTCGCGACGACGATGCTCGAGAACCGGGCGACGGCGTTCTTCCCGACCAGGCGGGCGGTCGGGTACATGTTGATCTGCTTGACCGGCTGCATGCAGACATAGTTCGAGAGGAATGTGCCGTCCTCCTCGACGATGATGGCGCTCCGCGGGAAGACGCTGATGCCCGGGTTCCAGTTGTGGATCATCGTCGACGTGACTTTGGCACCCTTGCCGACGTAGATCTCCGTCACCCCGATATGCGCACCGTGCTCCTTCTGCCAGGAGCTCGCGCAGCCGGAGATGATGTTGATCTCCGAGCCCTCCCTCGCGATGAAGATGTTGTGGACGTGTTGCACCGGCTCCTCGCGGAGGAAGAGGCAGGCCTGGAGGGGCATCTCGATCTTTGCGCCCGGCTGCGCGATGACGACGAGGCCCTGCGGGTTCTCCTGCTTTGCCAGGTACTGCGTATACTTGTCCTTATCCTTCGGGACGGCGTTCCAGTAGTAGTCCTTCACCCAGTCGTACTTCTCGAGGGCGACCGCGATGGGGAGCATCTCGATCCCTTCGGCCCCGCAGGTGGTCTGGATCACCTTCTGGTCGACCTGGAAGAAACTCCCGCACCGGTTCTGCATCCCGACCTCAAGGCCGGTCAGGGCGAGGCGCTCCCGGTCCTTCTCCGAGAGGTGCTCCATATCGGTTACATCTGTTTGCAACGCAGACACTCTCCGTATCCTTTCTCCTTGACGACTCTGAGGATCTCGCGGGGGTTCCCGTGACACCGGATCTGACCGTTGATCAGCACATGCCCCTGGTCGGCCTCGAGGTAATCGAGGATGTAGCCGGTATGCGTGATGATGAGACCGCTCCGCTGGCGGTTGACGATGTGGATATCCTTCTCGAGGAGGGCCGCGATCTCTTTGCCCATCAGGTTCATGTTCTCGAGATCGACGCCGCTCTCCGGTTCGTCCAGCATGATGAAGTCGGGCTGCTGGGCCTTCAGCTGGAGGACCTCGCTCCTCTTGATCTCGCCGCCGGAGAACCCGACGTTGATGTCCCGGTCAAGGAAGTGATCCATGTTGACCGACTGTGCGAGCGCCTCTATCGCGTCTTTTTCCATGTGCGACGTAGCAACAAGCAGCTTTCCGAGTTTCAGCCCGGATATTGCCGGTGGGTGCTGAAACATCATGCCGATCCCGAGATGGGCCCGCTCGTGGATGGGCACGTTGGTGATATCCTTCCCTTTGAAGACGATTGAGCCCGACGTGATCGCGTAGCCGCCGAACCCCATGACGGCTTTGAGCAGCGTGCTCTTTCCCGAGCCGTTCGGGCCCATCAGGACATGGGTCTCCCCCTGTCCGATGTGGAGGTTGATGTCGTGGAGCACTTCGGTGCCATCCACGCTCACGTGCAAATCACTGATATCCAGCATACGGCACTCCTTTTCATGTATTTGTCAGGGGATACATTAACACTTGCCAACCTGACAGATGCCGTTTCGGCCGATACGGGGGCAGAGCGTGGCGATGTCCGAGATCCATGCCGTTCTGCCCGCCGTTCCGGCTATCACGGCACGGGGGCCGGCCGGGCTGCCGGGCGGACTCATCGGGTGCTTCACTTTCACACCGCACGCGGCCTATGGTTAAGTAGTGTCCCCGCTACGGTTCTTGTATGGAAAGAACTGCGTTCACCACGTTTGCCTGCCTTGCCGAGCGGGCTGCCGGGTACCCGACCGTCATCCGCCGGAGCCAGATGCGCAAGACAACGTATCTCGTGGCCACCGCCCCGGCGCCCCGCACTCCGCGTGAGGTGGGGGGCTACGTTTAACACCTCCCGGGTATACCGGCCCCCCGGAGGGTCCGGCCGGGATGCGACGGGAAGGCTTACTGGACCAGGGCGGGAAGGAAGAGGTCCGGCCGGGCACGGCAGACGCGAGCGATGCCGTCAACCCTTCCGGGTCCCGTACCATCCGGCGGTTCACGGACAGCATCATCTGCGGCGATGCCGGAAAGGTCCTTTCGGAGATCCCCGATGGAAGCGTCGACCTCATCCTCACGTCGCCGCCGTACAACTTCGGGCACCATTACGCGGACGGGAGGACGAACGATACCCGCGAATGGGACGACTACTTCGGGAGACTCGAACCGGTCTGGCGGGAGTGCTACCGTATCCTCAAGCCCGGCGGGCGGATGGCGGTCAATGTCCAGCCGCTCTTCTCCGACTACGTCCCCACCCACCACATCATCTCCTCCCGGCTCCTCGCCATCGGGTTCCTCTGGAAGGCGGAGATCCTCTGGGAGAAGAACTACTACAACGCCCGGTACACCGCCTGGGGGAGCTGGAAGTCGCCCTCGATGCCCTACCTGAAGTATACCTGGGAGTTCATCGAGGTCTTCGACAAGGAGACGCACCGCAAGGCCGGGCGGAAGGAGGACGCCGACATCACCGGCGACGAGTTCAAGGAGTGGGTCTTTGCGAGATGGACCTTCCCGGCGGAGGTCAGGATGCAGGAATACCGGCACCCGGCGATGTTTCCCGAGGAGCTCCCGCGGCGGGTGATCAAACTCTTCTCCTACCGGGGGGACCTGGTCCTCGATCCCTTCAACGGCGCGGGGACGACGACCCTCGTCGCCCGCCGGCTGGGGCGGCGGTTCATCGGGATCGATATCTCCTCTGCCTACTGCGAGACCGCCGTGGCCCGGATACGGGACGAGGCGGCGGAGGCCGGGGTCCCGGCCGCCGTCCGCTACATCACGCTGGGCTGATGTCGGGGCCCCCTCCCCCGTTTCGTGTGAGACTTTGTCACTGTCCCTTTACTTCATCTCACGCGAAGCCGCGAAGGGCGCGAAGACGGTAGATGGGTGCTGTAACTCCCCTCCATACCTGACGGTGCTCGAGCTCCGGTTCTACGAACCGTCACAGTTCGCGGCTTCGCGCCTCGCACCTTCGGTGCTCAAGCTCGCTTCGCTCGCACTTCGCGTGAGGCAACGATTTATGGCGCCTGACGGGGATCCATTGCCGCACTGTCTCAGAGATATTCCGGCAGGTCCGCGAGCGAGTCGATGACGAGGTCGGGGGTGATCCCCGATTGGCGGACGATCTCCTCCCGGTACTTCCCGGTCCGGACCTGGATCCCCTTCATCCCGCAGGCCTGTGCACCCCCGACGTCGGTGCGGATGTCGTCGCCGACCATCGCGGCCTCGCGGGGCCCGGCCCCGGTCTCTGCGAGCGCACGGAGGAAGAATGCCGGTGAGGGCTTCCCGATCACCTCGGCCGTCTTCCCGGCGGCGTATTCGAGGGCGGCGGCGAAAGGCCCGGCCGAGAGCATCAGCCCGTCCTGGCCCATCCAGTAGCGGTCCTTCTCGAGCGCGACCAGGTCCGCGCCGTCCATGAGGAGGCGAAACGCCGTATTCAGGCTCTCGTAGGTGAAGCCTTCGGCGGCGTCGGCGACCACGACGGCATCGGCATCCTCCCCGACCGCATGGATGCCCGCGTCCGTAAAGTCGGCGCGGGCGTCGGGGGTGGTGAGGAGGAAGCAGCGGGTCCGGCCTCCGTCCCGGAGATGCATGGCGGCCGCGACCGGGGCGGTGACGATCCAGGCCTCCGGGAGGGCGTAGCCGAGCCCCTCCAGGCGCCGGGCGACCGACCGGCGGGAGCGGCGGGTGGTGTTCGAGACGAACCGGTAGGGTATCCCCCGCCGGTCGAGTTCCCGGAGCGCCCCGGCGGCCCCGTCGACCGGCCGGTCGCCGACGTAGAGGACGCCGTCGATATCGATCAGGAACGCTTTGATCTGCATGGCCTTCTTCTCTCTGTTGCCCGCAGAAGTATTTATGCGGTGCCTGAGGTCCTCCCCGCTCACTTTCACCACGCGGCGGTTACGTTTGAATGCCGGGAAGGCCTACCCCTCTGCCGGCAATGGTATACCCGTTTGAGCAGACAGAGGAGTTCCGGGAGGCCAGGCGGCTCCACGACGACCTCGTCGCCGGATACCACGGCCGGAGCATCGAGGATGTCTTCGGCGGCCGGGAGGTTGCCTCCCCCGCCGGCACATGCTATGTCGTCGAGTCCCGGAGCCCCATGGGCCTCGACAGCCGGGACCCGGACCGGGCAGCCTCGGCCGTCCTTACCGACCTCACGCTCCTGTGCGGGATCGGCGAGGCGACCGGGCGGAGGCTGAACCGGCTCGGCTACCGGACGGTCGCGGACCTCATGGAGCATCCCCGCTACTGCCGGGAGGCCGCCCGGCTCCTCTGCGCGGTGGAGCAGGGGGATACCCGCGGCCTTGCGGACTGGATCGGGCGGCGGCACCGGTGCTCCGACCCGCTCCTCCTCCAGATCAGCCGGTTCCACGAC
>DALN01000011.1:0-16940 GCA_002499455.1 Methanoculleus sp. UBA77 | reverse complement strand
ATCTCGAGGCGGACGGCGCGGCCCTCGTCACCTTCAACGGCAGGGCCTTCGACCTCCCCTACCTGCGCGACCGGTTCGCCCGCCACGGCATCCCGGCGGACCTCACCCTCCCCCACTTCGATATCCTCCCTCCCGCACGCCGGCGCTGGCGGGATGCGTTCGGGAGCTGCCGTCTCTGTGCGCTCGAGACGAACGTCCTCGGCATCGGCCGAAAGGACGATATCCCTAGCGCGCTGGTGCCGGCGTTCTACCAGACCTACCGGCGGACGGGGAACCCCGGCCCGCTCGTCCCGGTGGTGGAGCATAACCGGCAGGACCTCGTCTCGCTCGCCCGGCTCTTTGGCATCCTCAGGGGGGACGGCGGGATTGCGGAGCCGGCCTCCGTTGCAGGCGCCTGCCCCGGGCAACCCTGACCGATACCATCAAGAACCCCCCGGTCGATACCCGGCACCGGGTACCTGCATGAGTATTATCCTCGTCCCCGTCGGGAAGGTCAATCCGGGAGAGATACGGCTGCTCCGTGAATCCTTACAGGGGACCTTCCCGACGGACGTGGCGATCGGGAAGGGTGTCCCGGTTCCTGTAGCCGCGTGGAACCCCGTCCGCAGCCAGTGCGACGCGGAGATGGTGCTTGGGTCCCTCCCCGTCCCGCGGGAGGACCCCGGCCGCGACCGGGTGCTGGGGATCGCCGGCGTCGACCTCTACCTGCCGGGCATGAACTTCGTCTTCGGGATCGCGGACAGAAGAAACGCCCTGATATCCCTCTGCCGCCTCACGCAGTCGTTCTACGGCCGGCCGGAAGACCTCCGCCTCTTCCGGCGCCGGGCGGTCGTGGAGGCGGTGCACGAGCTCGGCCATACCTTTGGGCTCACTCACTGCGGGAATCCCCTGTGTGTCATGCATTTCTCGAACACCATCGCCGATACCGATCGGAAGGGTCCGGCGTTCTGCGTCGCCTGCGGTTCAAGGGTCATGCCTCCGGAGGCGGGACAGAGGCGCCGCGTCGAGGGCTCTCCAGGTCATGACGGTGCCGGGGGCTGCGGCGCCGGATCTGGAAAGGGAGGATAAGGGAGAACGGAATGACACGGATCTCCCGGAATGCAGGAAAATATTTCCCGGAATCCGCGCTCACCCCGAACGTTCAGGTTGAGGGCATAAATTATTTTCATGCCGTAATAAAAATTCATTTCTTGAAAATACCCATAAATCGTGGGTTAATCTGACATTCTGGCTAAAAAACGGCAAATTCAAAATCGGAATGTTTTTATTCTCGTATTTCTAACTTAGAAAATGCCCCCAATAGATTTTTCCGATTCATCTGTTGTTTTCATTGTATCGCCCCGGAGCGGGTGCTCTCCACCGCCCCTCCAACGGGAAGGGGCTTTTGCCGGACGGAAAGAACCTCCACGGACCCGTGTGCCCGTTCACGCCAGGTCCTCCTCCTCGAAGATGAAGACCTCCTCGATGGTGGAGCCGAGCGTCCGGGCCACTTTGCAGGCGAGTTTTAAGGAGGGGTTGTACTTCCCCTTCTCGAGGAAGACGATCGTCTCCCGCCGGACCCCGACCTGCTGCGCCAGTTCCTCCTGGGTGAGGTCCATCTTTGCCCGGAGCTCCCGGATCCTGGTCTTCACCCGGCGTCCCCCTTCCGGAGCAGGTGCCGGCCTGCCGCGTTCTCCTGCCTCACGCCACGTCCCCCTGCCGGAAGAAGTACCACTGGAAGATGCGGGCCGAGATCCCCATCAGCAGGATGGTCGAGAGGAGCACCGTCTCGGCCGTGAGGACGAGGACGCCGAGGTAGTTCACCCAGAAGAGGATGGCGAGGAAGACGAGGGTGAGGAACCAGGACCAGGAGATGCCGTATGCCCCGATCCTCTGCGTCCGCTCGTCCTTCTCCGGCTCGTCCCGGAACCTCCAGTGCCGGAGGGCGGCCACCATGAGGATCACGAGGCCGATCGAGACCAGGATCGAGGAGAGTGCTTCTGCTCCGTCTGTAAGAAACGGGAGGACGAGCCCGGCAGCCGCGAGAGCCGCTCCCGCCGCAATCTGTATCGCGTATCGCCGCTTCATTGCGTCACCTGTTATGTATATCTAACAATGTGTTAGAAAAATATAACTCTGTCGGTAGCAGGCGGTCGTGCTGTGGGGGCATGATGCCGGTTCGTCCGGTTGGGATGGAACGATGGTTGCTATATACTCGTAGGACAGGCACCCCGTGGGTCATCTCGATGATGTGCGAGCTCTATCGGCCGGTGACCTTATTGTAAAATGCAAGTGCCTATGTAGTTGGCTGTCAAACCAGACATTAGCGTTGTTCATGACCGTAGTGAATGATCCGGGGTGGAGATAGTATCTGATATAATTCCTTCTCCTTCTGGAGTTAACATTTACATCGATGAATCCGGGGACCTTGGATTTACAGAACGCAGTTCACCATACTTTGTTATTGGAGCTATTATTGTAGAAGGGCCGGAGAGAGTTCAACGACTAAAAACCTGCATGAACAGAGTCAAGAAGAAACTTCCAAAAAAGTACAGCAACATTCCAGAGTTGAAGTACCACAACACCGACGACACATACCGGAGGCGTGTTCTGGAATGTATCTCCAAAACGGGTGTCGATATCGCGTATCTACTGCTGAGAAAAGAGCAGGTTTACCCTCGGCTTAAAAGTCAGCGCCAGATCCTGTATAACTATCTCACAGGTTTTCTCGTCTCTACAGTAATATCGGATTATGAATTTTCCTCGGATGTTAATGTAATCATAGACAAGTCTCTGGATGGCGTAGTTAGAGAAGAGTTCGACAGGTATCTTGCTTTCCGCTCGCTTGAGAATGGCTCCTCTCGCCAACTGGCAATGTGTCAGTTGGAGATTATGCACGCCGACTCAAAACAGAACCTCTGCATTCAGGCAGCGGATTTCATTGCTGGAACTGTGCATCGCCATTTCAGGGACTACATGCCCTACGACGATCACTACTTCGTGATAGAAGGTAACGTGAAAATATGCCTAGATTTCTTTAACGGGCGCCAGAAATAGAACTGTGATCCCTTCCCTACTTCGTCCCACCCGCCTCAAGGCGGCCTCATCCTTTTCGGGAAGGATTTACTCACATACATAGGATGTATGCGTGAAATATATACCTTACTGCTCCCCGTGTCACACATACATTTGTGGGTTTCAGAGTGGCTTTGCATGCCACCACTATCGTTCCTCTTCCGTTCCGACCACCGGACCTGACAGTCTTTACCCGTATTGAGGGCCTAAATTCAGTATCGGCGGGGAGGTCCGCACCGTGAACCTGACCGGGACATCCTCGTATCCCACGGCCCTCGCCTGCTCGTCGATCATCGCATGCAGTGTTTCGACTGAATAGGTTGTCTTCGGGCGAGGAGGACCGTTCCAGAGGGTGACTTCGAGATAGCCCTCGACGCCGTAGCCGAAACCGATGACGTTTCCCGCAGGATAGAGGTAGCACTCCCGAGCATGCCCCGTGAGGCGTCGGTGGCGTTCTCCAGGTCCGAATACGATGCGTTCTTTCCGCCTTTCGAGAAGTAGAACCCTCCGAGGGTGAAGATGACGGGTTCCCTCTTGTTCAGGCCTGCTTTGAGGAGGTTGGGCCATTGCTTCGTTTGTATCGGCTGAAGGAGTTTGAGTTCTCCCACAGAGTTCTCCGGCTCCCGGCACCTGGGTTCTTCAGCTAGGCATATTCCTGTACGGAGGCAGCATGCTAGAACAAGCGAACCGATCTGGATTGTGAAGACGTTCATCTGGAGTGCTTCCCCTGCAGATGATACCGGCGGCGTTAGTAAGCCTCAACGACCCAGAGCCTGTACAGCAGTACGGATACATGAATGGCTCGTTTACTTAACCGTTCCGTATCGTGCACTATTTTCCTGGAACGAGATCCGCATGGCTGCCTGCTCGACAACAGGGCGCACCGTCCCGCCATGAAGGCCCCGTCATCCTGGTCTCACAGGAATACGCTCTCTAGTCGCACTTCAATGGCAGGAGACCAGAACTCCATGTAAACAGGCCGAAGGGAGACTCGCTTGTCTCTCTTGGCCGGGCGTATCGCCACGGACTGCCCGCCCCCTGAGGGGGCGGGACGACGTTCCATCAGGAACGAAGTTTGAGCACCGCAGGTGCGGAGGAGGGGGCGCGAAGCGCCGGGCGGTGGGGGTCAGTGGATCTGCCGGCCCCTTCAGAAAATGGAGGCGCAGGACGCGACTGGCCTCTGAGTGGGAGCGAGAACACCGGTAGGAGCGACGTTCCATGGGAATGCGACGGACGGAACGGCCGGAGCTCGAGCACCGGAGGTGCGCAGTCCCAGGGAACCGGTGCCCGGGCATGGCTCTGGAGATCGGCGTTTCCTTCTTGTCTCCCTGCATCTGGTCACGGGCATTCAATAGCCAGGCCACCCCCGCCCGCCACCCCAACCTCCCTCCCTCCGCCGGCTGTCGCCCCTGATCTCCACCGGAACCCGTCCAACCGGCCATGCGCGGCGTGAGCGGCGCCTGCCGGCGCCGGGGGAGCCCGGGAGAGGTGGCGCTCACCGAAGGGGTGATATCCTCTATTTTTAGAGATTTCTCCAAAAACTTAATTTTAGTTGAGAATCCTTGTGGTGCGATCAATCAATCCGATCGTAAGCAGGTCGAACCACATGAACAGGTTACTGATAGTATCGAACAGGCTCCCGGTCAGTCTCTCAAAAAAGAACGGCGACTTCCGCCTGCAACGGAGCGTCGGCGGTCTTGCCACCGGAGTCGGCTCATTCTACAAGTCCTACGAGAGCCTCTGGATCGGCTGGCCCGGCATGAACCTCCAGAGGAAGCAGGACGAGGAGAAGGAACGGATCGTCGAGGCATTGAGGAAGGAGCAGTGCCACCCGGTCTTCCTCTCCCCCTACGACATCAAGCACTACTACGACGGGTTCTGCAACAACACCCTCTGGCCGCTCCTCCACTACTTCAACCTCTATGCCGACTACGACCCGAAGACCTGGCAGGTCTACCAGCGGGTGAACGAGCGGTTCTGCGACGCCGTCATGGAGGTCGCCCGCCCCGACGACATCATCTGGGTCCACGACTACCACCTGATGCTCCTGCCGCAGATGCTCCGCGAACGCCTGCCCGACGCGGAGATCGGCTACTTCCACCACATCCCGTTTCCGTCGTTCGAGGTCTTCCGGCACCTGCCCTGGCGAAAGGAGATCCTCTCCGGCCTCCTCGGCGCGGACCTCATCGGGTTTCACACCTACGGCTACGTCCGTCACTTCCTCTCCAGCGTCCGGCGGCTCCTCGGCTACGAGCACACCTTCGGCGAGGTGAGAACCGGCACCCGGGTGGTGCGGACCGACCTCTTCCCCATGGGGATCGACTACCACCGGTTCGCCGACGCCGCAGGCAGCACCCCGGTCCAGAAAGAGATCACCCGGATCCGGCAGAGGCACGGAAACCAGAAGATCGTCCTCTCGTTTGACCGGCTCGACTACACGAAGGGGATCCCGCTCCGGCTCGAGGCCTTCGACGCGCTCCTTGACAGGAAACCGGAGTACCGGGGGAAGATCTCCTTCGTCGTCGTCGCCGTCCCCTCCCGGACCAGCGTCAACAGTTACAGGGCGTTGAAGAAACGGCTCGACGAACTCGTCGGCCGGATCAACGGGAAGTACGGGACGACCGAGTGGACCCCGGTCCGCTACTTCTACAACTTCCTCCCGTTCGAGACGCTCGTCGCGTTCTACAGCGCCGCCGACGTCGCCCTGGTCACGCCGCTCCGCGACGGCATGAACCTGATGACGAAGGAGTACGTCGCGAGCAGGACCGACGGCACCGGGGTGCTCATCCTCTCCGAGATGGCCGGGGCCGCCGAGGAACTCGGCGAAGCCATCATCGTCAACCCCAACGACCAGGACGCGGTGATCGAGGCGATCGAGACGGCGCTCGCCATGCCGGAGAAGGAGCAGATCGAGCGGAACCGGATCATGCAGAGGAGGCTGATGCGCTACGACATCGAGCGCTGGGTCGGCGACTTCCTCACCCGTCTCGGCGACGCCCGGACCGTCCAGGTCGATCGCGCCGAGCAGCTCGTCACCCCCGCCATCAGGGAGCAGCTGGTCGCCGACTACCACTCCGGCAAGGACCGGCTCCTCCTCCTCGACTACGACGGCACCCTGGTGCCCTTCGCCGCAAAACCGCAGAAGGCTGTTCCGGGCGAGGCCACACGGGAGGTCCTCCAGAGTCTGATTCAGACGCCGGGAAACGAGGTGGTGGTGATCAGCGGCAGGGACCGGCATACCCTGGAGAACTGGTTCGGGGAGATGGATCTCGGGCTCATCGCCGAGCATGGTGTCTGGGTAAAAGAGCGATCCGGGGAGTGGCGGATGCCCGAGGCGCTCTCGGACGAGTGGAAAGCGGAGATCCAGCCGCTGCTTGAGCTCTATACCGACCGCACGCCCGGCTCCTTCATCGAGGAGAAGGACTACTCCCTCGTCTGGCACTACCGTCGGACCGAACCGGTGCTCGGTGCGCAGAGGGCAAAGGAGCTCAAGGACGATCTCCTGCACCTGACCTCCAACCTCGACGTCGGCGTTCTCGACGGGAACAAGGTGATCGAGATCAAGAACAACGTCGTCAACAAAGGCCGGGCGGCGCTGAACTGGCTCTCCGGGCGGGCCTGGGACTTCGTCCTCGCCATCGGGGACGACCGGACCGACGAGGACCTCTTCGCCGCGATGCCGCCCGAAGCCTACTCGGTCAAGGTCGGGCTCGCGCCGAGCCGGGCCCGGTTCAACCTGGTCTCGCAGCGGGACGTGCTGCCGCTGCTCCGGAGATGTCTCGAGGCGGAACGGGACGAGACGGGCGGGAAAAAAGAGAGGCCGGGGCGGGAGAAGAACCTTATTGAGACGGCTGCTCCCGGATGACGGAGCGGACCGTCAGGAAGACCGGGCCTCGCAGGTCCACCTTTTTGTTGTGGTCGGTGACGTAGCGCATCGCGTACTCCTCGATCCGGAGGTTGACGTCGGAGGGGAGCTTCGACATCTTCACCTGGACGGTGGTTCCCTCCCCGCACCGTGCGGCCTCCTCGATCCGGGCGGCGGCGAGGCCTGCCACGGCGTCGAGGTAGGTTATCCCGGTCGAGACTCCTTCCTTTCTGACCTCCGCCCACTTCTCGGTGTCGGGGACGCCGAGCACCGCACCGTTGTGGACATAGACCTCGTTAAAACAGGCCGGCCCGCAGAGCTTCGTGTTGGACTCGGGCTCCTCGACGATCACCTCGACCGCTCTCCCGGCGATCTCGCCGGTCCACGCGGTGAATGCGCAGGGTCCGGGGGCGGCGGCGTGCTCCGCGGCAGTGGCGCGGATCGCATCCGCCATCCGCTTTCCGACCGCCGATGCGGGCTCAGCACGCAGGTGGACCGCACCCGCGATCTCGCGGTCGGAGAGGTCCTGCGGGAAGAACTGGGGATAGGTCAGCTGGCGGACGTCGTTAGACTGGTAGGCGATCATCGCGAGCCGCTCCACGCCGAGGCCGAGGTTCATCACCGGGACGCCGATCCCGTACTCCGCGAGCGCCGAGGGCGAGTAGATCCCGAAGGTGGCGACCTCCACCCAGCCGAGGACCGGGTGGCGGGCGTAGACCTCCGTCTGGGTGTCGGGCATGTAATACTTCGACCGCTTCTCGTCGGGCTGGAACCGGAACTCGGTGAATCCAAAGGCCGAGAGCAGCGCCTCGCTGACGGCTTTCCCCTCCTCGAGGGTGACGTCCTCCCCCGCGACGACGCAGGAGGCCGAGTGGTAGGTCATCAGGCGGGTGGGCCCCTCCTCCTGCTCGCGCCGGAAGCACCGGTCGATCGAGAAGAGCCTGATGGGGAGGTGGCGCTTCTCCCAGATGGCGGAGAGCGTCATGAACCAGCCGCTCGTCATGTGGCTCCGGAGGGTGTTCCGGGACGACTCGGGGGCCAGTTCCCGGAACTCCGGGAAGACCGCGTCCAGGATGTGGACCACGGTCGCGTCGTCGGCCTCGAGCACGGCCGCGAGCTCGTGCGTCAGTTCGTCGCCGTCGATCGTCCCCTTCTTGTAGCCGTGGAGGGTCTCGCGGAGTTTCTCCTCGATCCGGGGCGTCAACGCACGGCCGAGGATCCCTTCGATCTCCTCAATCTGCTTCTTCGCAATCCCGACGTTCGGGCGGGGCAGGCCGCCGAGGTAGAAGACCCGATCGAGGACGGCCATCGCCTCGGGGCCGAACTGCCGGTAGATGTCCGATTCCTCGACGATCAGGGGGTTGATCGCCTCGTCAAACCCCATCGAAAGGTAGGTCTCGCGGAGCCGCTGGACGATCTCGAAGATCGGGTGCGGGGTCGCCCGGGTGTACTTCAGCCGGGGGTACCGGCCTCCAACCCCGGCCGGGGTCAGGACCGACGGCCCTTCGTGCCATGCGTGCTCGAAGTCCTCTCTTGCCTTCTGCTTGAACTCTTCAACATCGAATCTCATACATTCCGCTCCAGACAGACGACCCGGCTTGCCGGGCTCTCGTCTCTGATACTATAATCGCAATGCTGCACAATTTTCTCCGCAAACGCCCTTACATCCGCGTGTTCCGGCATCTGGTCCTTCTGCAGCCTGTTCCTACTGTATCCCAGATACATATAACCCTTTACTTCCACGAACCTGGCCCCGGAGTCCTGGTAGAGCGCCGCGTAGCCCTCGGGGCAGAAGTCGTTGTAGCCGCGGACCACGGTGGTGCGGATGGCCGACCGGCGGCCGGCGAGTCCGGTAAGGCTCTCCTGTATGTTGTCCCAGTAGTCCTCTTGCGGCCGGCAGAGCCGGAGGTAGGTCTCGCGGTCGGGGGCGTCGAGGGATACGTAGACCTGGTAGGGCCGGCACCGGGCAAGGACATCGGGCCGGGTTCCGTTCGAGACGAGGAACGTCGTATACCCTTCCGCATTGAGGCCGTCGACGAGCTCCGGGAGGCGCGAGTACGAGGTCGGCTCCCCCGAGAGGGAGATCGCGACCATCGTGGGGGCGAGGGCCTCCGCGAACCGTTCCGGCGCGACGTAGGGCGAGACCTTGTAGCCCGAGAGCGCCCTCTTCTGGAGGCGGCGGAGGTTTGCGATGATCGCCTCCGGCGGGCACTCCTCCTCCTCCACGACCTCGTGCTCGAACGACCGCCAGCAGAAGAGGCAGTGCTGGTTGCATTTGAGGGTCGGAGTCATCTGGACGCAACGGTGGCTCTCGATGCCGTAGAACTGCGCCTTGTAGCACATCTCCCCACCCCTGAGCGCCCGCTTGTTCCACATGCAGGGCTTGACGGCCGCCGAAGAGGCAGGGCTGACGAACTGGTAACCCTGCTTCCGCAGGGCCTTACATGCTTCTGAGCGCATCGATCCCGAGGGTCGCAAGGGACTCCTGCAGCGTGTTCCTGACCGCGTCCACGAGGGTCAGCCGGCTGTTCCGGGTCTCGCCCTCGCTCTTCAAGACCGGGTCGTAGTGATAGAAGGCATTGAAGAGGTCGGCGAGCTCGCGGGCGTAGGCGGCGACGAGGTGCGGGCGGAGTTCCTCGACGGTCTGCTCGATGACGGCCGGGAACCGGGCGAGGTGCCGGGCGAGCGCGACCTCGTGGTCGGTCTCAAGCGTGTATGCCCGCGTAAAGTCCCCTGCCTTCTCAAGGATGCTGCAGGCACGGGCGTGGGCGTACTGGATGTAGGGCCCGCTCTGCCGCTCGAAGTCGAGAGCCTCCTTCCAGTCGAATACCGTGCTCTTCTCGGGGGAGACCTTCACGATGTCGTAGCGGATGGCGGCGATGGCGACCGACTTCGCGATTGCCCGCCGCTCCTCCTCGGAGAGTTCCGGCCGGCGCGTGGTCACCTCGTCATACGCCTTCGCGGCAACCTCCTCGATGAGCTCGTCCGCCGAGACGAACTTGCCTGCCCGGGTGCTCATCGAGCCTTCGGGGAGGGAGACGAACTCGAAGTGGACGATCTCGGGCGGCCGCTCGCCGAGGAGTTTGAGGGTGGCCTGGAGCTGGGCACCGATCAGTTTGTGGTCCGCGCCGAGGACGTCGATCATCCTGTCGTAGTTGCGCCCCTTCCAGACGTGGTAGGCGAGGTCGCGGGTGCTGTAGACCGAGGTGCCGTCGCTCCGCCGGAGGATGTACTTCTTCTCGAACCCCTGTTCGGTGAGGTCGACCCAGAGGGTCTCGTCCTCGTGGGCCTGCGGCAGGCGCCGGATCCGCTCGATGATCCGGTCGACGTCGCCGATCCGGACAAAGTCGCTCTCCCAGACGAACCGGTCGTGGTGGGCGTTCATGGCCGCGAGGGTCGCCCTGATCCCCTCGGCGCAGAGGGAGACGGCTGTCCGGAACTTTTTGACGGTCTCGGCATCGCCGCGCTCCACGAGCTGCATGAGGTGGTCGATCTCTTTTACGATCTCCGGGTTCTTCTCAAGTTCCCGGTTCGCCGCGATGTAGACCCTTGCGACGTAGTGGTCCGGCTTCTCGCCCTCCTTGCGAGGGATATCGAGGTTATCGAACCCCCAGGAGACGATGGCGATCTGGCGGCCCATATCATTGAGGTAATACTGCACCTCGAGCGCGTGTCCTGCCTTCCGGAAGGCCCGGGCGAGGGAGTCGCCGATGACGGTGTTCCGGATGTGGCCGACGTGCAGCGGGCCGTTCGGGTTCGCGCTCGTGTGTTCGAGGATGACCCGACCGGAACGGCGCTGGAGAGCCCCGTAGCCGGGCTCGAGCGCCTCACGGACGGCCTCGGCGAGGAGTGCGGGGCCGAACCGGAAGTTGACGTAGGGGCCGGCGGCCTCGACCCTGATATCGCCGAGTTCGGGGTCCGCCGAGAGCCTCGATGCGATATCGGCGGCGATCTTCGCGGGGGCCCGCTTCTCAATCTTTGCAAGTTTGAACGCTATCGTTGAGGCGAGATCGGCGTGATCCCCGCCTGTCGTGAGGAGGACATCCTCTTCACCGGTGCATGCGCGGAGCATGCGCTCTATCTGGTGGTACTTCTCCTGGAACATCAGTATCCGGTCCTGTAACGCAGGATCGCTGCGATCCCGCCGAAAGCGTTGTAGAGCATGGAGCCTTCTTCGAAATCGTCCGATATGATCCTGACCGTCGCGCTGCTCTGGTCCGCGAGTGCGGTCAGTTCGTCGATGATATCGGACTCCTCGGCCACGTAGAGAGGGGAGCCGTCGTTGGGGCAGGTGCCGAAGTCGAGGTCCTTGATATGTTTGCCCGGCTCGAGGCTGACCGTCCGCTCCTCGGTGTAGTCGCCTGTCGGGCAGGCAAGTTTCAGCCGGGCTCTCCGGAGCTTGTCGGAGAGGAGGAGGGTGTCGACGGCGCCGATCTCCAGGTTCTTCCTGACGCTCTCCTCGCCGTAGGAGGACGCTCCGTCGTCCTTGACCAGTTCCTGGAGGAACCGGTTCATCACGTTCTTCTCCTTGATGATGTCAAGGCCTTTCAGGGCATCGGAGGCGTTCTCGACGAGCTCGGCAAGCCCCGACTCGTTCGTGTAGGCGACGTCGAAGAGCCCGATGATCCTTTTTTGCAGTTCGTGGTGGAGGTAGCCGCCGGCCTCGAACTCCTCCTTCGTCGGGGTCGGGCCGCCGATCAGCACACCCTTGAACCGCTCGAAGAAGTCCTTCTCGGCGAGGAAGATCTCGCTCGCGAGGTCGCCGACCTTCTTGTAGAACTCGTTGATGGCGATCAGCCGCAGCCGCTGGAAACGGACACTCGACTGGCCGCCCTTCCGCTGTTTGCCGGGGACGGTCGAGGTGGCGCCGCGTACAGCCTCGATCCGGTTGCCCCGCAGGAAACCGATGTAGGCCTCGCGCCGGTCGATGACGATCAGGCCGTAGACCTCCTTCTCGCCGAGCATCTGCTGCAGGGGCTCGAGCTCGAAGGAGGAACTGCAGCGGTACATGTAGGTGTTGAGCGGTTCGGGCGGCTCGATGATCTCGCACTCGAGATCGGTGCGGTCGCCACCGATATTGATCGTGCCGCAGAAGACCGCCATGCCGTGTGGCGGCGGGTTCTTGTAGTACTTCAGCCGGGAGAGGATGGAGGATATAGCGCTCTGAACGTTCGTCCGGGTCTGTTTGCTCTTGATGTTCGCGCACTGCCCGAACTCGTCGCGGAGCTGCGCGGTCACGTCGTATATCTGCTTATCCGGGGGTATATAGAGGGTGATCAGCTCGGTACCGCTCCCCTCCTTCTCCGCAAGCCTCTCGAGCATCTTCTTAAACTCGTAGCGCTGTCGCGCGGTATCCATCTCTTGTGTTTGTGTCTCTTCCATTGGGGTTCACCAGGCTTGCCAAAGATTGTTCATATCTCGAAGCTACTATGTGTTTCTCCGGGGAAGGCATAAATATGCGCACCTCCCGCGCGCCCCCTCCGGGCGCTCTCACTGGAGGCAGCGGCAGGCAAGGCAGATCGTCTTTGCATCGACGATCCGGCCGTCTGCAATCATCGCCTTTAACTCCGTCACCGGGACGCGGACGACCTCGATCACCTCGTCGTCGTCCATCGAGTAGTCCGAGCAGGGGGAGAGGCCCTCCGCGAGGTAGAGCCAGATCCGCTCGTCGGTGTAGCCGGGGGAGGGGTAGATCCAGCCCTTCGGGACGAACCGCTCCGCCTTCATCCCGGTCTCCTCGATCAGCTCGCGGTACGCGGTCTCGTGCGGCTCCTCGCCCTCGTCGATGGTGCCTGCCGGCGCCTCATAGATGTAGTCGTCGATGGCGAACCGGTACTGCCGGAGGAGGTAGCAGTCCTCTCCCTCGACCGGGAGGATGGCGACCGCTCCGCCGGGGTGGACGACCACCCGTTCCTTCGTCGTCCCGTTCGGGAGGGTGACCCCCTTCTTCTCGATGGTGAGCCTTCTGCCGCGATAGATCTCCATGGTCACCTCTCGTAGGCGATCGGGTCCTCAAGGCCGAGTTCGCGGAACGCCTCCCGCCGGTAGTGGCAGGAGGAGCAGACGCCGCAGGCTGTATCATTGTTCTGGTAGCAGGACCAGGTCTCCTCGTAGGGGACGCCGAGGGCGAGGCCCGTCCTGATGATATCCACCTTCGTCTTCCGGACGAAGGGCGTCATCAGGGTGATCCGGGGATCGGCGGCCGTACCGAGATCCACCGCCCGCTGGAACGCCTCGATGAACTCCGGCCGGCAGTCGGGGTACCCGGGGTAGTCGCCGGTCTGGACGCCGATGAAGATCGCCTCCGCCCGCCGGGCCTCCGCGAGGCTGGTCGCGATGGCGAGGAGGTTTCCGTTCCGGAAGGGGACGTAGGTGCTTGGGATCCCCTCCTCCTCGCCGGCATACTCCTCGACCGGGAGGCTCTCGTCCGTCAGGCTCGACGCCCCGATCTTTGTGAAGTGCTCGAGGCTGATCTCGACGAACTCCCGTGCGTCGAGCAGGCCCGCAATCTTCTGAGCGCACTCGCGCTCCTTTGCCTCCGTCCGCTGGCCGTAGGTGAAGTGGAGCGCGATGATATCGTAGCCCATATCCTTTGCGACGTAGGCGAGCGTGGTGGAGTCCATGCCGCCTGATAACAGACAGACTGCTCTCATCATTTCATCCCCAGGATCTTGTGGAGTTGGAGCTGGAACCTCACCGGGAGGTTCTCCTCGACGATATAATCCGCGATGGCGCGGTAGTCGGACCCCTCGACCGGCGTGATGATGATCTCGGCCTGGATATCGTAGCGGGCCATCACCGCCCGGGCGTAGAGGAAGTCGTCCTCGTTCGCCACGACGAACTTGACGGAGTCGCGGGGGGTGAGGGAGGGCAGGAGCCGGAGATCGCTCCGCTCGCCCGAGGAGGGGCACTTCACATCCATGCAGATGGAGGCGTAGTCCTGCATCTCGCGGAAGTCGCGGGTGCCGTTCGTCTCGATCTCGACGGTGTAGCCGTGAAGATTGAACTTCTTGAGGAGTTCGAGGAGTTCTTCGCGCTGCAGGAGCGGCTCCCCGCCGGTGATGCAGATATGCTTCCCGTTCTGCAGCCAGACCCGGTCGAGGACCTCGGTGACGCTCATCTCCTGCCCGCCTTCCCAGGCGTAGGAGGTGTCGCACCAGGCGCACCGGAGGTTGCACCCGACGAGCCTGATGAAGGTGCAGGGCCGCCCCTGGTTCTTCCCCTCCCCCTGCAGGCTCCGGAAGATCTCACTGACGATCATAGGTGCGCTCTGCGTAACAGGAGACCGACTCCCATACCCGGATCTTTGTCACCCGGGCGTCGTGTCCCCGGCGTGCGGCCTCGGCGTCGATCATCTCCGCGATCAGCCCCGCGAGGAGCTCGCTCGTCGGGTCGCCCGCGGTGGTGAGGACGGGGTGGAACGCCTCGATGCACGCAGCCATGGGGTCTTCTGCGTTCAGGATCACCTGGTGGTCGAACCGCCCGACGACCTCTTTGATGCAGTTGTAGTCAAGGACGATCCCGGTGCGCTCATCTGCTGTCCCCTCGATCCAGACCTCGACACGCCACTGGTGGCCGTGCAGCCGGAAACACTTGCCCTGATAGTGGATCAGGCGATGTGTCGCCTCGAAAAAAACCTCCTTGTATATCCGGGTTATCATCAATGAAGGTTGCTCGCCAGGATATAATATTATATCAGCTCCCGATCAAATAACTAAGGCGAAAGATCGGCGCGCGGACGGGTTCCACAATATATAAATCCGTAACGCGCGTTGCTTTATAGCACACCAGGAGTTGCTCCTATCTACAAATTCAACCTATACGAGGGTATTCGATGGGAAATGGTAAATTTGCAGCCCGAAAGCTGAAGCGCGACGCAAAGAACGACCGGTGGCACGACACCAACTACGCGCGGCGCCAGCTCGGACTCGATGTAAAATCTGACCCCCTTGAGGGAGCGCCGCAGGCCCGCGGGATCGTTCTCGAGAAGGTGGGTGTTGAGGCAAAGCAGCCGAACTCTGCGATCAGGAAGTGCGTCCGCGTGCAGCTGATCAAGAACGGCCGTCAGGTAACCGCATTCGCCGTCGGCGACGGCGCCATCAACTTCATCGACGAGCACGATGAGGTCGAGATCGAGGGCATCGGCGGCAGGCTGGGCCGGTCGATGGGCGATATCCCCGGCGTCCGGTTCGTGGTGACCAAGGTCAACAACGTCAGCCTGAATGAAATGGTCATCGGGCGCAAGGAGAAGCCGCGGAGGTAATCTGGTATGGTAGAAGCAGCAGAGGCGGGGGCAGAGGCAGGCACTGGCGTTCAGCAGCTCCTCTTCAACCGCTGGGATATGAGCGAGGTCGAGATCCACGATCCGAGCCTTGCCCGCTACGTGAACCTGCACACGATGATCGTGCCGCACTCCTGCGGCAAGCTTGCCGGCCAGCAGTTCAACAAGAGCAACATGCTGATCGTCGAGCGCCTGATCAACAAGTTGATGCAGACCGAGCACAACACCGGCAAGAAGGAACTCGCCATCCGCATCGTCCGGGATGCCTTCGAGATCGTCAACAAGAAGACGAAGAAGAACCCGGTCCAGGTGCTGGTCGACGCGGTCGAGAACGCCGGGCCCCGCGAGGAGACCGTCCGGCTGAAGTACGGCGGTATCAACGTCCCGAAGTCTGTCGACACCGCACCCCAGAGGCGTGTCGACGTCGCCCTGCGGTTCATCACCGCCGGTGTCCTGCAGGCGAGCCACAAGAAGAAGAAGAGCGTCAGCGAGGCACTCGCGGAGGAACTGATCGCCGCCGCGAACGGTGACACCCGCTCCTACGCCGTCTCGAAGAAGGAAGAAAGAGAGCGCATTGCAAAGGCCGCCCGTTAAAACCCCACTCTTATTATTTTTTGGTGAACTATGACCCGACGAAAGAAGATGGTAGAGCGGGTAACGGAACTGATGGACAAGCCGGAGCGGATCCGGAACATCGGTATCGTCGCCCACATCGATCACGGAAAGACTACACTCTCGGACAACCTGCTTTCAGGCGCAGGCATGATCAGCGAGGAGCTGGCGGGCAAGCAGCTCTTCATGGACTCCGACGAGGAGGAGCAGGCACGCGGTATCACCATCGATGCGAGCAACGTCTCGATGGTCCACGAGTACGACGGGACCGAGTATCTCATCAACATGATCGATACCCCCGGCCACGTGGACTTCGGCGGTGACGTGACCCGCGCCATGCGTGCGGTCGACGGCGCTGTCGTCGTGGTGGACGCGGTCGAGGGGACCATGCCCCAGACGGAGACCGTTCTCCGGCAGGCCTTAAAAGAGGGTGTCCGCCCGGTTCTCTTCATCAACAAGGTCGACCGGCTGGTCAACGAGCTGAAGGTGGACGAGCAGGAGATGCAGATCCGCCTTGCGAAGGTGATCGACAAGGTCAACAAGCTGATCAAGGGCATGAACGAGAAGATGTACAACGAGGGCTGGAAACTCGATGCCGCGAAGGGCACCGTCGCTTTCGGTTCCGCACTCTACAACTGGGCCGTCTCCGTTCCCTTCATGAAGAAGAGCGGTGTCTCGTTCAAGGACGTCTTTGAAAAGTGCAACGCCGGCGAGATGAAGTGGCTGGCAAAGAAGAGCCCCCTGCACGCCGTCCTCCTCGACATGGTGGTCAAGCACCTGCCAAACCCCCTCCAGGCCCAGGACCGGCGTATCCACATCATCTGGCACGGCGACTACAACTCCACCGAGGGCAAGGCCATGATCAACTGCGACCCGAACGGGCCTGCCTGTCTGATGGTCACGGATATCTCGTTTGACCCGCACGCGGGCGAGGTCGCCACCGGCCGTCTCTTCTCGGGGACGCTCCGCCGGGGTACCGAGTGCTACATCATGGGCACCGCAAAGCGTGCAAACCGTCTCGCCCAGGTCGGCATCTTCATGGGTGCCGAGCGGATCGAGGTGGAGGCGCTCCCTGCCGGGAACATCGCAGCCGTCACGGGCTTGAAGGACGCCATCGTCGGTTCGACC
>DALN01000041.1 GCA_002499455.1 Methanoculleus sp. UBA77 | reverse complement strand
CTCCTCGATCTTCAGGGCCTTGCCCTCGATCTTGATGCCCGGGGCCTCCTTCTCGATCGCGCCGGTGGGGGCGACCTTCACGACGATCGCATCGTAGCAGTTGACCGTCGAGGTCGGGGTCTTGATGACGACCGGGACAATCTCGTGGTTCTTCCTGAGTTCCCGGACCTCCGGGAGCTGTTCACAGTGCGGGCGGACGGTCACGGACCAGGTCGGCTCCTCGGCGTGCTGGAGGTTGTAGCCGACCGGACCCTTGATGGAGGGGATCATCGAGACCTGGTCAGCCGGGTCATATGAGATGTCGACGAGTTCGGTCATCTCAATGCCGCCGATGCTGACAGACACTTCATCGACGCTCCAGGTGCGTGCAGTAGATTCAGCCATGTTTCATCATCTCCTTAGACGGATACGGTCAGGTTGAGGTCGAACGTGTGTATGTCGCCGGCCAGGACCGCGTTGATGTTGACGTTCTGCAGGACCCGGTTCGCCTTGTCGGCATCGGGGATGTCTTCGAAGGCCGGCATGCTGATGGTGTAGGAGTGCAGGGCCCCGGTCCGGACCATCCCCTCGAGGGCCTGGGCAATGGCGCCCCGGACGTAGTCCAGGCCTGCCGGGGTGTAGGGGAGCTTCGTCATCCTCAGGCGCAGGGAGGCCACGCTGTCCTGGATGGCGGTGACGGCGTAGTACTTGGTCCGCGTGACGTCGATGTACTTCGGCGAGCCGGAGAGCGTCAGGGCGTTGGAGATCCGGTTGACGCCGTCCACGCGGTTCGTAATGACGTTGACCTTCGCGGTCTCAAGGGTCGGGACGTCCCCGGGGGCGAAGTACTCGTTGACTCCTACGTTCACATAGCGCCAGAACGTGGTGTTCCAGGGCCGCAGTGTCATGATCACGCCGAGCGCTGCAGCAGCGACGTCCTCGGTGGTGTCGGTGTCGGCGTGGGCCAGGAAGAAGCCGTTCCCGCTGGAGAGGGCAGACGCGACAGTGGTGATCGCACTGACAGTGTCGCCGGGGGCGTTGGAGGCCGTGAAGATGACGGCGTTCGCGTCGGCGAAGGCCTTGAGCTTGGCCAGCAGGGCACTGGTGGTGATGCCTGCCAGGCAGACTCCGTGGATGAGTTTCTGGCTGGCGTACGGGGCCAGAGGGGCCAGGGCTGCCTCCACGTCGTCGGCGTCCGCTTCGCCGGCAGCGGCATCGACAGCCGAGATATAGAGTTTCCGGACGCCCTGGGCAAAGAGGGCAGCAGCGGCGACGGAGATGTCGGAGCCAGTACCGTGGTCCGTCTTGACGTCGGCAAGCGAGTAGTAGAGTTTCGGCGTCTCCTTGGTGGCGTAGGTGGACTCCCCGACGATGGCAGGGGTCCCCCACTCCCGGGAGGGCATGGCCGCGGTGGCATCGGTGACCGTGATCTGGATGGCGTCACCGAGTTCCGGCATGGTGTTTCACCTCGATGGGTTCCATGCCTGTGAGATTTTNNCCCTTCCGGTTACAGACCGGACGCACGGCCGGATGTGCTTCTGCGGCCCGGGTCCTCCCCGAGGGGAGGAGGGGCCGTCCTCACTTCCCGGGAGGAGGCTGCTCTTCCCGGCGAGGAGAGGTAGGCTGTTCGTCTTCACGCTGGTTCCATTCGGTCCCGGTGATAACGTCTCTGGTCAGATCGTTGTCCCTGATCTCGGCGAGCATGCTCGCGTGGCTCTTCCTCCGCTGGCTCCGCTCGATCCAGTCGAGGATCAGCTGCAGCAGGATCAGGAAGAAGATGATCAGCAGGACGAGGAGCGCTGCAAGCCCTACGCCCGCGAGGAGTGGTTCTGCTTCCATGGATCGGCGTCGGGGGCCGGCTAGATAAAGGTGAGTTGCCTTAGCCGGCCTCTGCAGGGGGTGAGGCAACGCCGGTTGACTTAGAGCCCGAAGGCCATGCCGCCCAGGGCGATGAGCGCTCCCCACCGGAGAAGCGTGCCGAGGATGTAGCCGCCCTTGTAGTAGTGCGGCTCGGCCGCGACGTCGGGGTTGTCGGGGATCTCAGCGCCCTTCCACTCGGTGAGGCCGGCATAGATGCCGTGCGTGAAGGCGTGGACCTCGGCAGCCTCGTCGAGGAAGGTTGAGAGCAGGTTTTCTTTTGCCATGTCTGCAGGGTCAGGGGGAGGGGGGAAAAAGGTCAGTCGAGCGGACCGTACTTCCAGATGGCGTCGGTCTGCGGCTCGACGTAGTACATCTCGTCCTGGATGATTGCCATGCACAGCATGTGCCTCCCCTCGTCGACGAGCTGGACGTTGACCAGGTAGCCGGCCTGCAGGGCGGCACGCTGGAACTCCCGGGCGAAGTCGTCGCAGTCGTGGGTCTGGGCCTGGTAGAGCTTGAAGTTCGTCCAGTCGGTGGTGATGAACGCACCGAGCTCGGCCGTGGACTCGAACTCTCTGACGGTGTGCTCCTTCTGCGGGCAGAAGAGGCGGGAGAGAAGGTCTCTGAGGGATACCATGCCTGAGGGGTCGAATGGAGGGGAGGAAAAAGGAAGGTCGGGTAAACATCCATCGAAGACCGCGTATGTTGACGATAAACCCGGACCTGATTGAAAAGAGTATCGGGGTTCCGTCCTACTCCACGGCCACGTCGTGCTCGATGGTGTCGATGGAGGGGACAGTCTCTTCGTAGGTGATGGGGTAGCGGAGGAAGATATCCATGCCGCGCCGGCAGTGGTCGTCGAGGGTGAAGAGGGCGGGGATCTCGGACCGGCCGACGACCTCGACGATATCGGAGAGGTCCCGGAGATACCAGATCTGGAGGGCGGCGAGGTAGGCGTCCACGAGGTCGTCGCCCGGCCGGGCAGGGGTGTCGGCGGCGTGGACCTGGATGCCGAGCGTGACCCGAGCCCGCTCGCCCCGGGTGTAGCGGACGTCGTCGCCGACGACTTCACGGCGGAAGACCCGGTTGGCCGGCGTGGCGGCGACGTCCGGCCGGTCGGCGAAGTAGCGAAGCGTGACGACGATGTCGTGCTCTTTCAGGGCTTTTGTGACGTTGATGCGGTCGGCGTAATCGATGTAGATATCGAGCGGGTCTTTCTCAAGAGAGACGGTTCGGGGGAGGCTGGCGAAGATCGCGGTCCGGGTGGCGGCGGGAAGCATGATGATCACCTGAATAGCCCTATGAGGCCTGAGGCGGCGCCGGCGAGGAAGGCGCCGATGGCCGTGAGGGCTCCCCCGATTATCAGGAAGTATGTTTTGTGCCG
>DALN01000113.1:33546-33821 GCA_002499455.1 Methanoculleus sp. UBA77 | reverse complement strand
TACCCCACCCTGGCAAGGTACTCATTATAGTTGGTAGTTGGATTTGATTAAGGTATCTCTTCACCATGCCTCCACCGGACCCCTTCCCGGGGATCGCGGGCGCACCGGCACCCGGTTCGGCGGCACCGCCGCGATCCGCAGCATGTTCGGACGTGGACAGGATCCCGTCTTTCATATCCGGTCCGGCGATCACCGGCGGCGCGATGTGCGACGGTCCGGCGGAGCATGAGAAGACCGGAGGCATTCGGGCGGCGGGGTGAATTATTAATAGACTC
>DALN01000113.1:6943-33524 GCA_002499455.1 Methanoculleus sp. UBA77 | reverse complement strand
GGGTCTGATTCGGGAGAAACGGCAAATATTCCGGATTTTTGAGGACAGTCCGTCACATCTCATATACCGGAAGGTGATCACCATGGCTAAGGAATCAACAATCAGGACCCCCATCGTCTGCGTGATGGGCCACGTAGACCACGGAAAGACTTCCCTCCTCGACAGGATCCGGGGCTCTTCCGTGGTCTCTACCGAAGAAGGCGCGATCACGCAGCATATCGGCGCTACGCTCGTCCCCATCGACGCAATCACCCGGATGAGCGGCGCTCTGAGCAAGGTCAGCGTCAACGTCCCCGGCCTCCTCTTCATCGACACCCCCGGGCATCACGCATTCACCACGCTGCGTGCGCGCGGCGGTGCGCTCGCCGACATGGCGATCGTCGTCGTCGACATCAACGAGGGTTTCCGCCCCCAGACGATCGAGGCGCTCCAGATCCTGCGCAACTACAGGACGCCGTTTGTTATTGCCGCAAACAAGGTCGACCGCATCCACGGCTGGCGCGTCCATGAAGGCCAGCCGTTCGCAAAGACGTTTGCGCAGCAGAACGAGCGCGTCCAGGGCACGCTCGAGACGAAGGTCTACGAGCTCGTGGGCAAACTCTCCGACCTCGGCTTCAGCTCCGAGCGGTTCGACCGGGTCTCGGACTTCGCCCGGAACATCTGCATCGTCCCCACGAGCGCCATCACCGGCGAGGGGCTCCCCGACATCCTCATGGTGCTGATCGGGCTTGCCCAGCGCTACATGACCGAGAGCCTCCGGGTCAGCGCCGAAGGTCCCGGCGCCGGCACCGTCCTCGAGGTGAAGGAGGAGCGGGGGCTCGGGATGACGCTCGACCTGATCCTCTACGACGGCACCCTCAAGGTCGGGGACGAGATCGTCGTGGCGGGCAACGAGGAGATCATCGAGACGAAGGTCCGCTCCCTCTTAAAGCCCCGGCCGATGAAGGAGATCCTGATCGAGGAGCGGTTCGAGCGCGTCAAGTCAATCACCGCCGCCGCGGGTATCAAGGTCGCCGCCCCGAAACTCGACGGGGTCATCGCGGGCTCCCCTCTCAGGGTCGTCAGGGGCGGCAACCGCGACGAGATCGTCGAGCAGGTCCGGCACGAGGTCCAGGACATCCAGGTGACTCTCTCAGATATCGGGGTCATCATCCGGGCGGACACCATCGGCGCCCTCGAAGCCCTCTCCAAAGAACTCGAGGGCCACCAGATCCAGGTGATGCGGGCCGCCGTCGGGCCGGTCACCCGCCACGACGTCATCGAGGCGGGGACGATCCGGGACCCCCTCTACAGCGCGATCATCGCCTTCAACACCCCGGTCCTCCCCGACGCCGTCGACACTCTCGCGGATGCCTCGATGTCTCATGTCAGCATCTTCGAGGGCGGGGTCATCTACCAGCTCCTCGACGACTACATCGAGTGGCGTGAGGAGAAGAAGCAGGAGCTCGAACGGCAGCAGTTCGAGAAACTGATCATGCCTGCAAAGATCCGGATCCTCCCCAACTGCGTCTTCCGGCAGAGCAACCCGGCGGTGGTCGGCGTCCGGGTCCTCGGCGGAAAACTCCAGAGCGGTGTCGACCTCGCCCTCCCGAACGGCAAGAAGGTCGGGAGGATCAAGCAGATCCAGGCGAAGAACGAGACGGTCCAGGAGGCGGAGGCCGGAAAAGAGGTCGCGATCTCGATCGAGGGCCCGACCGTCGGCCGCCAGATCAACGTCGACGACGACCTCTACGTGGATGTGCCCGAGCGGCACGTGAAGGTGATCGAGCGGGAGATGATCAACCAGTTGAGCCCGAGCATGCGGGAGACACTCGAGGAGTTCACCCTGCTCCGGCGCCGGGAAGATCCCTTCTGGGGGAAGTAACCCTCCCGCGTTCTCCTGCCCCGGATATCGTGGATCATGGCCTTTGCCGGGTTCGATGGTCCCGGAGATCCGGCTCCCGGCCTCCGGCCCGTGGAGGCAGGCTTTTAATACCATATTATCAAATTGTATAGGTACTTTCGAAGGAGTCGTCATATGGTGGATTTCAAAATCATCCTCTCAGATCCCGAGACCGGGCGTTCATACAAGATTGATGCAGCCGATCCGGCCGCCAGAGCGCTCATCGGCAAGCGCATCGGTGACGAGATCGACGGGGGCATCCTCGGTCTTGCAGGCTACACGATCAAGCTCACCGGCGGTACGGACAGGACCGGTATCCCGGTACGCCGCGACCTCCCCGGACCTGCACGGAGGAGACTCCTCCTCTCCGAGGGCGTCGGGTTCCACCCGACCATGGACGGGGAACGCCGCAGGAAGTCGGTGCGGGGCAACGAGATCAGCGCCGACCTGGTCCAGATCAACGCCACCGTGAAGCAGAGCGGTGCAAAACCCTTATCTGAATACTTCGGACAGCCCGAAGCGGCTGCTGAATAATCAGCATCCATTTTTCTCCGATCCGTTCTTCCGGGATGATCTCGTATGTATCTTCATCCCGGTTACGGGGAAGTCAGTCTCCGGCAGGAGCCGGTGCTGCCGGCCTCGCCAGGGTTCCCTGAGCGTCGGGCACTCGCATCCAGAATATGGAAAAAATCGTTCCGGGCCGCTCCCGCCCGGCATCCCTTCTCCTTACCGTGCCTTTGCGACCGACCGTTCCAGGGCGGGCAGTTTGTCCTCGAACGGCACGCCGTATTTTTTAGCGAGGATGACCGCCGCCGCCTCGGCCCGGAGGTTGCCGTCGAAGTGGTCGGCCACGACCCGGTGGAGCTCCGCGAAGACCTCCTGCGGCGACTTTCCCATCGCGGCGGCGACCCGCCCGATCAGGTCCTCGTAGGGGTTCTCGGCCGCGAGGACCTCGGAGGTGGGTTTGAAGCCGAGCGGGATCGAGACCTCCGCGATATCAAAGAGCGGCCGGATGGATCCCCCGTCCACCCCGACAAGCCCCTCCGAGATCGCCCGTTCCAGGAGCTGGTTCGCCTGCTCCTTGTTCATCCACTTCCGGTCGATGGCGATGTAGAAGACGAACTCGCTCCTCTGGAGCCGCTCTTTGCGCATGTGCTTGAACGGCGCCGCAACCGCAATCCTGACGCTCACTCGCAGGCACCCTTGAGCAATCTTCGCAGGTCCATCGCGTCCAGGTCGCCGAGGCGGCTCTCTTTAGCCACGTAGCACTCCGTCACCGGCCCCTTATCGACAAGCCGGAGGAAGAAGACGTTCTCAGAGACCGGCAACCGTTTATCGGGGGTGAGGAGCGTCCTCTGCAGGCCGACCCGGAAGTCCGCCACCTCGGTGACGGCGCCGGCATGCGAGAGCGCGACGTCGAGGTCCTGGAACTGCGTCCTCCCGTCGGCGACCTGGAGGACGATCCGCTCCTTGACGAGGCCGTCAGGGCCCCTGCTGGTCGTATGGGTGTCGTGCATCCGGGCCATGCAGGCAAGGACCTCCTGGAACGGCCGGGCGAGCTCGAAGTCGAGATCGATGGATTGGGGGAAACGGTGGTATATCCTGCGCATCACTAGAACTGAGGTCTGCGGAACGTAAAAAGGATATGATCCCGCCGGGGCGCAAAGGTTTTTGGCATGCCCGGTCCTCCCGGCACCCATGACGGATCATCTCACCCTCGTGCAGATGAACGATTCGCACGGTTACCTGGAACCGCACCAGGAACTCTTCTACACCGCGGGCCTGCCGGAATACCGGGTTGCCGGCGGATATGCCCGGATAGCGGCACTCCTTGACGGGATGCGGGAGACCAGGGGCGAGAGGGTGCTTGCGTTCGACTGCGGCGACACCATCCACGGGACCTACCCCGTCGTCCGGTCGAAGGGCGAGGCGCTCGTTCCGGTCCTGAACGCCCTCCGCCTCGATGGCATGACCGCCCACTGGGAGTTCGCCTACGGCCCGGAGCAGTTCAAAAGGGTGGCCCGCAGTCTCGACTACCCGATGCTCGCCGTCAACTGCTACGACGACGCGACCGGCGATCTCGTCTTTCCGCCGTATACGATCCGCGAGACCGACGATCTCCAGGTGGGCGTCATCGGGATCGCGGCCACCATCATCGACAAGGTGATGCCGGAGTCCTTCTCGGAGGGGATCCACTTCACTCTGGGGAATGAGGAACTCCCGGGGCATATCGCCCGGCTCCGCGACGAGGAAGGGGTGGACCTCGTCGTGGTGGTCTCGCACCTCGGTTTCCCGCAGGAGGTGAAGCTCGCCGGGGAGGTGGACGGGATCGACGTCCTCCTCTCCGGGCACACCCACAACCGCCTCTTCGAGCCTGCAATCGTCAACGACACGATCATCATCCAGTCCGGCTGCCATGGCTCCTTCCTCGGCCGGCTCGATCTGACGGTCGAGAACCGGCGGGTGAAGCGCTTCTCCCACGAACTGATCATCGTCGGCGAGGAGATCCGGCCCGATCCCGGGGTCGAGGACCTGGTCGCGGAGGCCGTGGACCCGCATCGCGAGCGCCTCTCACGGGTCGTCGGGGAGACCCGGACGGGGCTCTCGCGGACCACGGTCCTTGAGGCCACGATGGACAACCTCCTCCTGCAGGCGATCCTGGATGCCACGGACGCCGAGATGGCGTTCTCGAACGGCTGGCGCTACGGTGCCCCGGTGCCGCCGGGCCCGGTGACGGCAAACGATCTCTGGAACATCATCCCGGTCAATCCCCCGGTCTCGACGGTCGAGATCACGGGCCGGGAACTCCGGGCGATGATGGAGGAGAACCTGGAGCGGACGTTTGCGCGCGACCCCTACCAGCAGATGGGGGGCTACGTGAAGCGGTGCATGGGAATCAAACTCTACTGCAGGCTCGAGAACGCGCCCGGTCTCCGGATCCAGGAGTTCTTTGCGGGGGGGCGGAGACTCGACCCTGATGCCGTCTACCGCGCCGCGTTCGTCACCGGCCAGGGCGTGCCGCCGAAGTACGGAACGAACCGGGAGAACCTCGACGTCCACGCGATCGAGGCGCTCGAACGCTACCTCGCGAAAGGTCCCGTGAGCGCGGAGCTCCGCGGGAGCGTGACGGCGATATGACGGCCCCGTTCCGGGTCGTCATCCACCTCGACGAGCGCGAGAAGGCGCCTCTCGCCCTGAACAATGCAAAGAACCTCATCGCCGGTCTTGAAGGCGTCGAGGTCGAGGTGGTCGCCCATGCCGCCGGTGTGGAGGCACTCCGCACCGGCAGCCCTCACGCGGCGCTCATGAGAGAACTCGCGGATCGGGGCGTCCGGTTCGTCGTCTGCGAGAAAACCCTCCGTTCCCGGAGCATCCCGCGCGGCGATCTCCTCGACCACGTCCGAACCGTCCCGTCCGGAGTTGTGGAACTGGTTGTCAGGCAGGCGGAAGGCTGGTGTTACCTTCGGCCGTGAAAAAAGAGTATTATGCGATCAGGACTGCGTTGACGACGCCGTCCTGGCTGGGTCTGCTGACGATCCGCGCGCGGCCAAGCTCGGTCCTGATGATGGCGCCCTTCGTGAGGAGGTTCCGCCGGACGTAGTTGGGGTTCGCGCTGTTCGCCTCGACCGTCTCGATCTTGACCTTCTGGGTCGTGCCCTTCGCGGGGTCTGCGACCGTCGCGTAATCGAGCCGGAGCGCCCGGACCTTCTGGTTGCCCCCGAAGGTGCGGACGATCTTCTTGCGTTCTTCACCGATGTGCGTCTCTGCGGGAGCTCTGCCGATCTCCGCTCTCATCTTGCCCCGGGAGGTGTGGTAACGCCCGCCGGAGGGCTTCCGTACTGATCTTCCTTGCCACTGCATGTGACCACCGAAATATACTCTGCTGAGGACGCGGTACCCCCAGGGGATAGCGATCTCTCGTTAAAGTGCTATAACTATTCGAGACCGGGATATTTAACCCTGCTGATCACGCGAGGATCGCGTCGAGCAGCGCCTCGAGCCCTTCCCCGGTCTTCATATTCGTCCGGAAGACCTTCATCTCCGGGTTGTAGCGGTGCATATCCCGCTCCATCCGGTCGAGGTCGGCACCGACGAACCCTGCGAGATCGATCTTGTTGATGACCCCGATGTTGCTCCCGCGGAACATCATCGGGTGCTTGTTCACCACGTCGTCTCCTTCGGTCGAACTGACGATGACGATCCTCTTCTCGGCGCCCAGCCGGAAGTCGGTCGGGCAGACCATGTTGCCGACGTTCTCGATGAAGAGGACGTCGATCTCGTCGAGCGGCAGGTGCTCGATCGCGTGCTCGACGAGGTGGGCGTCGAGATGGCACTCCTTCCCGGTGTTCGCGTTGTAGGCCGGAACCCCGGCAGCGACGATCCGCTGGAAGTCGTCGTCGCCGTAGACGTCCCCGGCGATGGCGCCGGCGCGGAGCCCCCGTGCCTTGAGCATCGGGGCGAGCCGGACGATCAGGGCGGTCTTCCCGGACCCGATAGCGCCGAGGAGGTCGAACGCCCGGATGCCGTGGCTCTTGAGGTGACTCGCGTTGGCATCGGCGATGCGGTTGTTGACGTCGTAGATGTCCTTCTCCACGTGGACGTCGATGTGGTGCATGGTATGTACTGTGATCATGATCTGTTTATAGGTTAACACCCAACCCCTACGGCAATGAGCGCAGAACGCATCCTGTATCCCTGTTACTTCGACGCCACGCTCCAGCGGCGGGAAGGGCGTCGCGTCGCGAAGAACCTCGGCGCAAAGTCCCCGGAGATGCCCGCCATCGAGGCTGTCCTGCGACGGATGAAGGTCCCGCACCGGGTGGAGGAGCACCACCACCCCGCGAGATGGGCCGAGCGCGAGGGCCGGATCGTGGTGGAGTGGGAAGGCAGCAAGGAAGACCTGATCCGGAAGGTCGCCCGCGGCCTCTCGGGCCGGAAGTGACCATGTACGACCTGCACACCCATACCATCCTCTCCGACGGCGAACTCCTCCCGACCGAGCTCGTGCGCCGGGCCGCCGTCCTCGGTTACGAGACCCTGGCCGTCACGGACCACGCGGACGCCTCGAACCTCGCCCGCCTGGTGGAGGCGGTGGGCGGGGTCCGCGACTCGGCGCGGTGCTACGGTGTCGACCTGCTCGTCGGGGTGGAGCTCACCCATGTCCCGCCCTCCCTGATCCCGGCGCTTGCGCGCGACGCAAAGCGGCGCGGTGCCGATATCGTCGTGGTCCACGGCGAGACGGTCGTGGAGCCGGTGGCGCCGGGGACCAACCGTGCCGCCTGCACGTGCGATGACGTGGACGTGCTTGCCCATCCGGGGCTTATCGCGCTGGAGGATGCCCGGGAGGCCGCCGCGCGGGGGATAGCACTCGAGATCACCTCGCGCGGGGGCCACAACCGGACCAACGGCCATGTTGTGCGGGTGGCACGGGATGCCGGTTGTCGGCTGGTCGTCGATTCCGATACGCATGCGCCCTCCGATCTTATGTCGAAGGAGGCACGATGGGCGGTTGCGTGCGGCGCGGGGCTGACGGAGGCAGAATCCCGGGAGGTGCTCTCCAGGGACATAAAACGACTTCTGCAG
The DNA here is from genome assembly GCA_002499455.1 of Methanoculleus sp. UBA77. GTDB lineage: Archaea > Halobacteriota > Methanomicrobia > Methanomicrobiales > Methanoculleaceae > Methanoculleus. The sequence continues at coordinate 26,059 of DALN01000113.1, read as the reverse complement.
AAGTGAGATGGTATATTTATAATTTAGCAAAACATTTTTATACCCTAGGGGTCCATATATATGTGTTACTAAATACCTCCAACTATAGTATCCCCTAGAGGTTGCAGTTTGCGGTTAATCGGACGTTCTGTAAGTGTTTGTGGTAATCGCTTGTTAATCTTGCGATGTGATGCTGCGCAGTTGCCCCGCCTCTACGGTGAGGCTGTAGATCGTCGATTAAAGCCCATAGGGAAGGTAGTTGACATCCTTGGAAATATATCATCTCCCTATGCCGTAGTCCTCTGCTACAGTGGCTGTTCGGTGCAGGTTGGCGAGAAGATCTTTGCAAAATAGGTGTAGAAGCGATGGCAGAAGTAGAAAAACTCAAGCAGCTGCAGTTGCAGCGTGAGGCCCTGAAGAAGAGAGGGGAGCAGCAGAAGGTCAAGGAGACGGAGAAGAAGCGTACCGAAGAGAGCGTCCAGTCCGTCTGTCCCGAGTGCGGCAGCCGCCAGCTCGTCCACGACTACGAGCGTGCCGAACTCGTATGCCAGAACTGCGGCCTCGTCCTTGACGAGGAGTTCATCGACCGCGGTCCCGAGTGGCGTGCCTTCGACCACGACCAGCGGATGAAGCGTTCCCGTGTCGGCGCACCGATGACCTTCACGATCCACGACAAGGGTCTCTCGACGATGATCGACTGGAGGAACCGGGACTCCTACGGCCGTGCGATCTCGAGCAAGAACCGNNGTCTCGAACGCGACCGAGCGGAACCTGGCGTTCGCGCTCTCGGAACTGGACCGGATGGCCTCCGCGCTCGGCCTGCCCCGGAACGTGCGCGAGACCGCCGCGGTCGTCTACCGTGACGCTGTGGACAAGAACCTGATCCGCGGCCGGAGTATCGAAGGGGTCGCGGCGGCCGCACTGTATGCGGCGTGCCGGCAGTGCAGCGTGCCCCGGACGCTCGACGAGATCGCCGAGGTCTCCCGTGTATCGAGGAAGGAGATCGGGCGCACCTACCGGTTCATCTCGCGCGAGCTCGGATTAAAGCTCCTGCCGACGTCCCCGATCGATTACGTACCGCGCTTCTGCTCGGGCCTGAACCTGAAGGGTGAGGTCCAGAGCCGTGCGGTCGAGATTCTGAGACAGGCCGGAGAACGCGAACTTACGAGCGGCAGAGGCCCGACGGGCGTCGCTGCGGCCGCCATTTACATCTCCTCGATCCTCGGCGGAGAGCGGCGCACCCAGCGCGAAGTCGCCGAGGTTGCGGGCGTGACCGAGGTCACGATCAGGAACAGATATAAGGAACTGGCAGAAAAATTAGATATCGAGATCATACTCTGATCTCATATCTCCCCCCACCCTCGGGCTCGTAGATCAGGGGTAGATCGTTGCGTTCGCAACGCAAAGGCCGCGGGTTCAAATCCCGCCGAGTCCATTTTCCTGTTTTCTCACCGTCTTCTTCACGTAATTTCATCGAACTCTTTGCGTGTCCACAGGCGACCGAATGTTTCTACAGGGGCTCCGCCCCTTCGATTCGGAGAAGCGCAGCCCTTTTGCCCGGCCCCTCACTTCTTCGCCTGCTGCCGCGCGATCCGCTCCTCGGCCTTCTTTGAGGTCTCGTGCTCCGCCCGCGGCGTCGGGGTCTCGGGCGCCCCCGGCGGGCGGCTTTTTTCCCGGCCCTCGTCGCCGAGCTCGGCCGGGACCGGGCTGTAGACGATCTCGGTCCCCTCATCCTCGAACGGGATCTCCTCATCGGGCCGCTCTTCCCGCTTTCTTCTCTCTTCCTGCGCCATACGCCTCACTCCGGACGATCCCGGCAACCCGGCCGGAACCGCCCGGGTGCTGCTCGGTCCGGGTACGTGAAAGCCCTGCCGGTGGAGGGGAGATCCCCCTCTCCCGCGTGGTTTACCGGCGCCGGGAGAGGCCACGGGCCGCGCCGGCCGCAACGGCGATGATCCCGATGAGGGCACCCGCTCCCCCGGCCTGTGTGGGGGCCACTTCCGGTGTGGCGCTCTCCGCAGGCGTCGCCGGGACCGGCACCGGCACCTCGGCCGTCCGGAAGATGAACGCCTGCTCCCCGGCGCCCGCAGCGAGGTGATCGCCGGTCCCGGAGAGGGCGACCGCCGTCACGGGCGCACCGGCATCGAACGACCAGCGTTCCGCCCCGCCTCCGGTGAAGAGGTGCACGGACCCGGCGGCGGTCCCGGCCGCGACAATCTCGCCCCGCCGGGAGATATCAACGGTGAGGACGTCGCTTCCCGTCCGGTTCTGCCAGGCAAGCCCCTGGCGGGGCAGGTAGCACTCCAGATCGCCTCCCTCCTTCCCGATGGCCACGAGCTGCCCGTCAGCAGAGAGGGCGAGCGTGAGGATGGGCGCGCCGGTCTGCACCACCCAGGGGAGCGCCCCGGCCCTGCCGTAGACCTGGAGGACGCGGTCCCGCCCGCCGGCGGCGACGACCGACCCATCGCGTGAGACATCGACTGCGGTGACCGCACCCCGGGCGAGCCCCTGCCAGATGAGGTTCCCCTGCCTGCTGAAGAAGTGGACGGCGCCGTTGTCGCTCCCGGCGACGATGTAGTTCCCGTCAGCAGTGAAAGCGACGGACGGCACGACGGTGTTGGCCCCCGTCGAGAAGTTCCAGTCTTCCAGACCCTGGTAGTCGAAGAGCGTGACGCGGTTGCTCCCCACCGCGAGGAACCTGCCGTCTCCGGCAAACGAGAGGTCGCGGACGGGTCCTGCGACATTCCCGGTCCAGTAGCGGTTGCCGCTCCGCTCGTCGAGGACGAGTACGTCGCCCGCACCGGTCCCGGCGGCCACGTAGTTCCTGGCGTCCGCGACGGCGACCGCCGTCACCGGGCTCCCGGCGCTCATGTTCCAGGCGACCGTGCCGTCCTGCTGGAGGCAGATAATATCTCCCCGTTCGGTCCCCGCGAGCATATACCGGCCGTCTCCCGCGATCGCAACGTCGTTGACGGTGCTTCCCCCCGGTATGCTCTGGTACGATGCCTCCGCTCCCGCCGCTGCCGGGACCAGGACGGCGACGAGAACGATCATCACTGCTGCTCTCCACATGGTAACGCTCTTCCCCAGGTCTCTTCTTTCCCTGACCGGTTCTTAATATCTTCCCCCGAAATCCCCGCGCAAGTTTGAAGGGGGCAGGTAGCGAACCACCTCCTCAGGTGAGTTCTACGACAGAACGTTCGGAGAGAGCGGTCGCCTGCTTCATGCAGGGCTGTAATTGTGCACAGGCAGTCAGTTCGGTCTTCGCCCGCGATGCCGGGGTGCCCGAAGAGGTCGTCCTCCGGGCAGCCACCGGGTTCGGCGGCGGCGTGGGGCATACGGGGGGTGCCTGCGGGGCCGTATCGGGTGCGGTCCTCGCGATCGGGCTCCTCTTCGGGAGCACCGGCCCTGAGGGAAAAGAGGCGAAGGACCGGACTTACGACCTCACGCAGGAGTTCATCGCCCGTTTTGTCCGGAAGCACGGCACGGTCTCCTGCACCGGGCTCCTTGACTGCGACCTCTCGACCGAGGAGGGGCTCGCCCGGGCCCGCAGCCAGGGCCTCACCCGGACCCTCTGTCCCGGATATGTCCGGGACGCGGTCGAGATCCTCGAAGAGGTCCTTGCGTCCGTCACTTCCGGGCGGCCGCGAGATAGGTGAGAAGCCCCGGCAGGGGGAGCCTCTGCCGCAGACCCCCGAGGGTGAGGTTCTTTGCCGCCATCGCCCGCTTCTCGATGAGATGCCAGGAGAGGAACGCGAGCGCGAACGTCGCGAGGAGAGAGAGCCCGCAGAGTGCCGCAAGAGAGATGGCATTCTCCGTAACCTGGATGATCGTCTGCTGGATCGGGTAGTGGTAGATGTAGATGCCGTAGGAGAAGTCCCCGTGCCGCCCGAAGGTGTTCAGGAACGGGACCGGGAGGTGCGCGGCGTAGATGACCAGGTAGGGGATGCAGAGCACCCCGGCGACGGTCGGATAGGGTGTCAGGGTTGAGGCGCCGAGGACCAGGAGCAGCGCTCCGGCGACGACCGGCCGGTAGGCGATCCGCTCCCGGTGGAGGTAGAGGTAGGCCCCGACGAGGAAGTAGAGGGTGAACCGGACCTTCGCCAACCGGGGGTCGTCGAACCAGTATATCCAGAGGAGGAGGTTGACGGCAATGAGGGCAGGGATCGCGCCCCCCCGGTAGAGGAGCCCGCCGATCCCGAGGGCCGCGACGACCCCATACATGAAGACCTCGACGGGTATCGTCCAGAGCGAGCCGTTGACGTAGGTCCAGGGGTTGCTCTGGAAGAGGCCGATCACCGACCCGTTCTCAAAGAACGGGATGGTGGCGAGCCCTGCCGGGGAGAGGAGAGCGCTGAAGTAGTCTCCTGCGGGGAGGGTTGTCATCAGCGGGCCGATGACGAAGAGCGTGAGGGAGATCAGGGGAATCAGTGCCGGGACGACGCGGAGGAACCGTTTCCAGGCGAACCTGCTCACCGATGCGGTCGACTCCCAGCTCGCGGTGATCAGGTAGCCGCTGGTGACGAGGAGGGCGGCAAGCGCCCCCTGGCCGAGGAGCTCGACCGGGTCGGAGAGGCCGACGCCCACATAACCGAGCCTGAGGGCATAGGCGTGCGTAATGACGATCGCCACCGCCGCGGCGAACCGCAGGAAGTCGAAGTTGTTCGAGAACCGGCTGGCACCGCCGGGAGAGAGCCCCCCCTCCGGGTATGGTATGGTCATGGCTGTCAGGATAACTGCTCAACTGTGCTTCGGCAGGCATTAAATAATTAGTCAAAGTATTCTTCCCCATGGACCTACTGGTCGTCGCCACGTTCGCCGTCGTCGCCCTGCTCGAGATCATCGTGCCGCTCGCCCTCGGCTACTGGTTTGTCAAACGGTTCGGCCTCTCGTGGCGGGTCTTTCTCCTCGGCGCCCTCTTCTTCATCCTCGTGCAGGTCGTCCATGCCCCGCTCGTCCTCGCAACGCAGAACCCGCTCTATCTCGCCCTGCTGCCGTCCGGGACGACGGCGGCGCTGGCCGGCCTCGCCGTCTACCTCGGCCTCATGGCCGGGCTCTTTGAGGAGGTCGGCCGCTACCTCGTCTACCGCTATATCTTCCGGCGGCAGGGGATCGCACTCTCCCGCGAGAACGGCCTCCTCTTCGGGACCGGGTGGGGCGGGGTCGAGAGCATGATCGTCGCGCTGATCGTGCTTTCGGGCATGGTCTCCTACATCGTCCTCACCGGCGACGGAGGAGCAATCCCCCTCCCCGACGACCCTGCCGTCCAGGCAGAGATCGAGGCCGTCCGGGCCCTCACCCCCCTCGACATCCTGCCCGGCCTTGCCGAGCGGATGATGACGATCACCCTGCACATCGCCTGGTCGCTGATGGTCCTCGCGGCCCTCGTCTACGGCCAGAAGGCGCTCCTCGCCCTCGCCATCCTCTGGCACGCCGCCGTGGACGCCGCTGCCGTCTACCTGGTCCAGACCCAGGGGATCTGGGTGACCGAGGCGATGGTCTTTGTCTTTGCGGTCATCGGCCTTGTGTATATCTTCTGGGAGTGGCGACGGATGGGGGCAAGGGCCGCCTCCTAGCCCTTCCACTCGTGCAGGTATCCCCGGCGTTCGAGCGGCTCTCCGTCCGCGAGGACCACCCGTTTCTGGATGACCTCGCCGATGACGCGGGCCTCGACCCCCGGGACCGGGAGGATGGTGGGGGGTGCGCAGAAGAGGAGTTCGAAGTCCCCCCCGCCGTAGAGCGCGAGTTCCCGGCCTTCGTCCTCCGGCACGCCTGCCGGGAGCGGGAGGCGGGCGGTATCGACGGCAAAGCCGCAGTCGTTCACTGCGAGGAGGTCGTGGAGAGAGAGGGCGAGGCCGTCGGAGATGTCCATCATCGCCGAGACCCCGGCACGGCCGAGGGCCCGTCCCTCGCGGACCCGGGGCTGCGGTTCGAGGAGTTCCCTGATATGCCGATCGTAGCCGTTCAGCGCCGCCTGGGCCTCGCCGAGCGTCCCGGTGACCGCGATGACGTCCCCCGGCCGGGCCCCCCGCCTCCGGACGAGGTGCTCCGGGGCGACGGTCCCAAGCCCCGTGCTCACGATCGTCAGTTCGGTGTGGGCGTCAAGGTCCCCCCCGACCAGTTCGGCACCGAACGTCGTGCAGCAGTCCCGTGCGCCCTCCATGATCCCCCGGAGCCGCTCCGGCCGGTCAAGGCCGACCGCGAGGAGCACCTGCGCCGGCGCCGCGCCCATGCTCGCGACGTCCGAGAGCGTGACCGCCGTCGACATCCAGCCGATCTGCCAGTCGGTCATCCCGGCCGGAAAATCGGTCGTCTCGTGGAGCATATCGGTCGTCGCGACCATTGCGAGGTCGCCGCAGGGGATGACGGCGCAGTCGTCGCTGAGCCGTTCCGGGTCGATGATCGTCCCGATCATCCGGTGCAGGGCGCGTTCATCCACCGCGGCGCACCTCTTTCTCCCGCTCGCTCCGGTACTCCTTGAAGAGGTACTCGACCCGCTCGGCCTCCTGCTCCCGCCGGAACTCCTTCTGCCCTTCCTCCCACTCGCCCATCGCCTCCTCGACGGCACGGGTCTTTGCCGCGCCGGTCCTGCCCCGGATCTCCGGCCCGACGGTCTCCGCGGGGAGGAGGGGGAGACCCGCCTCGCGGGCGACCCGGACCAGGTGCGGGTCGGGGGGCTCCTCCCCGTCGATGACCAGCGCCCGCACCCCGGTGCCCGCAAGGTCCTTCACCACGCCCCGGCCCCAGCCGTGAGCCCGGGGTACGTAGAGGACGTCGCCCGCCGAGATGCCGACCCCCTCCTGGAGGCCCCGCACCCCCTCGCGGGTGAGGGAGTCGAGCACCTTGAGCGGCGTGTAGTCCTCGGAGATCTCGATCTCCGCGACCGTCTGTATCCGCTCGAGACGCTTCTTCAGTCGCCGTGACCGCCGCCGCTCGCCCCGGAGTTGTTCGCGCAGACTCTCGATCGTCGCGTCCTTCGTCGCCAGCTCCGCGTCCCGCCGGACCTTCTGCTCGGTCGCGGATCGTGCCCGCCGGACAGCCTCTCGCAGCCGCTCCACCTCCCGGTCGCGCTCCCGGAGGTCTTCCTGGAGTTCCTGGACGTAGGACCGGAGCCTTTTGACCATCCCGTCGAGCGCCATCACCCGCTCGTCCTCGACCGGACGCTCCGGGACGGCCTCGGCAGGGGGCGCCGCCGGCTTCTCCGGTGCCGGAGCGCCCTGCAGGTCCGAAAGGACCGTGTCGAGCGGCTGGCCCCGGAGCACCCGCGCCCGGACCTCGTCGAGGTCGACGCCCGGCTTCACCCTTTTCGTGATGTTGCGGAACTTGTTCTGGAGGCTCCGGTAGGCGTCCAGCGCCGCCGAGAGGGAGTCGCGTTCGTGGTCGTTCGTGTAGGAGAACGGGGCGGTCAGGTCGTACTTCGCCTCCACCGAGAGCGACTGCTTCGGTGTGTAGGGGATGGCGTTGAAGGCCCGGCGGATCTTCTCGACCGAGTAGGGCATCTGCTGGACGTCGGAGGCGATGATGAGCGGTTTTCCGGCGCGGTAGAGCTCCTCGATGATATCGGACATCGTCATCTGGCGGGAACTCGTGAGGAGGACCAGGTTGCCGTCGAGGTCCACGGCGGCGATCCCGGTCGTCGTCCCCGGATCGAGCCCGACGATCAGGTAGCGGGGGCGGCTGGACCGCGGCTCGAACCGAATACGGTCGAGTTCTCTCCCCGCCACCCGGACCTGGACGTCGGCGCCCCGCGAGGAGTGGACCGGGACCATCTCGCGGGCGGCCATGACCCTGAACGCGACCCTCGAGTAGCCGCCGAAGGCCTTCGTCTCCTTCTTCTCGTAGTCGAGCCCGGCGCCCTTGAGTCTCGCCTCGATCTCGCGGGCCTTCTGCATCACGCCGCCGTGGATCTTCCTCGCGTAGCGGTTCTGGCTCCACCCGCCCCGGCCCGGCGACCGGTGCCTGCTCACCACGATGTCGGTGGTGTTCTCAAACGCGATCACCTCGACGCCCGCACCGAGAGCGGCCACCTGGGCGGTGGTCCGTGCCTCGGCGTAGGGGTCGAACCTGTTAAAACTGATGTTGTAGCGGGCGGCGACCTTGCCGAGGCTCTCTGTGCGCTCGCCGCCGGTCACCTGGACGAGTTTCGTTGCGGGGGGAAGTGATTGGAGGAATGCGTAGAGCTCGCTCCGGTCGGCGGCGATCTCCTGGATGCTGTCGACCGCGAGGATATCGGGCTGCTCGGTAGCGAGGAGGCGCTGGAGCCGGAACCCGGTGACCTCCTCGACGCCCAGGACCTCTCCGTCCTCGACCCGGCAGAGGGCATAGACGGGCCGCCGGGTGCGGGAGCGGACCGAGCCCTTGATGATATCGATGCCAAAGACCTTCACTCCACCACCTGTGCCAGTGCTTCGTCGAAGGCGTACGTGATGCCGTATTTCCGTTTGAAGTACTGGAGGATGTTCTCGATATCGCGGGCGAGGATCTCGCCGGCGTTCGGGTGGGCGGTCTCGACCCACTGCGGCCAGTCGATCAGCCAGCACTGCCCCTCGTCGACCATGACGTTGAACTCGCTCAAATCTCCATGGATGATGCCGAGGCGGTAGGCCTCGCGGATATTCTCGAGGATCTCATCCAGGATGATCTTCGGCTCCGTCACGGTTGCCTGCGAGAGGTTGACACCGGGGATATACGACATCGCCACGACGTGCCGGTTCTGGTCGATCGGGAGCGGCACCGAGACCGCGGGGTGGAGGGTCTTCAGGGCGTCGTACTCCATCTTCGCCGAGTTGTTCGAGGCGAAGATCCAGGGGCAGTGCCCGGACTCCGGCATGTAGCCCCGTTTTAAGCGGGCGGACTGGAACGACCGCTGCCCCACGCGGTGGAACTTCAGGACCACGACCCCGAGCCCCATCGCCTCGTAGACCTCCGACTCCTTCCCGACGCCGATCAGGGTGCCGAGCGCCTGGATGGTGCCCCGGCGGGTGAGGGTGTGGAGCGCCAGGCTGTCGTAGCCGTTGAAAACGAGAGCGTAGCCCTCGTAGGGGACCTTCTCGTACCTGACCATGTCCATGGCCATCAGCCTGCCCAGCCGGTAGGAGAGCTCGGACTCGGAGAACCTGGTCGTCGACTTGAGCACGTCGAGCGGCACCCACTGGTACCGGCGCATGAGGCGTTCGAGGGCAAGGAGGATCCGGAGTTCGTAGGCGTGCAGGGATCGCACGTATTCTGCAGGAACAGGCATCTTCTACACCATTTATGTGGGCCGGTGATAAAAGGATGATCGAGAGCATGCAGTGCAGCAAGTGCCGCCGCGATGCGGTCATCTACCAGCGGTATTCGGGGCTGCACCTCTGCGAGCAGCACTTCAACCGCGATTTTGAGGCGAAGGCGAAGAGGGCGATCCGGGATCACCGCTGGATCGTATCGGGGGATACGGTGGCGGTGGCGCTATCGGGGGGCAGGGGCTCGAGCGCCGTCCTCTACTTCCTCCACAGACTCCTCCACGAGCGGCGGGACGTCAGACTGATGGCGATCACCGTGGACGAGGGGATCGCCGGTTACCGCGGTCCGGCGCAGGCACGATCGATCGCAGAGAGCATCGGTGTTCCCCGGGTGACGGCATCCTTCCGCGAGGAGTACGGGATCACATTCGATGAGATGAGGAGCCGGAAGGGGACGAACCTCTCCTGCTCCTGCCGCGGGGTGCTCCGGCGGGCGCTGCTGGACCGGCTTGCCTGCGAGAACGGGGTCACGAAGTTCGCCTGCGGGTCCAGCCTTGACGATGGAGCCCGGTCGGTGCTGGAATGCGTCCTCCGGGGCGACGCGGACCGGCTCATCCGCCCGGAGCAAGAGGCGGTCCCCCGGATCAGGCCGTTCATGTATATCCCGGAGCCTGAGGTGACGCTCTACGCCTCCCTCCACGTGGAGGGGTTCGGCCTTGCGGACTGCCCCTGTGTCGAGGACCCGCTGCGGGAGGACGTCCGGAGGATCCTCGACGATTACACGTCCCGCCACCCGGCAACGAAGTACTCGCTCGTGAACCTCGGCGAGGCCCTCCGGGAGCCGGCGGCGGAGGAGAGCCGCGTCTGCGAGAGGTGTGGGGAGTGACTGTCGGGACGACAGGAACTCGAGCACCGCAAGGTGCGAGAGCCGTGCGGGAGGGTCTGCCGGACGTGCCAGAGCCTGGATGAGATGCAGAGGAACCTGATAAGCAGGGTCTCACGCGAAGCCGCGAAGGACGCGAAGTTCGGTAGGCGATGCTGATAGTCTCCTTCGTGGCTTCGCGTCTTTCGCGTGAGACTGACTGTATCGCTGTCTGCATCCGTTAGCTTGCGTGGCGTAACAGGTATGATAGGCGCCGGATGCCGTCTGGGACGGCGGCCTACCGCATCACCAGGCATCCGCCCGTGACATCGGAGAAGATCTCCATGAACTGCTCGGGGTGATTCAGGAACGCGACCGACCGGGGCCGGCCGATGAGATCATAGAGCCCGACCCCCTTCTCGATACCGATCTCCGGAACCTCCGTCGGGCTGCAGTAGCGCACCGGCGGAGCGTCGGGGTAACGCGGGTTCTTCACCAGTGCCCCGCCCTCCATCTCGTAGTAGGCGGCGCCCCGGAGCTCCCCGTAGGGGCCGTAGTTGCTCGAGAACTCCGACGAGACGAGGTTCGCCATCACAAGGTCCTCACGCCCGGGGTTGATGGTGACGTGGCCGTATCCAGGCGGGATCAGGATCTTGTCGCCGACGGAGGCCTCGATCATCACCACGTCGTCGGCGTTCCTGGTCTGCAGGAGGTAGTGCCCCGTCCCCTCGAGCACCTCGTAGATCTCCGGGTAGAGGGTCCCTGCGGGGTTCTCGGTGTGGTAATGCCCCTTCGTCTTGACGTACTCCCCGCAGAGCGTCCGGGCGGGAATGACGGTGATATCGTAGCGGATATGGTGCTGCCGGAGCCACTGTCGGTCGTCGTCGCTCCGGGCAAGGTCACGGTACATAAAATAGAGGGGCTGATCGGAGGAGCAGCCGGGATCTGCGAGAACGTCTCGCATCTCGTCGATCGTCCTTATCTGCGGCTCCGGTTTGGGTCCGTCCCAGTACCCGTTCATCTCTGTTTCTTACGGTACACGAATATATAATACCCTGCGCCGATGATGACGGCTGCAAGGACCACAAGGAGGACCGGGTTCGTGAAGAGAGTCCCCTGGCTCTTCTCAAGCGCGACCCGCACCTTCATGGTGTCCGAGATCTTGCTGTTGTCGAGATTGTCGCGGTAGCGGATCTCGGAGTCGATCCCGTACTCCTTCAGAGTGCCGGCGCCGTCGACGTTCACCTCAAACCGTGCCGTCGCGCTCTCACCGGGTGCGAGGTCGCCGAGATAGGCAGTGTCGTCGCTGCTGGTGAAGGGGTCGACGGCGCTGATCCGGGCCTGGGCGTTGTAGACCGTTGCCGCGCCGGTGTTCTTGTACACGACCTCAAGAACGCTCTTCTGGCCCTGGTAGAGTGTTGCCGGCGGGGAGACGACCTCAAAGGCGATCTTGCCGCCGACCGGGATACCGACCGTCACTGCCTTGGACGTCACTGCCTTCCCCTCATAGTCCTCGTAGTCGACCGAGACGTCCAGCGGATATGCCTGGGGTTCGGCGGTATCGGCGACCGAGACCTTGAACCTCACGTCCACGGTCTCGCCGGGCTCAAACGTCCCGATGTAGGCGTTGCCGTCGGTCGGGATGAGCGGGCTTGCGCCGTTCCTCGTGATCTTTGCGATCGCGTTCTTGGCCGGGTCGGACCCGATGTTCTTCAAGGTCATCGAGACATAGCCTTCCGTGCCGACGTTCAGCGACTCGGAGCGTATATCGAGGACCTCGACGCGGAGGTCGGGTGTCACCCGCACCGAGAGCGGCAGGGTTACGATCTTCTTCTGGTAGTTGTTGAGGAGGACGTCACCCTGATCCTCGGCTTGCTGCAGGTAGGTGTAGGTCACCTCGAGCGGCAGCACGTAGGTGCCCGGTTCCGCGGAGTCGGCGACCTTCACGTTGAAGGTGGCGGTCCGGGAGGCCCCGCCCATGATGTCGCTCAGGAACTGGGGGTCCGTCTTGACGGTGAACGGCGTACCGTCGCTCTTGAGCACCGCGGTCGCCAGTTTTGCGGTGTTCGGCTGGTCGTCGGGGGTGATGATCGTCGATCCGACCATCTTGACTGTATTCAGGCCGTTATTAGCTATAACCACCGTGAGACCGGTCTCGGTACCTGGCGCGAACTCGTTGGTGCCGGCGATCGTTGCCGAGAGTTCGGGATTTCCATAGAGGTATTTGGCCCCCTGTGCCGATGCCGGCATAGCCAGAATTGCCAGCAGGAGGAGCATTACCGGAACGTATTGCCAACGCATATCGTCACCTTGTTGTTATGTTAGCAACAACATTTATCCCTGAAGGGTATATATACATGATGGCATGAACGCTTCCCGGGATATACCAAACAACCTTCTCGAATCTCTAAAATCACTGGGACTTACGAAATACGAGGCCCTTGTGTACATCGGCCTTCTCAGGGTGGCGGGCGCGACCGCGACCGAGGTCCACGAGACTTCCGGGGTGCCGCGCGCGTCCGTCTACCCGGTCCTCGACCGGCTCGTCCAGAAGGAACTGGTCAGCGTCTCGCACACCACCCCGAAACGTTTCGACGCGGTCCCGCCCGATCAGGGCGTGGAGAACCTGATGCGCCGGATCGAGAGCGACGCCGAGAGTGCCCGGCTGGCTCTCAACGCTCTCTACCGGGAGAAAGGACCGGGGGCCCGGGGGAGCCAGGAGCTGGTCTGGACAATCTACGGGGAAGAGAATATCAAGACACGCCTTGCGGAGATGTTTCAGGGCGCGGAACGGAGCGTGGAAGTGCTCGCGGCAAACGATCTCCTCGAGGGAGGTGTACTCGCGCTGCTCGAACCGGTTCCCGGCTCCGTCCAGGTCAATATCGTCACCGAGCGTTCGCCGGGCGAACGGCCTTCCCGGTTCGGGATCCACATTCTCCCTCTTGCAGCCGGGTACGACCCCCTCTCCACGCAGGGAAAACTGCTGCCGTATGAGCGATCTGGCGTCTTTTTAGTTGACAACGCCCGGACGCTGCTCTGGCTGGGATCGAGCGGGGAACAACCGTCGGCCCTCTACTCGGAGTCTCCGGGGTTCGTCCAGTTTGTGCGGCGGCATATCGCGAGCGTCACCGAACGGGCTCGCGCTGCGGCTCAGTAGTCTTCCAGGTAGCCCATCTCACGGATATCGATCAGTCCTTTGAGGGCCCTGGTCGTCACCTGCCGCCCGGTCTCCCGGACTGCCGCGAGCGCGTTCGTGCCCCCGACCATTGCCACGCCCACGTATTGCGGGCTCACCGGGACCCCGAGCAGGGGGACGTTCGGGGCACCGATATCGAGGATGCCGGAGAACCCTATAGCCGAGAGGTCGTCGAGCACCGCCCCCATGAGCGGTTCGGCCTCCATGTGGCATTCCCGGAGGTTCGCGAGGATGCTGCCGTTCCCGGAGCGTATGACATCCAGGATCGATGTGGTCTCCTGTGAGATCAGAACCTCAAGAGGATCGAGCGTGGTGTCGCGGTAGAGGATCATGCTCGTGAACCGCTGCGCGACCCGCTCTTCAACCTCGACGACTCCCCCCCCGATCGGGTTGATCGGTATCCCGTATCGGAGAAGAAGGGCGTCGAACGTGATGCTGCACATCGTGCAGATCGCGTGCTTGCCGTCCGGTACGGTGTAGCCGCCGATCTGCTCCCCCGGTTCGGCGATCCGGATCCGGTTGCTGATGGTGATGCCTGTCCTGTGGGCCTCTTTTATAGTGGCGAGCACAAATTCGAGGTCATGGCTCTCAATGACCGACAGGTTGTAGATGATCGTCCCTGAATCTTCTTCCGGGCGATAGGTCACCCTGAGCGCGTACTCCTCGATACGATGGTTGGTAAACTTCAGGGGGACATGCATTACCAGATCTCTCGTGTGCCGGGGGAAAAAAGTGTTGCTCCCGCCTCATGCCGGTCGGCCGGCACCCGCATTGCTCACGACCCCTGATGTCGGACACGGAAGGAAAACTTGTTCTATCTCCCTGTGATATTGTACGGTGAATGGAGAGTGGGACTCGGGAAAAAGCCCGGAACGTGCTGAAGCGGATCCTCACGGCGGCCTCCTACGATGTCGAGGAGGTCAGCGAGCCGCTGGACCTCTCCGCCATCGGGAGCGGAGACGCCCTGGTGGTGCTCTGCTCCGACGATCCGGAGACGATCAGGATGTTTGATTCGACGACCTACCGGCTGCGCACCGGCGACGACAGCGTGGTCTGCAGGAAACTGCTCTTCACCCTCGACACTGGAGTGCAGACGGAAGACTGCATCCAGTGGGGCGCGGACGAGCTCGCCTGCTACGCGGGCCGGGCAGTCCTTGCGGAGGTGCTCGGGGAGAGCCTGACCCTGGACCTCCCCCGCCCGGCGGCGGAGATCCGGGGCGAGCCGGCCGGAAGAGCAGCCCCCGCGCCGGCGGTGGAGAAGGAGCAGGAAGAGGGGCCGGAGCTCCCCCACCTCCCTCTCCGGGTCACCGAGAAGCGCGCCTGCGGCATCGCCGGGCTCCACGGCTCGGCGAAGTGCCGGTTCATCCCCTACTGGAGTTACCGCTACGTGAGCGCCGGCGAGCGCGAGATAAAGGACCGGCTGGTCTCCTTCGATGCCGAGGGCGCGGGTGCCATCAACGCCATCAACGGCCTCAGGATGGAGCTCGATCCCGAGACGGTCGAGTACGGGCCGGTCCCGTTCGGCTCGGAGATCGTCCCCGGCCGGCTCGTGCGGGAGGACGTCGAGGAGCAGATCGTGCGGGAGGTCGTCGAGCGGCTCACCCAGCGGATCCGGTTCCGCTACGAGAAGGGCGATGCCATCTTCTACGAGGAGAAGACCCTCAAGCCCGACCGGAGCAACATCACGGTCGACCTTGAGACCATCTACGTGCCGGTCTGGCAGGTGCGGGGCGGGAGCAAGATCGTCGAGGTCAACGGGTTCACCGGCGAGATCCTCTCGATGCCGATGGACGAGGGTGTCGAACTGCTGTAGGTTGCCATGATTGTCGTCATCGGCGGCGGGCCCGCGGGAAGGATCGGGGCGATGCGCCTCGCGCAGGCGGGGAAGGAGGTCCGGCTCATCGAGCAGCGCAAGATCGGGGGACAGTGCCTGCACGAGCGGTGCATGACGATCTGCGCCTTGAACGATGTAGCCCGGCTCGTCGAGTACGCGCGGACCCAGAAGGAACTCGGCATCCTTGATTCGGTCCCGTCGGTCTCCTACCCGGCGATACGGAAGAGGATCTGCGAGGTCCAGGAGAAGCTCTCCTCGGTCCTCGATGCCGAGACCCGCCGGGCCGGGGTCGAGGTGATCTACGGCGCCGAAGGCCGGCTCGAAGGGAGCCGGGTCTTCATCGGCGACGAGGAGGTTGAGGCCGATGCCGTCCTCGCGGCCACCGGGTCGCGCCCGGCCGTCCCCGAGATCCCCGGGACCGATCTTCCCGGCGTCTACACCTACCGGACCCTTCCTGCGATGCCCGACCTCCCCCGGCGGATGGTCGTCATCGGCGGCGGGGTGGTGGCGGCGGAGTTCGCCCACGTCTACCACGCCTTCGGGGCGGAGGTCGAGGTCGTCGCCCGGCATGGACTGCTCCGGAACCTCGATCCGAAGGTGCGCGCCGCCGCGCTGCGCGATCTCGCCGGGATCGGCATCCGTGAGCAGACCGCCGTCACGAGCATCGAGGGCGGCGCCCGCGTCCGGTCGGTCGTCCTCGGGGACGGCGAGGAGCTCGAGGCCGATGCCGTCCTGCTCGCCACCGGGCTCGTACCCCGGTCGGAGTCGCTGCAGGGCCTCGAGAAGGGCCCGGACGGCAGGATCATCGTCGATGCACGGATGCGCACGAGCGCCCCGGGGGTCTATGCCGCGGGCGATGTCATCGGCCCGCCCTACCTCACCCCCGCTGCCCGCCGTGAAGGTGTGGTGGCGGCCGAGAACATCCTCGGCCACGATACGGTCATGGACTATACGGGCATCCCGTGGGCGATAAGCCTCCGGTACGACTACGCCTTCACGGCGGCCGGCGCCGACGAGGGCACCGTCACGCTCTCGGCTCCCGCTCCGGCGGGTCCCGGCTCGTTCTGGGACGTCGCGGGAGGCTGGGCGGGCGTCGCGCAGATCCGGGTCAATCCCGGGACCGGGCAGCTCGTCGGGGCCGCCGCCGGGGTTCCGGGCGCATCGGCTCTCCTCTCCTACCTTAGCTACCTAGTGAAGCGGGGTATCACCGTCGACGACTTCGACGATATCGTCGAGGTCCACCCCTCGACCGACGGCATCTATCCCCTCGCCCGCTACGCTGCCGGGATGCTCCGGAAGAAGAACGAGTGAGCCGGTAGTAGAGGGTAAATAGTAGAGTCTCACGCGGAAGCCGCGAAGTGCGACGGTCCATAGGACCCGAGTTCGAGCACCGTCAGGTGCGAAGGGGAGTGTCATACCCATCTACCATTCTTCGCGCCCTTCGCGGCTTCGCGCGAGCTAACAGGAGAAGATAACGATACAGTCTCACGCGAAAGACGCGAAGCCGCGAAGGGGAGTTGTACACCCATCTGCCGAACTTCGCGTGAGATAACTGGTGGATACGATCTCACGCGAAGAACGCGATGGAGGTGAGGGGTATCTGGATCCCGGCGGCTAGAGCTGCCGGAACATCTGCCCGAACTTCGGGATAAAATCTTTTTTCCGCGACATCACGCCCTCGAGCCGGACGGGCTGGTCCCGCAGTTCCAGTTTGGAGATGCAGGCCTCGTCACCGGCGGCGAAGAGGTCGCTTGCGTTCTCAAAGACGTTCGTGAAGAGGGCGAAGAAGCAGTCGACCCCCATCGCCGTCCGCAGGTGGTCGAGTTCAGCCCGGATCTCGTCGGCATGGGTCTCTGCGAAGGCAAACGACGACGCCATCACCTGCGAGACCATGATGCTCCGCCCGAAGAGGTTGTAGCGCTTCATGTCCCGGGTGAGGAGTTCCTCCCTGGGGAGGGCATCGAGGTCCATCCCCTTCCGGATCAGTTCCGGCCCGTATTCGGCCGGGTCGACCCCGGCGATCCCCGCGAGGTAGTCCGCTGCCCGGATATCCGCGGGCGTGGTCGTCGAGAGCTTCATCACCATCGTGTCCGAGAGGACCCCGGAGAGGAGGAGACCGGCGGTCGAGGGCGTCGGCTCCACGCCGGCCTCGATGAACTTGTTCGCGATGATCGTCGAGGTCGAGCCGACGGGATCGTTGAGGAACTTCACCGGTTTCAAGGTCGAGATCGCGCCGAGGCGGTGGTGGTCGATGATCTCCAGGATGTCCGCCTGCTCAATCCCGTCCACGGCCTGGGAGTACTCGTTGTGGTCGAGGAGGATCACCGATTTCTGGACCTCCTGCATCAGCGTCGTCCGGGATATGAGGCCGAGGTGCTGCCGCCCGTCGCCGACGACGCAGGCCGTCCTGAACTTGGAGTTCGAGACAATGCTCTTTGCGTACTCAAGCGAGTCCTCCATCCGCACCGTGGGGACGTCCGTCTCCATGATCATCCCGGCAGGGAGGGAGAGGCTGATCATCTTGCCGACGCTGAAGGCATCGAGCGTCGTCGCGAGGATCGAGGCGCCTCTCGTCCGTGCGGCGGCGATCACCCGCTCGCCCACCGGCGCCCCTTCGGCGATGATGAGCGCGGCGACTCCTGCCGAGATCAGGGCAAGCTGCGCCGGTTCGTTGTCCCCGACGATCGCGATGTCGTCCGGCGTCATCCGCGAGAGGGTGACGTGCAGGGCGTCGATGACGGTGTAGACCCGGCCCTCGCCGAGGGTCTCGTGCGCCGGCACGACCGTCCGGGCGTCGAGGATGCGGGCGAGGGTCTCAAGCGGCATCGGGATGAGCGAGAGCTGCTCGCGGGGGTTCTTCCGGACGTAGGCGCGGGCGAGGCCGTACTCGCTGACGAGGCCGACCAGGGTCTGGTCGCCGTTCGTGATCGGCATGTTCCGCATGTCGTAGGTGTCCATCAGGGCGGCGACGTCGATCGTCGGGACATCCTGCCGGACGCTCCGGGTATCGAGCGGTATATCCGAGACCGTGGGCTCGACGCTTGCAATGTAGACCGGCGCCTCGGTATTGAACCTCTCAAGGGCAAACCGCGTCTCCGGGCTCACCTCGCCGCACCGGGCGGGGATGTACTTCCCCGGCTCGGCGTGATTTAAGAGTTCGGCGTAGCCGATGACGCTGCAGATGCTATCGGTATCGGGCTGCTTGTGGCCGATGATATAGATGGTATTCTGTCCCATGTTCGTCCTCGTGGTCGACAACTCTTTCCTACCTCTATCGCTCTGCGGCAACAAAGGCATTGTGCCGTGACGATCCGGGGATCACCGCCGGGAGTTCACCGGTGCGGAGTTGTCGTGCCCGTGCTCCTGCCGATTCCCCCGAACCGGCCGTGTGAAGAGCGGGCGGGGACCGCTCCTCGTGATCCAAACGGCTATGAAGGAATGGTGACAACGGATTGCCATCCAGGGGAGAGCGCGAGATGGCGGCCGAAAGATGCCTTTCGGAAGGAGGCCGGAAGAGGGGATGCGTCGGTGTACTGGTCCTGCTTATTATGGTCTGCATTCTGGTGCCGGCGGCCTCTGCCGCCGAAGCGGACATCACCGTGGTCTCCTCCTCGCTCGACCCGCCGGTCCTCATGAAGGGGGATGCCGGGACCCTCACGGTCGCCATCAGGAACAACGGCGCTGAGACGGTCACCATCGGGAGCGCCCGGCTCTACAACGACGGGGTCGTCGCCACGAGCGATCCCTATCCGACGGTCGGGGATATCGGCGCCGGTGCTGTGAAGACCTTCACCTTCTCCGTCCGTGCAGACGGCGGGGAGGGGACGTTCTACCCCGTCTTTGTCCTTGACTTCCGCGACGGGGGCACCCTCCGCTACCCGGTCCCGGTCCTGGTCGAGGATACCCCGCTCAGCGTCTCGGTGGTCGAGAAGCCGGACGCCTTTGTCGAAGGGAGGACGGCCGATATCACCCTCCGGGTGGGGAACCCGCGCCCGAACGCCGCTTCCGGCGTCCAGGTGGTCCC
>DALN01000113.1:4981-6800 GCA_002499455.1 Methanoculleus sp. UBA77 | reverse complement strand
CGCCGGGGGCAGCTACCGGATAACGGGCGACGTCACGAATGCCGGCCTTGAGTCCGCGCGGTCGGTCCTGGTCACCACCGGGGCCCCGGCGGTATCGACTGATCCGTACCGGGTCTACGTCGTCGGGACGCTTGACCCCGACGACATCTCCTCGTTTGAGGTGACGTTCCGGGCCGATGCCGGCACGGGGGAGGTCCCGGTCGTCGTCGAGTACCGTGACGACGACGGCAACCGCTATTCGACGACGACTCCCGTCCCGCTCGTGAACCGGACGGCGGAGGATGGCGATGCCGGGGTGCCTGCCGCGGCTGCCGTCGCCGTGATCCTCCTCTTTGCCGTCGCCGCGGCGGCGGTCTGGTATTACCGGAGACGGCGGCGATGAACGGCGAGCCCATCATCCGGTTCGAGGACGTCAGCAAGATCTACCGGCTCCCGGCCGGCGACGTCACGGCGCTCGACCACGTCTCCCTCACGGTGGAGCCCGGCGAGTTCATCGCCGTGATGGGACCGTCGGGCTCCGGGAAATCGACGCTCTTGAACATGATGGGCTGCCTGGACGTCCCGACCACGGGGAGGATCTACCTCTCCGGCCAGGACATCTCCGGGCTTAACGACGACGACCTCACCCGGCTCCGGCGGGACCGTATCGGTTTCGTCTTCCAGCAGTTCAACCTCATCCCGCTCCTCTCGGCGGTCGAGAACGTCGAGTTTCCGATCGTCCTCACCTTCAATCGCTCCGAAAGCCGGCGGCGGGCCGAGGAGGTCCTCCGCGCGGTGGGGATCGAGGAGTCGCACTTCTCCCACAAGCCCGGCGAACTCTCCGGCGGCCAGCAGCAGCGCGTGGCGATCGCGCGAGCGCTCGTCAACGATCCCGCCCTCCTCCTCTGCGACGAGCCGACCGGGAACCTGGACACGAAGACCGGGACCGCGATCATGGACCTCCTTGCGGAGGAGAACCGCGAGGGCAAGACGATCGTCATGGTCACCCACGACCCCCGGGTCGCCGGATACGCCCGCCGCACGATACGGATCGTCGACGGGAGGATTGCCTGATGCTCTTTTCGTTCGCGACGAGGAACCTGAAGCGGCACTGGATCCGCTCGATGCTCTCGATCATCGGGATCGTCATCGGCGTCGTCGCGATCGCATCGCTCGGCATCATGGGGAACAGCATCAACCTCCTCGTCGCGAACATCATCACCGACGTCGGGGATACCGTCGTGATCACGCCGCATACCGCTATCGGCGGGACGTTTGCCGGGGACCCGCGGACGGCGGTGGATGCCGCCATCCCGGCCCGCGAGGTCGAGGAGATCCGGCGGGCGGCAAACCCGCACCGGACGATCCCGGTGCTCCAGGGGGCCGACGAGGTGGAGTTCGGCCGCGACGAGAGCGGGTATGCGCAGATCATCGGACTCGCGCCGGAGGATATCCCCGTCCTGCTTGACATCGCGGAGGGGCAGTATCCCCGGCAGAATCAGCCGGGAGCGCTCGTCGGGACTTACCTTGCCCGGGAGTACGGCATAAGCCCGGGTTCGAGGATAACGATAGGCGGCGAGAGCGTCCGGGTGGCGGGCGTGCTCGCGGAGCGGGGATTTGCCGCCGATATCAACCCGGATTACGCGATCGTCGTCACCGAAGGCTGGTACGAGACCCATTTCGGGGCCGGGGCCGGCTACTCGATGGTCATCGTCAGGGTCGGCGATGTCGCGGAGATCGACACTGTGAAGGAGGCGGTGGAGAGCCGGCTCAACCGGCGCGAGGAGGTGGTGGATATCTTCGACTCACGCGAGATGCTCCGGCAGTACGAGGAGATCTA
>DALN01000113.1:4699-4832 GCA_002499455.1 Methanoculleus sp. UBA77 | reverse complement strand
TCCTCGGCGCCGTCGGGAGCCTCGTCGGCGGTATCCTGAGCGCCGCCTCCGGCTACCTGATCAGCCTCGCCGCGGTCGAGGTCTTCACGGCGGGGACCACCTTCGGAGAGAACTTCACGGTCCTCGATCTCAG
>DALN01000113.1:595-4608 GCA_002499455.1 Methanoculleus sp. UBA77 | reverse complement strand
GCGGCACGGAACCTCCGGCGGCACCGGGTCCGCTCCATTCTTGCGACGGTCGGGATCATCATCGGGGTCGTCGCGATCGCCTCCCTCGGCATCGTGGGCAGCAGCCTCTCGGCGCTCATCGGGGGGATGGTCTCGGACGTGAGCGACACCGTGCTCGTCACCCCGCACCTCGCGGCATCGAGCGGCGACCCCTTCGACCCCCGGAACACCCTTGCGGCACGCATCTCCGACGAAAACCTGCGGCTGATCGAGAAGGCCGCCGGACAGCACCGGGCCATCCCCATGATCCTCGCCTCGGACCGGGTGCGGGTCCGGGATACGGAGGGGTATGCCACGATCTACGCCATGCAGGCCGACGACATCCCGTTCCTGCTCGAACGCGAGGCGGGCCGCTACCCGCAGACGGGGTCGCCGGGCGTGATGGTGGGCGCGCTCCTTGCCGACGAGCTCGACCTCTCCACCGGGAGCCGGATCGAGGTCGGCGGCGAGAGTCTCCGGGTCGCGGGGATTGCGGCGGAACGGGGGATGGCCATCGACATCAACCCCGACTATGCCATCATCGTCACGGAGGACTGGTATGCGGCGCGGCACGGTGAGCAGGAGTACAGCCGCGTCGTCGTCAAGGTCAGGAACCTCTCCGAGATCGAGGGGGTGAAGGCCGCCATCGACCAGCAGGTCAACCGCAGAAAGGAGATTGTGGACGTTCTGGACTCACGCGAGATCCTCGAGATCTACTACGAGACGTTCGACGCCATCAACATCTTCCTCCTCGGCATAGGCGCCGTCTCGCTCCTGGTCGCCAGCGTGAGCATCTTGAACGTCATGATCATCTCGGTCACCGAGCGGACGGCGGAGATCGGCCTGATGCGGAGCATCGGGGTCATGCGGCGCCAGGTGCTCGTCATGTTCCTCTACGAGAGCCTGATCCTCGGCGTCGCGGGAAGCCTCATCGGGGGGCTCGTCAGCCTGGCGGTCGGCTACTATGTCAGCCAGAGCGTCGCGGAGTTCTTCACCGGCTTCGTCGCAACGGAGGGGACCGGCACGCTCGGCCCCGCGGTGATCGGCTACATCCTCTTCGGGATGGCGTTCGGGGTCGCGGCAAGCATCATCGCAGGGCTCTATCCAGCGTGGAGCGCGGCGCAGAAGAACCCGATCGAGGCGCTCCGTTACGAGTGACCGATGGCTCCGGGGTACCGGCGATCCCCTCCCGGTGATGGTGCCATGCGTAATTTCATAGTACTGGAGACCGGAAACTCTATGAGCACTCGTTGAATGATAGACTTCCTGTCAGGGAGTGCTCTGACCCTTACCCGGTCCTCAATACCATAACAATACCCAAGTTGCGTGGAACGAATGTTACAGATGATTACGTGGCTCGACAAGAACTTCAACTCGCAACAGCCTACGCGAGCGACCATCATGAGGGCGCTGCGCCACCTGCGCCCAGCCGACCGAAAAAAACTCTTCTCTGAGGATATCCCCGAGATGCGGACCGCCGAAGGGCGGTGGTTTGAGGCGATCGTCTACGAGATGATCCTCGACCTCTCATTGCAGACCGACCTCATCCTCTCCGTCGTGGCCCGGGGGGCCGACGGCCCTGCAAAGGTCCGGCGCGCACAGCTCGGCCAGAACGGGCTCTTCTACTCGAACATCGGGGATATCAAGGTCAGGGGAAACGGCCAGGACCTCGCCGAGGTCGACCTGATGCTCGTCGACCATACCGGGGCGCTGACGTTCGGGGAGATCATCACCTCTCCCGCGGATTTAAAGGAGTTCGAGGCGGAGATCCGCTACAAAAAACAGCTCCTCGGCTACCTCTACGGGCAGCCGACCGTCCCGTTCCTCCTCATCTCATCGGTCGACATCTCCCGGACGGCCGTCGTCCGCCGCCTCCTTCGTGAGCCCGACAACGTCCTCCTCACCACCCCAACCTGCGAGGACTTAAAAGCCCTGATCCGGCCGAGAGACCTCAAGCGGAGCCCCGTCCGCCGGATCAAGCACGAGAAACTGATCACGATCGCCGATATCCCGCCCCGGCGGCCGTTCGACTACAAGCAGCTCCACGACGAGCGGATGCAGAGCATCATCGCCGCCGTTACGTCCGACCGCGGTGTCGGGGAACTCGGCACCCCGGACGAGATCCCGCCGATCGTGAAGAAAGTCCTCTTCGGCGGGCTCTACCCCTCGGCCGTCCGGATGCTTGATACCCGGTATCCCGTCCGCATCAAGGGCAGGACCTACGACCCTGAGACGATCCAGAAACAGTTCTCGAAGGTGATCCTCGCCGTGAACATCCCGGAGTACCGGCCGATCCTCTACCTGCGGACGAGGGACAAGAAGGAGTACCTCAAGATGGTGCCGAGCAAGGCGGACGGGTTCAAGTTCGAGAGCCGGCGGACACCCCACATGGCCGGGTTCTTCCTCTGGCTCGAGTCCGTCAAACCGGCGCTCGGGGCCGAGCTGACCCGGGCGCTCCTTGACGCGTTCCCGGCGGTGCACGCTCCTGAAGCGGTCGCCGCCGCGGAACCGTAATATGCCTCGCAGGCCGATAGAATCTCATGAAGTCGGGATACGGTGATCCTGGATGGACCTGACGATGGAGATCGCGGAGTTCGCGGGGCTTGCCCTGGTCGCGATAGCGTCGATCACCGCGGTGATGAACCCGGCCTCCACGACCGCGGTCTTTACGGCGCTCACCGACGGGATGACCCGGGGCGAGCGCCGGAGGGTTATCCATACGGCGATCAGGATAGCCTTCATTGTGCTCGCCTTCTTTGCCCTCACCGGGCAGTTGATCTTCTCGATCTTCAGCATAACCATTCCGGCGTTCCGGATAGCCGGGGGCATTCTGCTCGTCACGGTGGCGACCGGGATGCTCAGTTCACGCGGCGAGTCTTACCAGGCCGCGGATCTCGAGAACATCGCCGTCGTTCCGCTGGCGTTCCCGCTCTCGTGTGGGCCGGGGACGATCACGACGGTGATCCTGCTCGCGTCGGGCGGTGTAACGAGCCTGATCGCCGTCTTCATCGGGATCATCGCGGCTCTCGGCCTCTCCTATGTCGGGATGGTCTACGGGCCCCTGATCTTCGGCTTCATCGGGGAAGGGGGATTGCGGGTCGTTCCGAAGTTGATGGCGGTCATCGTTCTCGCGATCGCGATCCAGTTCATCATCACCGGGATTGCAGAGGCGATGCCCCAGTTGCTCGCGGGTGTTGACCTCGGCGGGAACGCTGGCGCGGTATGACGGATATTCAGATCGCCTTCATTCAGACGCTCCAGGCAGGCGCGGCATGGCTCGAGGCGCCGGCACGGTTCTTCTCGCTGCTCGGGCAACCGGAGTTCTACCTCCTCCTCATCCCGCTCCTCTACTGGTGCCGGGACCCGCGCCTCGGCCTCCGCCTCGGTCTCCTCCTGGGGATATCGGGCGGGCTTAACGAGGCCCTCAAGGTCGCCTTCCACCTCCCCCGCCCTTACTGGGTGAGTCCGGAGGTCCGGGCGCTCGAAACCTACCCGTCGTTCGGCCTGCCCTCCGCGCACGCCCAGGGCGCGGCGGCGCTCTGGGGGCTGATCGCCGTCGAGGCCCGGAAGAGGTGGCTCCAGGTCGCCGCGGTCGCGCTGATCGTCCTCATCGGCACCTCACGCGTCTTCCTCGGCGTCCACTATCCCATCGACGTCGTCACGGGCTGGGTCTTCGGCCTCCTCATCCTCGCCGGGTTCCTCGCCCTCGAAGAACCGGTAGGCCGACGGGTCGCCGCCCTCCCACTTTCCGGGAAAGTGCTCGCCGCGTTCGTGGGCTCCCTTATCCTCGCGCTCGCCTCGTTTGCCGCCCTTGCCTCCCTCGGCGACTGGACGGTTCCCGCGTCCTGGGCGGCGGGAGCGCTCGAGCGGTCCGGGGAGGCCATCCACCCGCTCTTCCTCCGGGACGCCGTGACGGCGTCGGGGCTCTTCTTCGGGTTCGCCGCCGGTGCGGCGGCGGAGCACCACCGGGGGAGCATGTGCGCCGTGACCGGGAG
>DALN01000113.1:0-584 GCA_002499455.1 Methanoculleus sp. UBA77 | reverse complement strand
CTCCTCGTCCCGCCCGAACCCCTCTCCACCGCGTATGCCGTCCAGTACCTCCGGGCCGCCGTCGCCGGCGCCTGGGTCTCGTTCGGCGCTCCGACGGTCTTTGCCCGGGCAAATGCGCTCCGGGACGAGATGTAGAGTATATATCCCCGGTAAACCAGGATCCTGTATGGACTCGGCGGACGGCGGTCTCACGGTGCTCGAAGGGGCGATCCTGGTTGTCGTGGCGCTCCTGCTTGCCACGGTCGCTTTTCACGCCGCGACCGGCCCCGCCACTCCCCCGGCGGGCCTCATCTGCCTTGCGCTCGGCGAGACCGGGGACTGCCTGGTCCTCGACGGCGGCGTCTACGGCTATGTGCTCGCGAACGGGAGCGTCGGGGGCGCCGATCTCTGGTGCGACCGACCCGACCGCGCAAAGATGGGTTCGGTTGCCTGCAGCGTCCGCCTCTTTATCGGCGATATGGGGAGCGTCGATATGAGCCGGACGACGGTCGAGGTCGCCACTCGCGGTCGTGTCGAACGCCCTGGGATGAGTGTGGGGGCGCCGGTGCTGCCCGGAAACTGGACGGTCGTCCGGAAGGGGCATA
>DALN01000134.1 GCA_002499455.1 Methanoculleus sp. UBA77 | reverse complement strand
GAGGCCGCGTCGATGCTCGACGTTTTTGTGCGCGAGTGAGCTCACGCGAAGGCACGAAGCCGCGAATTCAGGGCTTTGTTAACTACTCCCTTTCGCGTTCTTCGCGGCTTCACACCTGGCGGTGCTCATGCTCCGGGCCGTCGGCCCATCGCACTTCGCATGAGATAACGCAGGAATAGCGTTGCAATTTCGCGCGAAGTATGATGGACCACAGAGCCTTTAGCGAAGCACCGGAAAGAACCCGGCACCCATCCCCCCATACCAGAGTTTAAATAAATCCGCCAACAACATTTTAGGGATATCGATGGACTTCGAAATTACCCGTGATGTGAGGAACGAGCTGCTGAACCGGAGGGAACTTTCGTTTACCCTCACCTTTGACGGCCCGACGCCCTCGCGGAAGAGTATCCAGGAGAAACTCGCCGCAATGCTGAATAAGAACGAAAACCTCCTCGTGCTGGACCTGGAGAGGACCCGGTACGGTGCGATGGAACTCGTCGGCCGTGCCCGTATCTACGACGACGAAGAGAGCAAGAAATCGACCGAGAAGGCTTACCTGCTCAAGCGCGGCGAGCCGAAGGCCGAGAGCGAGGCGTAACCATGGCAGCCAAGAAGCAGCAGGAGTCGACCAAGGTCAAGAGACACGAGTGCTACGAGGTCAATGGCGACAAGGCAGTCCTGCAGAAGCGGCACTGCCCCCGGTGCGGCCCCGGCGTCCTGATGGCCGAGCACAAGGACCGTGCAGCCTGCGGCAAGTGCGGCTACACCGAGTTCCGGAAGTAGGTCCTCACCTTACCGATACCAGAATACCGCTGCGGCCCAAAAACCGCCTGCCCCCGCCTTGCAGGCCCCGGCCGCAGCCGATCTTTTCATAAGGGAGTTCTACCCGTTTTATGTCCGATACGAATCCCCGTGAGGGACTGGTGCTGGGGCTTGAAGGGACGGCATGGAACATCAGTGCGGCCCTCTTCGGGGATGACCTGGTCGCCCTCCATTCTGCACCCTACGTCCCGCCGAAAGGAGGGATCCACCCCCGCGAGGCCGCGCAGCACCACGCCTCGGTGATGAAGGAGGTCGTCGGCCGCGTGCTCACGGAGCCGGACCGGATCCGGGCGGTCGCCTTCTCCCAGGGGCCCGGCCTCGGCCCGTCCCTCCGGACGGTGGCGACCGCCGCACGCGCCCTCTCGATCGCTCTCGGCGTGCCGCTCGTCGGCGTCAACCACTGCGTGGCGCACGTCGAGATCGGGCGGTGGGCGACCGGGTTTACCGACCCGATCGTCCTGTACGCGAGCGGCGCGAACACGCAGGTGCTCGGCTACTTGAACGGGCGATACCGGATCTTTGGAGAGACGCTCGATATCGGGATCGGGAACGCCCTCGACAAGTTCGCCCGGGGCCACGACCTCCCGCACCCGGGCGGGCCGATCATCGAGAAACTTGCGCGCGAGGGGAACTACATCGAGCTCCCCTACACGGTGAAGGGGATGGACCTCGCCTTCTCCGGGCTCGTGAGCGCGGCGCAGGAGAGCACCGCACCGCTCGAGGACGTCTGCGCCGGCCTGCAGGAGACGGCGTTTGCGATGTGCGTCGAGGTGACCGAGCGGGCGCTTGCGCACGCAGGGAAGGATGAGGTGCTCCTCGTCGGCGGCGTCGGGGCGAACTCGCGGCTCCAGGAGATGCTCCGGATCATGTGCGAGGAGAGAGGGGCGTCGTTCGCCGTCCCGGAGCGGACCTACCTCGGCGACAACGGGGCGATGATCGCCTATACGGGCAAGGTCATGCTGGAGCACGGGACGACGATCCCCCTTGCGGAGTCGCAGATCCGGCCGGGCTACCGGGCCGACGAGGTGGCGGTCACCTGGCGCGGCGACGAACCCGGCGAGGTCTTCACGGTCGGGCCGCATGACGGGGGGACCGCCCGCGGCGCCGAGGCGGTCGTGGAGATCGGAGAGGATGTCGTGGTCAAGCGCCGGCCAGGCAAGCGCTACCGGAACCCGGGCCTTGACCGGCGGCTGATCACGGAGCGGACCCGGGCCGAGGCCCGCCTCATCGCGGCGGCCCGGCGGGCGGGGGTCCCGACCCCGGTGATCCGCGACATCACGCAGGATACGATCGTCATGGAGCGGGTCGAGGGTGAGGTGCTGAAGTACGTCACGACACCGGAAAACGTCGTCCTCGCGGGCGAGGCGGTCGGGAGGCTGCACGGGGCGGGGATCGTCCACGGCGACCTGACGACGAGCAACATGATCGTCCGGGGCGATCAGTGCGTCCTGATCGACTTCGGGCTCGCGTCCACCTCCCCGGAGATCGAGAGCCGGGGGGTCGACCTCCACGTCTTCTTCCAGACGCTCGAGAGCACCACGGAGAACTACGCCGAACTGAAGCAGGCCTTCGTCGACGGCTACACGGCTGCGTTTGCCGGGGCGGACGAGGTTCTCGCCCGCGAGCACGAGGTGGAACTGCGGGGGCGTTACCTGTGAGGCTTGCGGTGGTGACCGGCAACCCGAACAAGGCGCGAGAGGTGGCCGCCTACTTCGAGGGAGTGCTGGAGGTCGAGCACGTTCCCCTGGACTGCCCGGAGTTCCGCGACGACGACGTCGGGGAGATCGCGCGGGGGAAGGCGGAGTTCGCCTACCGCACGCTCGCCCGCCCCCTGATCGTCGACGACACCGCGCTCTCCATCGACGCGCTCCGGGGGTTCCCGGGTCCCTACGCCGCCTACGTCCAGAAAACCCTCGGAAACGAGGGAATCGTGAAGTTGATGGAGGGCGTCACCGACCGGAGCGCCCACTTCGAGACGGCGATCGCGTTTGCCGACGAACGGGGCATCCGGGTCTTCCGGGGCATCCTCCCGGGGACGATCGTCACCCCCCGCGGCGAGGAGGGGTTCGGTTACGACCCGATCTTTGCCTATGAGGGGCAGACGCTCGCCGAGATGCCGCTCGCCGCAAAGAGCCGGGTCTCCCACCGGGCACGGGCACTCGAGGCCTTCCGTGCCTGGGTGGAGCAGGATGCGGGGCACGGCCTCCCCGACGACAGAACTGTTAATAGGACCAAGAACGAATAGTACCCATCTGACAAGTGGTGTTTTCAACATGGCAAGATTTCCCGAAGCTGAAGCACGTCTGCTCAACGTAAAGGTCTGCATGAAATGCAACGCCCGGAATGCAATCCGCGCGACCCGCTGCCGCAAGTGCGGCTCGGAAGAACTCCGGCCCAAGTCCAAGGAACGGAAGGCGTAACGTCGCTCTAACTGCGGATCTCCCGCCGCGGCGGGGCCGGGAGTCCGGTATACTCTTTTTCTGTGATATTAAATGTGGAGGCGGTATCCCGCCCGTCACGCGCTGTAATAGGTGACCTTCCGGCCCTCTTCGCTGTACTCGCCCTTGTAGGTCTCGATGTTGCGCTTGTAGCCGATCCGGTCCGTGAAACCGAGGTCGCGGAGCCGCTCGCGGACCCGCATCACGTCCGCCTCGTCGGCCCAGTCCCGGGTATAGACGTAGATGACGGCCCGCTCGTCGCGCGAGTCGGGGTTGGGCTTTGCCGTACTGACCTTGGCGGATAGGCCGAGCTGCCCTCTGGCCGTCTCGTCCCGGACCTTCCTCCATGCCTCGTCCGCGTCCTCGGGGGGGACGAAGATGAGCCATTTTCCCACCTGCTCGTCGTCGAGGCCACGCTCAAGGGGCCCCGGCGCATCCTGGACAATCCAGTACATCCGGGTTGTCTTTGAGGGGAGAACGCCCTCGCCTTCCCTGAGCGGCGCGTAGATGGCCTCGATCCCGCCGAACCGCCGGAGGAGAGCTCCGGCAAGGTCCGGGTAGTCCTCCCTGAACAGCTCGAAGATCTCCGTGACGTCCGCCTCAAAATCGGTTCCACGCTCGACGAGTTCAAAGAGGCACGGGCCCCTGAGACGGAGTTCGCGGTTGAGGTAGACCTCAAAGATCCCGTACGCGACGTCGGCCAGGGACTCCGGATCGATCTCTTCCATACCTATTGGTAACGGCAGGGACCCTAAAAAGAGTTCTGGAGTGTTATCGGCCCGGCCGCTCCAGCGACGGCGTCTGCCGCTTCGGTGATCTCTGCGACCGCCCCGGCGGAGTCTGCGAGACAGCAGCCCGGCGTTATTGCCTGCACCGCCCAGAGGTGCCGGCCGCCCGGATGCGGATGGTGCCGGGCTCCGGTTTCGAGGGGAGCGCCCGGAAAATTCCGGCGCATATCTTAAGACCTCGCCGAGCCAATATATCATCGTCATGAAGTGGACGCGCGACTTAGGTCTCAATATGAGGATGCTTCTGACGTCGTTTCTGCTCCTCATAGTCTACCTTATCTTCCTCGGGGTTCTTTCCGCTCTTGGATTCCCCTTTGAGTTCCTCCTGCTGGTCGCCGCCGGTATGGCGTTCCTCCAGTTCTTCTTCTCCGACAAGCTGGTGCTCTGGAGTACCAGCACCCGCATCATCGGGGAAGACGAGTACCCGGAACTGCACAGGATGGTCGAGAGCCTCGCGACGAGGGCCGGCCTCCCGAAGCCGAAGGTCGGGATCATGGCCTCCCCGGTGCCGAACGCGTTCGCAACCGGGCGGAGTCCGAGCAATGCCGTCGTGGCGGTCACCGACTCCATCATGCGGACGCTCAACCGCGAGGAACTGGAAGCAGTGCTCGCCCACGAGATAGCGCACGTGAAGAACCGTGATATGCTGACGCTGACGATGGCGAGTTTCATATCGATGCTCGCCTTCCTGATCATGCGCAACTGGATCTTCATCGGGCTCTTCAACAGCCGCGACAACAACATGGGCGCACTGATCCTGGTCTACGTCGTATCGATCATCGTCTGGCTGGTGAGCACCCTGCTCACCCGTGCGCTCTCCCGCTACCGGGAGTTCGCCGCCGATCGGGGCAGCGCCGAGCTGACGGACAACCCCCGGGCGCTGATATCGGCGCTCCAGAAGATCAGCGGACGGATGGATTACGTTCCCGCCGAGAAGAAGCAGGAGGTCGAGGGCGCAAACGCCTTCTTCATCATCCCCGCCCTCTCAGGAAACACCCTGATGGAGCTCTTCTCGACGCACCCGCCGCTCGAGAAGCGGGTGGCCGCCCTCGAAGAGCTGGCCGCCGGGGTACGGTAAAGCCGGGAGTGTTTCCCGGATCACAACCTTTTTTGAATATCGTTATCACGCCGCA
>DALN01000083.1:15017-31328 GCA_002499455.1 Methanoculleus sp. UBA77 | reverse complement strand
CGGCGAACTGGAACCCCTCGGTGATGACGAGGTCGGGCTTCTCGGTGAAGTTCCGGGCGGCGAAGACGGCGTCGAGGAGCGCGAGGTCGTCGTAGGTGAACTCCCTCTTCGTGAAGTCAAACGACTCCCCTGCCCGGAAGAGGCCCCGGTAGGCCGAGTCCGCAAACGACCGGTCGCCCTTTGCNNGACCGGGGTGCTCTCGGAGAACGCCCCGTCCTCGATTGTCCAGCGGGTGTAGTAGCCGGCGAGCGGCCCGGAGGCGGAGTGCTCGCCGAACCGGAGTGGCCCGGAGGCGCCGGTGACCGCCGGGTGGCCGCCCGCACGGATCATCGCCGCGGCCTCGGCGGCCTCCTGGGGGTCCCAGCCCAACGTGGCGCCGTCGCCGGAGACGACCCACCGGAGGGAGGCCGCGAGCGGCTCATCGGGTGCCGCCTCCTGCCGGGCAGCGGTGTAGACGGCGAGGAGGAGGGCGTCGTAGGTCTGTGCGGCAAACGCCGGGGGTTCCTCGCCGAAGACCTCCTCGTAGGCGATCGCGTAGCCGGTCGAGGGGTCGGGGGCAAGCGACGTCCCCGAGATCCCCTCCGCCCGAAGCCCGAGACGCTCGATCAGGTAGGGCGAACGGCCGGCGTCGGTGAGGAAGAGGCCGGCGGGGGAGAGGGCGTCCGCGAGACGGGCGGCCTCCTCGGGGTAGAGGGCGGCGACGACCGTATCGGGCTCCTCCCCGCTGAGCCGTGCCGCAACCGCCGCGAGGTCGTCCGGGTCCTCGACGAAGGCCGTCCCGGTGAGCCGGACCCCGTGCATTGAGGCCGCCGCCGGGGCAAGCCGGGCGAACGTCTCGCCGTAGGTGGTGTTTGCCGCAACGAGCGAGACGTTCTCTACACCGGTATCGGAGAGAATCCCAAAGATCGCCTTCAGCTGCTCACCGTCACCGGAACAGGTCCGCCAGACGAGATCGTTCTCCCGGAATTCGGCCGTGACGAGGCCCGAGGTGGCGCTCGGCGACATGAGGAGTTTGCCCCGCCCGGTGACGAGGGGAGCGATCTCGAGGAGTTCCGCGCTCGTCGCTGGGCCGATGATGACGTCGATATCCCCGCGCCCGGCAAGCTCCTCCGCGTAGGCGGAGATGTTCCCCGTGCTCGTGTCGCGGTAGACGAGTTCGACCGGCCGGCCGCCCTCCCGGTTCAGCGCCTCCGCCGCCCAGGCGAGGCCGTCGAGGGAATGGGTGGCAAGCGAGCCGTTAGCCGGCAGGAGGACGCCGATCCGGACGGGATCGGGAGCGGCGGTGCAGCCTGCGGAAAGGATCGCCGACGCGACGATGCAGGTGAGCAGAACGAGCGGCAGGAGGGCAGGGAACCGGGGTCGTGGGGTCATGACAGATCTTCGTCCGGGCGCCGGGGTCGCGGCCGGCAGCCGATGCACTATACGTCGACAGTGGTCCGGATATGGTTTTTTATCGGAGTTCCGGCGGCCAAGCGGCCCTCATCCCGGAGTGCCCCGGTGGAAGGGTCCTGATCAGGGCATCCCATCCAGGTGCTCCATCTTCAGCCTGAGGATCCGGCCGCAGGACTCGTCGATCCGCTCCTCCGGGATCTTCCCCGACTCGACGGGTTCCTTCACGATCCCGACCGCCCTCTCCGCGATCTCCTCGTCGCAGTCGAGGTAGTTCTGCCTGGTGATCCCGGGATATCCGCCTCCTGGAAGGCGTCGCGAGGCAGACCCCGGTCTTCTCCCTCGCGCGTGCGTAGCCGTCGGCCGCGGGCGGGAGCGCCGAACCTCCCCGACGTGCAAGGGGAAGAGCGTAGAGCATTCTCGACGCCTTCTGGAGCGGCGCACCCCCCACGTCAAAGGCCCTGCTCCACCCCTTCCAACCCCGCAGGCTGACGACCGGCTCAACACCGGGCAGAGGAAGACGGAATATCCTCCTCTCCGGATGAGAGCGGACGCAAGACCAGATACAGGGCAGGTTTCCGGTCATATCGAACCATTCTACCCCAGGCCTCTACATCACGTATGCCGTTGCCGGAAGACCGCAGACACAAACGGCAGGACAGATCACTGCTCTCATAGGAGACCAGGCACCGTAACAACCCGGGAGGAAGATCTGCTCCACTCTCCATATACTCGCGAAACGACCTCCCGGCAAGTTCGGCCGCGTCGCGGCACCCGACAAGGGTTGCAGCGAGTTTGTTTGCATCAAGGATGCACCCGTCCCGGTCGAGGATAACGATGGGATACGGCATCTGCTCTACGAGCAGCCGGAAGAACTCTCTGCCTTCGCGGTTGCACTCCCTTGCAAATCGCCGTAACAGGGCAACTGAAGCCTGGTTAACAAATGCCTCGACGGTCTCCCTGTTCGTAACATCGCCCGGTCGAAACAACTCAATCAGGATATTACCAAAAATCTCGCCCTTACAGGCAAACCCCATGCAAAAACCCCGGCCAGGTCTTAATCTCTCTTGAGCCTGTACGCAACGCTCCTGTGGGATCCTGTGGAAACAGAGATCGTACGGCGATAAAACTTCAATGAGTGCACCTTTATGGAAGTCCGTCTCGGACAGGGGCAACTCACTGATAGGAAACGATACCCCGAGCGGATTGACGATCCCGAGAGCCTCCCAGAGCGCATTGGTCTGCTCTTCTTCTCCCACAACAGCACGGAGCGTAAACTCCCTCTGCTCTGGATCGAACGAGTTGATGCCGATGACACTCTCCGGGACGAGATCGTAGAGGCGATCCGCAATGTAACGGTAGAGATCTACCGAGTCCTCCATCTCGATGAAGTTCATCGCGGTCCGGGAGAGGAACTGCAGGTTTTGGACCTGCACTTTTTCGCGCGCCAGGCTCTTCTTGAGGGTGTCGTTGGCAACCCTCCTATCAATCGCAATCGCAGCCTGCCGGATGAGCGCCTCGATGAGATCCTTATTCGGCAGCAAGGAGCCACGTTTCTGGCTTATCCCGACATTGCCGATGAGTCTTCCCTTGGAGACAAGCCCCATCAGATAGATGTCAAGTTCTCCTGCTGTTTCCACAATCTGTTTATGCAGAAGCCGGGAGCGTGGAGGCACCTTTACAAGACTCCTGCACTGGATAAGTTCCGTCATGTCGGCCTTATTAATAAGAAAAAGCATCCCCGCGGGGCGCGTTCCCGGGGATTGCTCCGTTATCTCCAGTGCAGTAGAATCCCCGACAATACTTTTGAGAACGAGGTTTTGCGTAGGTCCATCGATGATGTCGATCCATACCAGAGGTAGCGGGGCGAGCGAGTAGACCTGCCGCACAACGTAATCGTAGATGTCATCATCTTCGCCCATGTCCATAAAGGCCATACCGGTCTGCGAGAGGAACTCCATCCCTCTGATATAGTCGTTGATCTTCGCTGCAGCCTCGCGCTTCTCGGTGATATCCCTGCCCATGCCCTGACATTCGGAGAGGTGGTCGGAGGTATCAAAGAACGCGCGCATTGTCCACGTATTCCAGCGGATCCGCCCTGAAGGATGATGTATCCGGCATTCGAACGTGGAGACCGGATGATCGCGGCTCAGCGACCGAAATGCCTGATCCCTCGCATGGGCATCTTCATTGCATATACGGGGAATAAAGGGCTTCCCGATGAGATGCTCCACGCGCTCCTCAGAATACCGGGCATACGCAGCATTCACAAACGTGGCGGTGCCGTCCGGCATGCACCGGACGATAAACTCGGTCTGATCCTCGATGATACCCCGGTACCGGGCCTCACTCACCCGGAGCCTCTCCTGAGAGGCAACCTGATCGGTGATATCCTCAATGATCAGCGTGATACCCCGGGCTCCATCCTCAAATACCGTCGGCATCCGTTTCACGCGGAAATGACGCTCTGTTTCCTGCAGAACGCAGCGCATCTCAATGATCCGGTCTGGTGCGTCGCGTAACTCCGGCGGTGATAGATTGTTCTTCAGTGCAACGAGAATGGGGTTTTGTGAGATATGTATACTCGTGCCGACGACCGATTCCCGATCTTCGTTGAGCGCTACGAGCATCGGTTCGTTGACCTTCAGGATCCTGTTCTCATCATCGAGAACAACGACCATGTCGGAAGAGAAGTCAAGCATGGCAGATATGGGGACGCGATGGGAGAGGAAGTATACCTTTGCAGCTCCAATCTCCTGCATGTCGACCTGCCCGGAGATGAGGAGCATATCGAGATATTTCGATACAAGATTCCTGTTCATATGCAGTTTAGAAGAGACATCCGAGATGGTCATCCCCCGCGGGTTCCATTTCAGGTATTGTTTGATTCGATCCATCCTCTCCTGATCGAGCACGCTCATACAAGGGAATTAGGTGCTGGCATAGTAAATTTTTTTATTTGCAGGCCCCTAAACGAGTATCGGAGATTCTGCCGGGTGCCCTTCTTTCCGGCGCGTATTCAACACACAGCCATACCCGTAACTGCGACGGCATCTAAGGGTGTGCAGGATCACGGCAAAATGCATATCAAAATGTGCATGGCACACTATGGTGCATATTTTCATTGCAGACTTATATGGCGAAATTAGTGTGCAAATTCATAATAAAGGGTGGATTCCATCTTATTTTGGCACAGGACAACTGATGATGTGCCGTGTGACCACAGGAAAGGTAAAGCGGAGATGCAGACATTTAACTTCAACACGGAACACCTGATCCGACAGGCACAGGAAAAGTCGATGCGAGGAGATCACGCCGCTGCAGTGGAATGCCTGAGGAAGGCAATTGACATGGAACCGCAGCACCCGGGGGCGTTTGCCCTGATGGGGGATTGCTGCGACTACCTCGGTCAGCATGAGCAGGCAATCGCAAGTTACGATCAGGCAATCAGGATCGATCCCTATCATGCAGATGCATGGTTCAACAAGGGAATGAGTTTGAGATCGGTTGGGAGGGACGCAGAAGCAACGCAGTGTATTGCGAAATCAATCGAACTGTATTGCGGCCGTTGAGGCAGCATTAAGTTACCACACACCACAACTTTCGACGCTGCCGCACAACAAAGGACCGGTAAGCAGTCATGAGAAAAATACATTTTTATGGTCCTAAGACCGGACAAGGCAGTGGATGAACATTTCAGCGATCGCCGACCTCTAATACCGTGGTTCTTCTCCCGCCTATCTGCTCGAATCAATGCGCCCTCATACCATCCGGGATGCCGGGCGAAGCGAACATCTTCCTCAAGCAGATCCCCCTCCCGGGGGATGATTCCTGCATTCCTATGAAAATGGGGTTGACCTGACCCGCATCACGATGCATCAGGGACACGTTCCGTATAGGCATGGAGGAACCGCTGGCCGGAGTAAACCTCATCTGTCGCGGATTTCCCCGATTTTCCTGCCTGAACAACGACTCCTGCATCATTCCAGGGTCCTCGCTCCGTGAGAACAACCGCCCCCTCTGTCTTCCCGTACACAGTAAGAGCTGCCTCCTTGATAGTCAGTGACTTCCCCGTGATGCCGGCCCGGAAACCGTAAGCCTCAATTTTACCGGCCATCATGGATATCTCCCCACACGGCACGGACACCCCGTAATTCTCACTTTCAATCGTTACAACGCCCCCTAATTCGAGATCTCCCTTCTCAACAACAATACCACAGCCCCCCGAATCCCTCATCCGTGAATTGGTAATCCTGATAATCCCGCAAGGGATCTTTGCTGATCCTGACGGGATGAGCACCCCGTAATCATCCGCTGTAATCTCCACTCTCCCGTTGGTAATAATCAGATTGCCTTTCTCGGATACAATTCCGCCAAACCTGCCGGTAACAATGACGGTCGCTCCATGGATGCCGATATCCTTTGTCGTATAAATCCCCACATTACCATTTGCATTCATATTTACCACGGTACCAAGGATCAGGTTGCCCTCTTTCACCGAAAGACCGATCTCCACACCAGTAACTTTCAGACGACCACGTTCAATTTTCAGCGATTTACCCACAGAAAATCCGACATTACCGGAAGCCGAGAGATTAATACTTTCAATTACCGCAGATCCTGCCACAACCAGTCCGTTTTTACGGCCGGATACGGTGATGGATCCAAAGGTCGAGGTCATCTTTTTCCCGGAAATCCGCATGCCGTCTTCAGCCTCCCCGGAGACAGATATATCCCCGCCGGACATGGTATAGGAGCCGTTCACCACAATTCCGTTGATCCTGCCAATCCCCATAATCCGGCCACCGGAAATTTCTGCATTACCTGCAATCTGCATTGCCGTATCTCCTGTAAGCATCAGACCTCCCCCGAGATAGTTCAGGTCACCTCCAACAGATATTCCGGTCTCCCCGGATGCAGTGATATTTCCGTTTTGTATCTGCAGGTTTCCTCCAACCGCGATGGCAGTTTTTCCGGAGATTTCGTAGTCCCCGGAAAGATCCATATTCCGGGAAACAAAACACCCATAATCCTCTCCTGACAGAGTACCATTCGACCGGAGAATATTGCACGAACCGTTTACCTGCACACAGGATGTTGCATTCAGATCAAATGTCGAAACGTCAACGGTGAGACTGCCCTCCTCCAGACGAATACCTGTATCGCCGCAGGAGGCGTCAAAAACAGCAGAAGATACAGATATAGAACCGTGGTGAATCAGAATTCCGCATCCCTCAGGGCTCTCGATCTGCAGGCCCCCTACGGAGA
Organism: Methanoculleus sp. UBA77; assembly: GCA_002499455.1. Taxonomy (GTDB): domain Archaea; phylum Halobacteriota; class Methanomicrobia; order Methanomicrobiales; family Methanoculleaceae; genus Methanoculleus. The sequence continues at coordinate 24,671 of DALN01000083.1, read as the reverse complement.
GATTCATATCTCCCGCAAGGTCAATTCCTGCACGATTTCCATAGATTGTCAGGGAACACATGCCGGTTGTGGTTAAGCCCCCGAATACCGATCTGATTGCTGTCGTTTCAGAACTGATGTCGAGTACGCTGCCGTCTGTGACGGAGATGTTCCCTGACGCATAGATCCCGTAATCGTTTGTCCGGATGATGAGGATGGTTTGTGCAATTTGCAGGGAGCCGGACTCGACAAAAATCCCTCCGTCGTCTCCCTTTATGGACAACGCTGCAATACCCGTAAGTTTCAGGTTTCCGTTGCGAATGCGAATTCCCGGCCCATGAGGGCTGAAGATCTGGTTGTCAATCTGTTCCACCCGGATGGTGAGGTCTCCGGATGCTTCAATTGACGAGCCATGATAGTTGGAAAGGACAAGGGTGCGTGTTTCTGCAACCCAGTTCCATCCTTTGCCATAACAGTCGCCTTCGCCGGAGTAGGATCTCCCGCCGATGACAAACTCCTCGTTGGCCTCCGGAGCTCCTGACCTGTATTGATTGCTGTTTGCGGCATCAAGATTGGTATGCGGCTCACCGTCATGTTGTTTTGCGCAAAAGAGTTCGTAATCCAGTCCCTGCTTTAGTGTTGGGCCTGCAATAGCCAGAAGACCGGTACAGTACGTGATTACGCTGTCGAAATCCCCACACCGCCGCATGGTATCGAGGACCGGGACCCATTTGTTTGAAGGGATGTCGGCGAGTGTTTTGTTGCCTGCAAATATCAGGGACAGGGCTTTTCTACGGCAGGAGACGGCTATCTCACGGTGGCGCATGGTATCAGCGGACCATGCGGCCCGGAGATAATAGTCTATGGCTTTTTCCGGATTGTTCTCCTCCAGCTGGATACGTGCAGCACGTATATACCGTGAAGCTAACGGGGGGATATCCGGATTCTGGAGATCGCAGTAATCAGGAGACTGCAGGAAGTCTTTGGTGATTGCTGTTTTCTCCCCGATGTCTTTTGCAATGTATCCGCAATGTGGACATACTTCAAGTTGGTTTTTAAGAATGTCCGTTGTCAGTTCCTTTGGACGACCCTCAAGCTCCACTATTCCCGATGTCCCTGCCGTAACGGGATGCGTAGAGGGTGCACTGTTTATCTGTTTCGATGATTTATGGCAGACAAAACAGATTTTGGGGACGGTCTCAATCTGCGGCATGGCAACTTAAACGTTGGTGATAACTCAGTATACGCCACGCAACTATATCCAGTTAACACCTGGCTACGATCATCAAGATCCTGGTTACAATGCTCATACCGAAACTGCAACTCTTGGAGGAAGAGGGGAGTTTCCGGGCATTAACTCCAGGATATTGCAGTAATCGCTGCATTTCAAAGGACCAGAATATTTCTGGTACCATTAAATATAAACATTCCCATATGGTATCGGTTAATGTAAAGAGTACCGCCGGCCAACCCGCTTCCCTCCTCTTCATCGTTCTCTCCCATGCAGGACCTGCCCGGCACCGTACCGGCAGGTGATCCGGCATATCCCGGAAGAAGACCGTCGGCGTTCCAGCGCTCCTGCCGGCTATATCCCGTCCGAACGGATACCCCCGGAGCATCCGCGGCTTTGACGGCATATATGCCGCAGCCGGACAACCAGAAGGCGCGGGACGACTTCGGGCAATTCTTTGTGATGCTCGATCCATTTCTTCGACACAGGGGGACGTGTCTGACAACCGCGATCTGCCCACGCCCGGTCATGATGACGGAGAATACTCATAGTTTAAAAAGGTAGCGTCACAACACAATACAACGGATAGGAAAAATATGAAAATTTTAGAAGAGACGGGCATCTCCCTGGAAGTGACTCATCTCCTGGCCATTGGCCTGATAATGCTCGCCCTCAGTACCGTGCTCTTTTCGGTGGCTGCAGGGGCACTGCCCTACTATGAGGATGGCGTGTACGGTCTCCTTCTGATTATGTTCGGCCTGCAGCTGCAAACGATAGGAAAAACCCCGATCGGATCATTGAAGAGATCGTGGCCGGGACTCATTTCAGGGGTCATCATCACCGCAATTGGTTTTGCCACCTGTTTTATTCCGGGAGTTCTTGGCGACACCCCAAAGGTTCTGGTGATGATCATCCTCGGAGCCGGCAGTAGTTTGCTGCTGTTGCAACTGGTTTCTGCAGATGAGGTGCATCGGTTCCGGAACACACTCGATGACGGAGTAGTTACCCACCTTACCGTCAGCGGTGCAGCAGTCTCCATCCTGGAGATTCTGATTGCAGTCTTGATTGCAGCACAGATTTACCGGCCGTTCCTCATTTCGACCGATATTATGGCGGTGGTCGCTCTGCTCTTCGGCATTGCCCTGTACTACCTCGCCTCTATGCTACAGAAGGTGCATCGACTTCACGCCGGGTCCGAAATCTCCACAAACACTCCGGGCGCATCCCTTTATACCATCATGGGAATGCAGTTCGGTCTCTATATGCTGGTTCTCGGCTGCCTGCTGGTTCCGGTGAACCTCGGACTATTGCCGTATGCTACAAGCGCCATGCATGGCGCCCTGATAGTGCTGCTTGGTGTTCAGGCTCTGGTCAGCGGCACTATGATGACGTTCGCGTTCAAACGTAACTGGATCTTCTTCTTTGTGGGGATGGTGTTCGTTGCGGTCGGGGCATTTGCTATCATTGTTCCTGACACGATTGTTGAGTTTCTGATTCTCTTTATAGGAGGTTTCGTCATCCTCGGAGGATTTCATCTTCTTTACATCCTCATTTGGCCAAAACCAAAGTCCGCGGAGCCCACCCCGAAACCGAAAGGAAAAGATCTCCTGCTGATGATTGTGCTGCTTGCTCTGGCACTGCTTACGGTCGCCTTGATGATCACCTTCGGCCTATCGATGCTTATCAAAAACCTGATTCAAGGTCTCATACTTGCCGTTGTTCTCGTATGCTTCGGACTGTCACAGTTCGCTCTGTTTTATGTCCAGTCACTCGCGGAGAAGAAACACCTTATCGGGTGACAGTAAGGCAGACGGCGGTGAACTCGTCTACCCCTTGAAAATATCCACCAGCGCTTTTTTTCCCGACTCGATAGCCGGCACACGGCCGGTTCTCCGACAGCATCCATCTCGTCGACACTCACTGGCGGCTGCAGTGCAGCCCCCTTCGCCGCGGCCTTCCCGCCGGGTAGTCCACAAAGACAATGGTTTCAATTTAGCCGGCGATACGTACGAAACCCGCAACGGCATGCCGGTTCCCCACCCGACATTGCACAACAGATATAAGATAGAATTTATTCATAAGAGAAATAATTAAATATAATATTACAATCCCCGAGATCCGGGGAGGCAACCGTATGGAAACCTATTAATAATACTTATTTTTAGTATTAGGTAATATTAAATAGAATTACCGCACAAGATCAGGATCATACGTTGAACGCTCAAATACGGAGTCTGAAAAACATGCGTGCAATCAGCAAAGAAGGCGGTTTAACCCTTCAGAGGCCTTACACCAAAACCGCCGTAGATGGAGGTCGAACCGAGAGTAATACCCTCTCGATCGTCCTGGTGTTTTTCGATGTCCGTGATAAATCCATACCGGTCGCAATCAGAAGATCCATGGAGGAGTTGATTTCATCTCTTCAGAACGAACTTTCAAAGCCTCTTAATCTCTCGATAATGTATCGTGACAATCCCCCCATAGCCCAAATCGAGCATAGAAAGGACGAGTTCCGCCGGATTATGCACGGGATCGACGGCTCCATCAAAATAGGCATTACGGAAGTCGGCCTCTGGGATCCGGTTCCGCCTTCACGATACCTGTACGCCATTGACTGCGATAACCACGCCTCTCTTCTGTCACTCCACCGTTTCAGGCAAGAAAGCGCAGGGACAGAACAGTTACTGCAACGTCTGGAAAAGGGAATTGTCAAAGCCTTCGGGATGGCTTGCGGCCTATACCACTGCAATGATCAGGGGTGTTTCCTGACGTATCATCTGGGGGAATTGGACCTTGATACGAATATGTATGTCTGCAAGAGATGTAGAGCAGACTTTGTCCATGCGTTGCAATCTCTAGGTGCGGCATCGTGCGAAACGGCGCATAGAGAGCCCCGTCGAGTAGGGGGGGTCATCCCGATACCCGCCCAATCATGATGCCGCATGCCGGGAGAACCGGTCCGGGGAATGAGCGCGCATACCGCTCGTATCATTGAACAATCTTCTTAACCACCTCTATCCGGTTGGAGAAGCGTTCAACCGCTGTGCGCTTCTTGTAGACCTCCGGATAAAACCGGATTGACCTTCCCCGCCCGGGGTGTTTCCGGGCTCTCCGGTTGACCGGGATGCTACTTCTAATTCCCTGATTTCAGTGTACGGACCAATCTCTCGGGCACCGTAGGTCGCATCCGCCGAGATGATGCAGGTCGTTTACCGTTCCTGGAGTCTCGAATGCTTCGCTGGTTGGGATGTAGAACCAGGGATCCGTCGAGATCCCCCGTGCCCGTCGAGGTCTCGCCCGGTAACTACTTCATCTCGATCAAGGAGGTCCAGGGAAAGGCGCCCTTTGACCAGCTCAAGGTACATCGGGACGAGGGAGGTCATCCCCGACAGCACGAGCCGGTTGAGCATCGCGGCGGTGAAGAGCCCCGCGGCGAGGACAGCCAGCAATGCTCCCGTAAAATCGAACTCCCCCTGCGTCATACACCGACCGGCATCCCGGGGATAACGAGATACGCGATGGCGACAGCACAGATCCCCACCGGCACGTTGAGGTAAAAGATCCACTCCCACGAGAGGAGGTGGAGGATGACACCGCCGAGGCCGAACCCCGCGGCAAGGCCGCGGGCGTTTGCCGCGGAGAAGTAGCCGAGCGCCCTCCCCCTGACCTGCTCCGGGAGCGAGACCAAGAGAAGCGCAGGACCCGTTGCCGTGATCATCGCGCCCCCGATCCCCTGCAGGGCACGGAACAGGATGAGCCAGAGAAAACCCGGCGACGCACCGCAGAAGAACGAGCTCGCGGTGAAGAGGGCAAACCCCGCAACGAAGATGTTTTTCTCCCCATCACGTCCCCGAGGCGCCCGAACGGGATCAAGAGCCCGGTGACGGCAAGCAGGTAGATCATCAGGACCCAGGAAGCCTCGCTGGCCCCCACATCGAAATGCCGGGAGACCGTGGTGAGGGAGAGGATGACGATGCTCGAGTCCGGGCCCCCATAAAGGAGCCGAGCACGATGGCAGCAATGATGAGGCCTCGTGCGGTCGTTTCGCGTAACCTGCCTACAACCGATCTGTACCGTTCCTTCGGGATCACTCTTCCGGATCCAGTTTCAATCGGTCAGGGAAGAGCGCGGGGGCAGCGGCGGCCCGTAACGGCCGGCGTTGTGGGATGTTTCCTGCGGCCGTCACGGTAGCGAACGGCCCGGCCCCGTCACGCGCCTATCTTTTCCGCGGGTTCGATCCGTTCCCGGACCTGCAACCGATACCATTCGATGATCTTCAAAATGACATCGTAACCCGTCCCCCTGAGGCGGTAGGACACCGCGGACTGGCTTGTGCCGACGCGGCCCCCGATCTCCTTCTGCGTGAGCCCCTCGAGCGCCAGCATCACGGCTTCGGCCTGCCTCTTCGTATACCCGTCAATCATCATGTCCAGGACGCTGCAGAAGATCGACAGCGTCGTGTTGACGCTCGCCCAGGGTGTCTTCACGATGATACCGCGCCCGGCCTCCTTCATGCCATCCAGCTCGAGGCCGGAGAGCCGGAATGCCTCGCCGTCCCCTTCGCCGGCCGAACCATCTGCCGGCAGGTGGCGGGCGGTTCCAATCCCGACTGCAATCCGTGCATCCATCCGGAGAGCGCTGTTGTCGCGGTCGAACCCGGCAATGAGCTTGAGGCGCAGGAGAACTGCATCCTCGAGCGCTTCCTCCGGGTTTGAGGAAACGCCCTGAAAGCTGTCTCCGCGGAATATCGAGAACGGCGCTATGTAGTCTTTCCCGATATCTCCCAGTGTATCCTTCAGGCGGCGTATGCACTCTTCACCGTATGCACTTTTGATATCGCGGGAACGGACCAGATCCCCCGTGAGGACTGCGTAAATTTTTCTTTCAGTCATGGCGCTACCGTCGCCTCCTCTTCAAGGTTTGTTGTCGGCAATCCGATATGAATATTTTCCCTTATAATATCATAATATGAGTCTTTTAACTTATATATGAAACTCATGTAGATATTTACTCATAAAGGGACGCACAGGTATCTTCATGTATATTCCAGGCATCCGCGCCCGGCGACTCCACGATCAGGTTGAATCGGACAATTCACATCCTGGACAGTTGAAGGAACTCCGACAAATACCCGATGAGCTGCTCAATCCCGCCCTGGCATACCAGGTAACCGGCAGCCGCCCCGATAAGGACCGCAACCGCGAAGCTCACCATCGTTCCTACGATGATGTACTCCGACCTCTTCGTGTCATTAATCCTGAAAAGCCCCTTTGCTGCTATGAGGAATCCGATGGCCGTGTACTCGTTCACCAGGATGAACGTCACGATCAGGACCCGCTCGACATATCCGATCAGACGGCCCGCGTGATCCAGTCCGTCCTCTCTTGAAGCGTCCATATCTTTTCGCCAGAACCGGATGACGCTGCCGACCAGGATCCCGCCGGGCTGAAGGACCAAAAGGAATGCGGTAACGACGATCCAGATCCGGATAATCTCGACCGGGCTGCCGCACGGGTAGGGGGCTGGAGTCTGTGGAGAGAGCAGCGCCAGAACGATGAAGAGAACCGCCAGGTGGGCGATAAAAAGCCACCCTGCAGGTTCAGGCATTCCATCCTTATCATCCGGATCTCGCCCGCGGGCCATCCTCTTTCGAATGCCCACCACCAGGTCGGGCAGCATGCCGTCGATGACGAAATGCGCTACCGTAACAAGGACAAAGGCGTACAGCAGCGCGTCTCGGAATTGCAGGAGAAGCCCGGGAAGCGACGACGGGTCTCTCAGGACGAATGTGATGTTCCAGAGGCTGGTAAAGAGGAACGTCAGCAATCCTGCCGTGAAGGCATGGTATGCCAGGGGCCCGGAGCGCCAGCCGTTCCCGGATCGATCCTTCGTCGGAGGTGCGGGCCGGAGAAGAAACTCCACCACTAAATATGCAAGAAATAGGCGGAGGAACAGCTCGATGCCGTGGGAGATTTCCATTGGAGTCAGGTAGTTATTCCTCTGAACTCCTACATTACTTCTCCTATTTGTTCCTGAGGAGAACGAACGTATTTATGCAATTATATCACCAAAATAGAACTACTGCCCGGGTATCTTGCTTCGGTCGGAGCGCCCGCGTCCGCCGCAACCGCAACTCCACGCTCCGGCAACAGGGCAGGATCCTGAATAATGCAGGGGAATTTTTACACCAGGACCCACGCACTATATAGCGACCGATTCCGCCACCCGTACGAGTTCGTCTCTCCCGAGCATGCCGCTCGTGATCCGGTAGGAGTATTCGCCGTCACGCCAGCGGACCTGGTCCCGCCCGTCGGCGGAGACGTATTCGGCCTCCCGGCCGCCGGCGAGGAGCATCGTCTCAGGCGTGCCGGGGAGGACCGGTTCTTCCCGATAGGGGTCGTAGAGCCGCTGCATGACCTCCAGGTCGCCCGTGCCGTCCGTGAACCGGAGCACCGTGTAGGCACCGGGGAGGACCGCCCCTTCGTTAAAGACATAACCCTCCGGGAGGGAGGACGGCACTTCCACACCGTAACGCCGGGCGTCGTCGATGCTCCATAGGAAGAGCGGCGTGAGCGCGGCCGTCGGCATCGGCCGGACCTCGACGCCTGCCGGCGGGTCGAAGGTGAAGAGGTCGTCCGGGAGCCCGGTGTTCGCCACGGGATCGGTAAATTCGGCAGAGAGGACCGGGTCGCCCCCGCTGCCGTACATCTCCACGCCGAGGAGGAGCCAGGTCTCTGCGTCGATCCGTGCCCTGAGGCGGTACACTCCCTCCCGGTTCCGGGTTGGGGCCTCAAAGATCTTCGCTTCCCCGGCAACCTCCAGGATATGGGCGGTGCGGCCGCCGACAGATTCGCTGCCCCGGTAGGAGGCATTCTGCTCCGCAAGCGACTCCGCGACTATTCCGGCATACCCCCTGACCTCCTCTGCCCAGCCGGGGTACGGGGGGTCGGAGAAGGCGGATGTCATATACGGTCCGGCGACCGTCAGCGCGGTCTGCGTCGCCGGGTCGTAGCGCCACTTCCGCGTGCCGTTCGAGAGCGTCACCGTCCCGGCGAGGTCCGCGGGTTTTAGGTATTCCAGCCGGTAACAGTCGGGACCTTTCCGGAGCAGCCTCGCGGTGACGCTCTCGGAACCGGCCGTTATCGCTACGGTGGCGGTGAACTCCTCCGTCCGCTCCTCCGCCGCGACGAACCGGGCGGCGATCTCGTCCGCCGCCGGCGGGTCTGCAGCGGTGCCGATGCACCCGGCGGTCCAGGCGAGGAGGAGGAGGAGCGCGAGCGCCAGAGGCTTCATCGGCAGGCCACCCCCGCCAGGATAAGGAGCAGCCCGACGAGCGGCATGAGGAGGAGGGCATAGAGAGGTCCGACAAACTCCATGACGCCCGGTGCGGGTACGGGCGAGGGGATGACCTTCAGGAACGCATTAAAGGCCAGGAAGAGCGAGACGATGCCGATTACCGCGACGACAATGATCGGCATCCGCACCCCGTCCCGGCAGCCGTCCGGGAAGGAGGAGAGGAGCAGCGCCGCGGCCGGGGGGAGCAGGAAGAGCAGGGCGCGGTTCGCGAGATCGGGAACGGTTATGGCCCACTCCATCATCCCCGTCCAGAGGACAAGAGCGGCGCAGACGGCGACGAACGGTATGCCCCGGCGCCACCGGGGCGACTCCTGCTGCATCGCCCGCAGGAACTCGACGGACCCGGCGAGCGAGATGAGCGAGAGCGCAAATACGACGGTCCGTGAGCCGATGGAGCCATGGGATGCAAGCGTCACCGCCATCGTCGCCCAGAGGAAGAAGAAGACCGCACTCGAGGCGATGAGCTGGCCGGGCTTCATCCCCGCCTCACCCCGCGGCAGAGGACCCCGATACCGCAGGCGGCCATCGCCGCGAGCGCCCCGAACCCCGGGGCGCGGGCGGGAGCCGTCCACCCGTTCTCCCCGAACGACCGGGTTGTGCCGGCGAGGACGTAGCCGCCGTCGTCCGTCGCCGCTAGAGCCGAGATGTCATCGGTCGCATCTCCGCCGAAGGAGCGGGCAGCGGTGACGTTCCCCGTAAAGTCCAGGAGCACCAGCCACCCGTCGTGCGGCCCGCCGGCGTAGACCGTGCCGGCAACGGCATACTCGCCCGGCGACGACGCAACCACCGACGTGACCAGCAGGGCGCCGCCGGGAACCTCTGGCGTCACGATCCCGGCGAGATCCCCGGTCCCGCCGGTCTTGATGAGGCAGGGGCCGGGGAGGTCGCTTCCGGGCCGGAATGCCCCGCCGGCGACGAGGTAGCCGACGGCGCCTCCGCCGGGCACCTCGAGAAGAACCGCGCCGGTGCCGCCGTCCATCTCATCAAGCGTCTTCGTCCAGAGAATTTCCCCCGTCGGATCGGTCTTGAACAGCCGGACGGGCACGGTCCCGGAACGATCCGCTTCCCAGGGGTTCCTCACCGCGACG
>DALN01000083.1:8317-14975 GCA_002499455.1 Methanoculleus sp. UBA77 | reverse complement strand
GGTCGACCTTGACCAGCCATGCATCATCGGTCCCGGCATTCCTCTTCCCGCCGAGGATGAATCCGCCGTCGTCGGTCATGGCGACCGTCGAGAAGAGCCCGTCCCCGGGAAACGTCCGGCTCCAGACCTCCCGACCGTCCGGCGCGACCTTGAAGACCCAGGCGCTCTGCGTATCCTTCTCCGGCGTCCAGCCGGTGCTCCCGGCGACGACGTAGTGCCCGTCACCGGCCGCGACCACGGCACGCGCGCTGTCCCAGTCCGGCCCGCCGTAGGTCTTCCTCCAGACCTCGTTGCCGTCGGCGTCCGTCCGGATCAGCAGGGCATCGCGGAACCCGGTATTTCCGGCGATCAGGTATCCTCCGTCGTCCGCCTGGAGCACCGCCGCGACATCTGCATGATCACCGGCGGGATAGGTCCGGTTCCAGGCCTCGCTCCCCTGTCCGTCCGTCCTGATGAGCCAGACGGAGAGGTCGTACCAGGTGGCCTGCGTGCCCGTAGGCGTGGCGGCAAACGCCTCCGCCATGGCCCGGGAGATATCCGCAAGCCGGGCGTTCTCCTCATCGGTCAGGACCGGGTCCTCCCCCGCCGCCGGGGCGAACCTGATCCGGGTCACCGAGCCTTCGGTCTCGTGCACCACCGGGTATTTCTCCCAGATCTCCCCGAGAGACTCCTTCATCGCTTCTTTCTCTTCGGCGGAGCGAGGGGAGCGATCGATGTAGCCGAGCAGGTTCTCCCGCTCATCGTCGGTCCCGACGAGCATGACGTAGTAGTAGGGCGACGCCTGCTTCACCGCGTCGTCGATCTCAAGCCGGTCGACGGGCGCCTCCACCGGGCTTTCGGCCGGGCGGGGGGTCTCTGCAGCCGCCGCCGGGAGGAGGAGGAGGCAGAGGATGAGGATAACGTGAAGATGCTTCATGGGAACACTCCGGCCTTCCGATTTCGTCAAACGCCGCTCCGGCACGTCTGCCGGCAGAACGGAAGGCCTATTAATGAGCGATGGGGGAGGGCGCTATATATCTTTTCTGTGCCGTCCGTCTACCCTGCAGAGCAACGATCAGACTTCGAATCTGTGCCGGGCCTCGTAGCGGCGCCACGGGAAACCCATCTCCGAAAGCCGCGCCTCGATATCAATCGTCAGGTTCTCCGTCCCGCGAGACACGAGGAGAAATGGGATCGTCATCGCCCCGTTGCCCATGATCCCGGTATCCGGGATTACAAGAATACTCCCGTATCCGCCGCCGGCCACATGTTGAAAACGAACAGGCGGGAGGTCGACGCCGCAATCACCCAGGTATACCCCCACGGGACCCCTGATGGTGATCGCCACGCTCTCGATCCTTATCCCTGCGCGGTCTCCAAGCACGACGGCCAGCCGGGTCTGGTCGGGATCGGGGAGGGGTTCGCGGACAACCGACACGGGGAAGACTTCCCTACCGTCGTGGAGAAAGACAACCTCCCCCTCGCCCGCGGCCTCGTATCCGGTCAGCGGAACCGGCACAGAGAGGAGCGCAAACACCAGCCCAGCCGCAACGACCGCGAGGGCTGCAGCTCCGTATCGGCATGCAGGTCTCATCCCTCTCGCCTCCTCCCCGCACGAGCGGCAAGCAGTTCGCCCGATAGTGCAAGCACACCCATTTATCCTCTCTGTGTCTACCAGGACGTTGCACGCAAACTCTTCAACTCAGATCTCGATCGGTATCTGGTGCTGTGCCGCATACCGGCGCCACGGGAAATCGCTCTCCGACAGCGTCGTCTCTATGTCAACCGAAAGTTGCAGCGCGTGATCCGCATCTTCATTCTGCCGGACCAGGAAGACGAACGTCATGGTGCTCTCGCCCTGCATTCCTGTATCGGCGATCGCAATCCGTCTGTCGAACCCGCCATAGGTCGGCGGCCGGTTGACATCGATGCGGGGATATAGGCTGTCGCCGGGGACTTCGAGGTAGACGTCCCCGGGTCTCGTCTGGGGAAACCTGATATCGACAGCCACAGCATCGACGTGCGTCCCTCCGGGATGCGCAATAGAGACGAGCAGGCGATGTATGACCTGACCGGGGTCTCCCGGGGTGTAGGGTGAGGCCTGCACCGACATGGCCAGCACCTCTGCGCCGTCGTGGGAGAAGATCACGTGCCTCTCGGTGCTCGAAGACGAGTCTTCCACCACTTCACGGCAGTCGGTCAGCGGGACAGGGGTATGCAGCAATACGAGTACCAGCCCGGACGCAACGACCGCCAGAGCGGCCGCCCGGAGCAGGTTTTCACGGTTCATTCCTTCCGCCTCCCGCGGACGGCCAACACCCCGCCCAGGAGCGCAAGCACGCCCATCCCGGCGGAGAAGCCAGGCACGGCCAGGCCCTCGGGCTCCAGTTCCAGGTCGAGCCGGTTGGTGATGTTCTCAAAGGAGACCTCGCGGTGCAGGGGGAGGTAGCCCTCCTTCTCGACCGATATATTCTGCCCGTAGCCGAACGCGTTCTCGATCAGGTAGCCGCCGTCGCCGGCACTCCCGGTCGTCACGGGATGCGGTCCCCAGGCGAGCGGGAGGACTGACTCGAACCTCACGGTTGCGTCCGGGACCGGCCGGCCGTCGGCGTCCTTCACCGTCCCGATCACGTGGATCCACGGCGGCGGGGGGATATCGACGTTGACGTAGACGTGCAGCACCGCTTCAGAGGTCTTTCCCAGGTCGTCGATCAGGGTCACGGTGATCGTCTCGTTGCCCTCCGCGACCGGGACGGTGCAGGCGAAATCGGTCGCATTCCCGCACGAGACCACGCCTGCGCTGCTCTCGACCACCACGTCCCGTATCCCGTTCGAGGCCGCAACCCTCCCGGCGACCGTGGCCTCGGGCGGGACGAGATCGCTCCAGACCGTCTCGTACTGCTTCGGGGAGGTGACGGAGAGGAATGTCGAGGTCTCGACCGTCGCATCCGCGGCCGCCGCCGGGGCTGCGGCCATGAAGAGCAGAAGAACGCCGAGGAAAACCGGCATCATCCGCCCCGTTGCCCGGCTCCCCGGAGGAGCGAGGGGTCGGTCACGCATACACGACCCTCTCCGCCAGGCCGATCTCCCGCGGAGGAAAGACGACCAGCGCCCCGGGGTCCTCGTCGATGGCGATCGGCGTCCGGTCTTCGTCCGGCGGGTCCCTCGGGTAGATCTCGATGGTGTTCCAGACCTCCGCCGTGGCAAAGGAGATGAACTCCAGCGGCCGGAGGGTGCCGTTCTCGATTGCGTAGATGTTTCTGTAGGTGTCGTCGTAGGTCCGGTTCTGCTCGTGGTAGAAGACCTTCAGGCTCATCCCCTTCTTCCCGTAGGAGATCTGGTCGAACGGGATCTCGTCGACGGCGGCGAGGGCCCCGAGCGGGTGGGCGTGGGGAGGGCGGTGATCGAGCCGCTGGGACGAGAGGTAGGCACTCCCGTTCTGGAGGACGAAGGCGGAGTGGACCCAGGGTTCACCCTCCATGTCGGCAAAGAACGCGAACTGGATGTAGGTGAACGAGCCGTTCGCATCGAAGTCCATGACGAGCATCGGCGACTTCGCCGTCTCGTTCTCGAACGGGATCTCACCCACCATCGCCTCCCAGATCTCGATGAACGGGGGGTTGTATCGCTCCACCGGGAGGACGGGGACGGTCTCGTAGTGTATCGTCTCGTAGCCGGGCGGGACGTAGGAGGCACGCCAGAGGGCGAAGACCACCACGACGGCGATGCCGAGGATAAGCCACCGGGTCCTCACGCGACCACGCTCCCGGCGACGAGGTAGCCGCCGTCCGCCGTGCCGATGCCGCGGAGCGAGGAGAGGTAGATTCCGGCCGCAACGCCGGCGATGCGGCGGTGCCGCGCCGCCGCAGGCGCGTGTTCCTCCTTCATGGTGGGAACTGGGACGTACGATTATATACAGTTTCTGTGCCGGCCGTCTTCCCGGGGGCCACGGTTTCCCGGCAGCAGGGCGGAGGAGCCCGCCGGCAAAACGCAAAGGTCAAGGTGCAGGAGCCCAACTCCTGTAGCATGCGACGCTGGCTGGCTGCTCTCCTCCTGATTGCTCTCCTTGCAGCGCTTCCCGCCTCTGCAGCCGCCGGGTATACGGTCGAGCCGGCTGGCGACTACGTGCCCGACCGCCCGCCGCTGGACCTGACCCCCATCGAGTGGTGGCAGGTCCCGGTCCAGGTTCTGATCGCCGACCTCCTCATCGGGACCGCCCCGGAACTCCTGGTCGCCTTCAACATCCTGGTCCTCTTAAACGTCTGGCTCTTCTTCGGCTACCGCCGCATCGCAAAACGCGCCGCACTCGAACACGAGACCCGGACGGCGATCTACGACCACATCTGCGCCCACCCCGGGATCCGCCTCGGGACCCTCATCCACGATCTCGGGGTGAACCGGGGGACCCTGAGGTACCACCTCGGGAGACTGCAGGAGTTCGGTAAGATCGCCACCGCCGCCGTCGAGGGGCAGACGGGGTACTTCGAGAACCGGCATAGGTACACGCCGCTCGAGGCGAAGGTGCTCATCCACCGCCGGAACCGGAGCAGGCAAGAACTCCTCGCCATCCTGCTGGAGAGCCCGGAGGCATCAAGGCGGGAACTTGCCGAACGGGTCGGGATCACCGCCTCGTCGGTCTCGTGGCACATGCGGCGCCTGCAGGCCGACGGGATCGTCCTTCGGGAGAAGACGGGCGGGGGAGTCCGGTATCGCCTGTCGGAAGAAGCGGCGGCGTTGTTCGAGGAACGGGCGATGGCTGAGGACTGCCGGGATCTCGAAAGGTATGCGGAGGCGGGCAACGGGATCGACGGGTGAGAGAGGCCGGAACCCACAACTGATAAAGGCCGGCTCATCGAAACCGATCATACTCATTAACCAGGAGCCACCCCGATGAACCCCCTCCGCATCCAGACCGAACGCCTGGACCTGATCCCCGCGACGCTCGATATCCTCAAGGCCGACAGGGAGGACCGCCGGGAACTCGCCCGCCTTCTCTCCGCCGCCGTCCCCGGCTCGTGGCCGCCGCCGCTCCTCGACGACCGGACCCTCGAAGAGTTCATCCGGATGGTCGAGGAGAACGCTGACCCGCGCTTCGTCACCTGGTACTGGGTCAGAGACGACCAGGAGGAGGGCGGCCGGGTGCTCGTCGGGAGCGGGGGAATCGCCTCGGCACCGGACCCCGGCACGGTCTTCATCGGCTACTCGGTCCTCGACGAGTTCCAGTGCCGCGGCTACGCCACCGAAGCGGTCAGGCATATCGTCCCCGCGGCCTTCGCCCTCCCCGGCGTCCGGCGGATCATGGCGACGACCTACCCGGAACTCGTCGGGTCGATACGGGTGCTCGAGAAGAACGGGTTTACATCTGCCGGCAAAGCCCCCGCCGGGGATGGGTTTGAGGAGGGGACGATCGCCTACGTGCTGGAGAGGCCCGACGCTCACCTGTCCCGCTGACCTGAAGCGGGCTCCTTCGGGCCCTCCTCCGCGGCAAGGTCGTTGAGGAGGCTCCGCATCGCGGGTTTCAGCGGGGGGACGTCGTCCCGGATCGTCCTCCAGATAATCGCCCTGTTGATTCCGAAGTAGGCATGGATCAGTTTGTCGCGCATGCCGGCCATCTCACTCCAGGGATACTCAGGGTAGTTCTCCCGGATCTGGCGGGGGATACATTTGGCCGCCTCGCCGATCACTTCCAGCGCCCGGGTGACGGCATAAACAGTCTTGTCGTCCTCGAGGAACTCCTCATATGACATACCCCGGGTGAAGATCTCGATCTTGTCGACGGCGTCAAGGATATCGTCCAGGTAGTCAAGGGTGCTTCGCGGGGCCGTCATACGTAGAGGACCTCTTTTACGACACGGTGGCCGATACGGGGTTTGAGCGCGCTCTTCTCNNACCAGGTCCACCGGCCTCCCGATACGTTCGGAGAGATACCGCTCAAGCCTGAGAAACCCGAAGATCCCCGGCACCTCGGAGAACTCGACCAGGATGTCCACGTCGCTTCCTTCGTGCTCCTCGCCGCGCCGACACGAACCGAAGACGCCGATAGATCGGACACGATAGGTCTCCTCCAGGTACGCCTTTTCTCCCCGGAGAATATCGATAATCCTCGCACATTCCCCACCGGGCTGCAGAGTGGCTCCGTCCATTTCTGATCGGGATATGCACCGTTCTCTCTAGTATAAGTATCCCCGGTGGCATCGGAATCTTCAGCAACTTGCGTCTTCGGCGAGGGACAGAGGCTCCCAGAACCGATCCTGCCGTACCTGGAGTGATAGGAGTCCAATCGGATCGTTCTTCACCACCCGGCCCCCATACCCCCTCTCATGCCCGACGACCGGGAGATCATCAGTGCTGCCCTCGATAAGGCCCGCGACCTCGGCGCAGACCTGGCGGGCGCCGTGGCGGCGGCAAACCTCGTCGGCTGCCCCTCGGCGGTCGCGGACGGATACCGGGGCTCGCAGGCGGACCGGGGGACCTACATCGTCCTCGGCCTCTACCACGACCCGGAGCACCCGGAGCTCGACCTCTGGGAGGGGAGGGGGACCCCCGGCGACCGGATCCTCGCCGGGGTCGGGAAGGCCCTCGCCCGCTGGCTGGAGGAGGAGCACGGGGTCCGGGCCCGGCTCATCCCCTACCGGCTCGAGGAGGGCGGGATCTACCTCAAGGACGCGGCCGCTCTCGC
>DALN01000083.1:0-8288 GCA_002499455.1 Methanoculleus sp. UBA77 | reverse complement strand
GGTTCCGGGCGGTCTGGGCGGACCTCGACTGCCCCGGCCGGGACCCCCCGGAGGCCGAGAGCCCCTGCGCCGGCTGCGAGGCTCCCTGCACCCGCGCCTGCCCGATGGGCTCATTTGCCGCCGGCAGGTACAGCCGCGAGCGGTGCCTGGCGCGGCTGGACGTCGATGAAGCCACCGGCAGAGAACCGATCGACCACTGCCGGGCCTGCGAGCTCGCCTGCCCGGGCCGCGTTACCGGGCGGCGGCCTTGAGGGCCTCGAGCCTCGCCAGCACCTCGGCCGCATGCCCCTTCACCTTCACCTTCCGCCAGACGGCGGCGATGCTCCCTTCGGGATCGATGATGAAGGTGCTCCGCTCGACGCCCATGTACTCCCGCCCGTAGAGTTTCTTCAAGACCCAGGCGCCGTAGGCCTCGATGGCGCGGTGATCGGGGTCCGAGAGGAGGCGGACGGCGAGGCCGTGCTTCGCGATGAACCGTTTATGGCTCCCGGCAGAGTCCGGGCTGACACCGAAGACCGGGGTATCCAGCCGGGAGAACGCCTCCATCTCGTCGGAGAACGACCGGGCTTCGAGGGTGCACCCCGAGGAGTTGTCCTTCGGGTAGAAGTAGACGACAGCGTAGCGGCCCGCGAGGTCTGCGAGACAGACCGTCTCTTCGTCCGCGTCCGGGAGGCAGAAGTCGGGTGCCGGCATGCCCGGCGAGAGTTCGCTCATACCGGAGGTTGGCATCGGCGGGGATAAAAGGGTGCCGGAACGGCGATGGATCCGGGTTTGAGGTGACGAGAACGCCCGCAAAACGGGTCCACGGACGCCTCCAGGAACAATCATATAGCCCTGCGGCAAGATGCTCATGCGATCGGATCGGCACCATGAAAGTCCTTGTGAGAACGAGAGAAGGCGTCGAGGAGGTCCGGGAGGTCGAGGATGACTGGGTCATCCCCGGCGACGTTCTCGCTGACGGCGCGGTCGTCCTCGAACTCTGGGACGAACTCTCTGACGACGACTACCTGGCGATAGGCCTCTACGACTGACGTTCCCGGCCGCGCCTGCGCGATACGGGCGCATCGGGGTCCCTCCCCTGCCGGAAGAGTTCGTCCAGGGCATCGTTGAGGATGACGGCAGAGGAGCGCGAGCCGCGGCCTTCCGGATCACTTCTTCTCCGGTCCGGGGAGTCATGGCACCCGACTCCCCATATCAATCCAGGGAGCGAACGGAAAAACGCCGGCACGGCCCCGGATCTGCACGAACGGCCTCCTTCTGCAGACCGCCGCTCCGCACAGCAACGTATATAAGAAGTGCTCCCAACCGGAGACCGCCGACAGGCAGGATAGAATGAACATGGCACTGAGAAGATCGGGCCAGAGGCCCTGGAGCGACATCGAGGAGATGATCGCGGGAATGCAGAAGCAGTTTGGAGAGGCGATGGAGCGCCTCTCGGGAGCCGCCCAGCAGACGCCTCTCGCCGGCGGGGCCGGGGCGACGATCGACGTTCTCGAGCACGAGTCCGACGTCGTGGTCGTCGCCGACCTCCCCGGCGTCGAGCGGGAGGGGATCAACGTCCGGCTCCTCGACCCCCGGACGCTCCGGATCGCCGCAAAGCGGGAGGAGATGCACGAGGAGGAGCAGGCCGGCTACCATATGCGGGAGCGGAGGTTCGGGGCGATCGCCCGGACAGTCACGCTGCCCACCGACGTCCGCGACGAGGGGGCCAGCGCCACCTTCAAGAACGGGGTCCTTGAGGTGCGGTTGAAGAAGGTCACCGAGGCACGCGGCAAGGAGATCCCGATCGGCGAAGGGGGCGGCGGGGCCGCAGGAGAGAAGCACTACCGGCAGGTCGAGGAGGAGTACCGGGAGGACAGGGAGAAGGTGAAGCCGTCGGGATACACGAGCCCCCGCGAGATAGCGGAGGCGGCCGGAAAGGTCGAGATCGAGGACCGGGGGAGCCCCGAGGAGCAGAAGACGGCCGCGGAACTCCGCCGCCAGAAGGAGAAGATGTACGAGGAGGGGAAGAAGAAACTCAGCTGAACGGTTCAGGCTATACGGTCCCGGACGGCCGCAAACCCCGCCTCGATCCGGTCGAGGGAGCGCCGGTTGCGCCAGCCCGGGTAGGGGAGGCAGAGGAGGCCCTCCTCGAGAGCGGGAGGGATCGCGGTGATCCGCCCCGCACCCGCAAGGGCGCTCGCGTAGGGCTCGATCTCGCGGAGCCCCGCGAGTGCCGTGCTTCCGAGGGCGACGACGCACTCCGGGCCCAGGGCGGCAACCTCCGGGGCGAGGACCTCCCGGGCGCTCAGCCGGATGAGGTCGGCCGGGATCGCCGCCTTCCGGTTCTTCCGGAAGACGCACCGGACGGTGTCGACGAGGTAACAGCCCCGGTCGAGGAAGAGGCTGAGATTCTCCCGGCGCGACCGGCCTTCAAGGCCCAGCAGGCCAAAGAGGTTCTCCGCGAGCCCGCCGGCGAGCGGTCCCCGGCGGGGTCCGGCAACGTAGCGGTCGTTCCAGAAGTAGGGGTAGCCGGGGTCCCTGCAGTCGGCAGGCACGGCGACCTCCCTTCCGCCGCCGGCGGCCCAGGGCGGGGACTCGGCGACGAAGAGCACCTTCACGCGGGGCGGCGGTGTGACCCTGCAGGCGTCGTGGGGGAGGAGGCCGGGCAGGAGGACCCCGTCAAGGTCCAGGCGGCCGGCGGCGTAGCGGAGGTAGATCTCCCGAACGCTCGCGGCGCTCACCGGGGGCGCGTACCGGACGGTCACTCCCATACCTTCGCCCGCGGGAGGGATATACGTTGCAGGCCGTCGCCGGGATGCGACATATAAAGACATATCAACACCAAGAAGTGGATGAATGGAGAACGGTACCACCTTCCAGAACTTCAATATCTCGCAAAAGACACTCCGGGCAATAGAAGATATGGGCTTTGAAGAGCCCACGCCCATCCAGATCAGCACAATACCCGTGATACTCGAAGGACGCGACGTGACAGGACAGGCCCAGACGGGGACGGGCAAGACGGCGGCGTTCGCCGTCCCGGCGATCGAGCGTGTCGACCCCGACAGCCGGGCGACACAGGTCCTCGTCCTCTCACCCACCCGCGAGCTCGCCATCCAGACCGCCGAGGAGTTCGTCCGCCTGGCAAAATACCACAAGGGCATCAACATCCTCCCGATCTACGGCGGCCAGCCGATCGACCGGCAGTTCAAGGGTCTCGAGCGCGGGGTCCAGATCGTCGTCGGGACGCCGGGCCGGGTGCTCGACCACCTCGACCGGGGCACCCTCTCGTTTGCCCGGGTGGGCCTCGTCGTTCTGGACGAAGCGGACCAGATGCTCGATATGGGGTTCCGCGAGGATATCGAGAAGATCCTCGAAGAGACCCCCGACGAGCGGCAGACCGTCCTCTTCTCGGCGACGCTCCCAAAACCCATCCTCGAGATCTCGAAGCGGTTCCAGAACGACCCCGAGTTCATCTCCGTCGCCCGGCGCGAGGTGACCGTCCCGCAGATCGAGCAGCTCTACCTTGAGGTGCGCTACCGGGACAAATTCGAGGTCCTCTCAAGGCTGCTCGACATGTACGACCCCGAACTGACCCTGGTCTTCTCGAACACCAAACAAGGCGTCGACGACCTGACCACCCACCTCCAGGCCCGCGGCTACTTTGCCGAAGGCCTCCACGGGGACATGAAACAGACCCTCCGCGACCGGGTGATGGCGAAGTTCCGGGCGGGAACGATCGATATCCTGGTCGCAACGGACGTCGCGGCCCGCGGGATCGACGTCGAGGACGTCGACCTGGTCATCAACTACGACGTCCCGCAGGACATCGAGTACTACATCCACCGCATCGGCCGGACGGCGCGGGCCGGGCGGACGGGGCGTGCCATCACATTCGTCGGCCCGAAGGAGTACTTCAAGCTCCGTACGATCCAGGACTATACGAAGATCCGGATCGGCCGGATCCCCCTCCCGACCCAGGGAGACGTCGAGGAGAGCCGGACCCGGCGGATGATCGACCGCGTGGGGCAGATCATCGAGGAAGGCGGGCTCGACCGCTACGTCAACCTGGTCGAGCAGATCGTGGCCGAGGACTACACCTCGCTTGAGGTCGCGGCCGCGCTCCTGAAGATGCAGCTCGGCGCGAACGTTCCCGGCGACCGGGGCACAGGCCTGCCGCAGGATATCGAGGCCGGGGGACCGGCGGTCCTCGAGATCCCGCTCGGCCGGGAGGACCGGATCCGCCCGAAGGACATCGTCGGGGCGCTTGCCGGGGAGACCGGGATCCCGGGAAGGTCCATCGGCGCGATCAACATCTACGATCGCTATTCGACCGTCGAGGTGCCGCCCGAAGCCGTCGAGGTGGTCATCGAGCGGATGAAAGGCAAGACGATCGCGGGAGTCAGGCTGAACGAGCCGATCGTCGTCGCCGGAGCACTGGGCAGCAGCACAAACCGGGGCGGCCGGTAACGGCGCGTAGCACCATCCACCCCGAACTATTTTTCGTGAAACCCCGGCCATTTCTGCCGCGGGCGGGCGGGAGAAGATCACGCCGGCCCGGGGGTGCGGCGGGGTGGCCCGGGACGGCGGGCCCCGCTCAGGCCGGGAGAAAGAGTTATATGGACTGACGCGTATCCTGTCATCGAGAGGGGGTGGTTGCGTCAGCTGGTCCGATAGAGCCTCTGAATCTTCCGAAGTCTCATCGCCATCGAAAACATCCAATACTGCCCTTTGACCCGCAACAATAGTGTGTGCCTGTGCCCGGGTTCAGTCGGCCATCTGAACCCCCCTGCCAACCAGCAGAGCCGGGATACAGGTGCCCGGCGTCGGGCGATATTCTGCCGGGCACCGGAACGGAGGGCGGCCGCGGAGATCCCGCTCCCGGCCGTCCTCCGGTAAAAAAACGAGAATCTCTTCTCAGGTATTTCCGCCGATGAGTTCGGCGTTGAGCATGTCCAGGTAATCGGAGAGGAGCCTGGTGATCAGGAAGTGCTTCCGGACGTGCTCCTTGCCGGCCCGGCCGAGCCGCTCGCCGAGTTCGGGGTTCTCGAGCACCTGCCGGATCCTCCAGGCGAACCCGTCCGTGTCGGTCGGGTCGAGGAGGAACCCGGTCTCGCCGTCCTCGATCTGGAGCGGGATCCCGCCGACGCGGGAGGCGATGACCGGCCTGCCCTTCCAGAGCCCTTCGGTGACGGTCAGGCCGAAGCCCTCCCTGAGCGACTTCTGGAGGATGACGCAGGAGACCCGCTGCAGGGCGTTGACCAGCAGGTGGTCCTCAGCGGTGATCAGGATGACGTCGCCGGTCTCGATATAGGGCCGCGCCTTCTCCTCGACCCGCCGGTAGATCTCCCAGCCTTCTGGGTCGTCGGGGGCCATGCTCCCGCAGAGGATCAGCCGGCAGTCGACGTGCTTCTTGACCTCGGCAAAGACGTCGACGACGCCTTCGGGGTCCTTCCACTTGTCGAAGCGCGAGATCTGGGTGATCAGCGGCTTGTCGATCGGCACATTGTATTTTGCGAGCAGGCCGTCGATCTCGGCCTCCGAGAGGTCGCGGTTCTTCTCCGAGAGGGGGTCGATCGCCGGCCGGCAGATCCACTGCTCCATCGGCATCCCGGCCCGCCGGTACTGGTCGTGGGAGATGACCATCCGGTCGTAGTCGAGGACGAAGCCCTTGAGGAACTCCCAGAGGGCGGGGTCCGGGTTTGAGAGGTCGACGTGGCACCGCCAGACCCAGGGCTGGGTCTTCTTGTAGAACCGGATCAGGGGCAGGGGCTGGGGGTCGTGGACGACCACGAGATCGTGGTCGATCGCCATCTGCCCGGAGAAGCACTCGTTCGTCTGGAGGTAGAGGCCTTTCTCTGTCTCCGAGAAGGCTATCGGCTGTCCCTGGAGGGCGTTGTGGAAGTTCTTCGTGATCGTGAAGAAGTCGCCCTCGCCGGTCAGGATGTTCCACTGGGTCTTGATCCCGACGTCGTTCATGAGCGGAACCAGCGAGAGGATCATCTCCGCAACGCCGCCGCTCTGGTAGGTCGAGTTCACGTGGAGGACACGCTTCCCCCGGAGCGCCGCCGCCTTGCGGTAGATCCCGGAGATGACATCGTCGCCGACGATGGGCCGGTGGTCCTCAAGCGTCCGGCCGTTGTCGCAGATGCAGGTTATTCCGTCCATGTAGGCCATCGCAGATCTCCCCTCGATAGATGGTGTAGAGACGTACTACGATACAGCATCGGCATGCGGGCATTATAAATATATCGATAATATTATATTAATAATTAGAGGCCCGTTCACCATTAACGCCACGTATTCGTGATTAAAAGGGGGTACTGTCGACCAGCGGTGGGAGAGAAGATGCAAAAAGAGTTAATAAAGGGGAATGAATCGGAGCCTTCCGGGCGGCCCCGGGCGGGAGAGCGCGGGGGCCCCGTTACGGCGGAGCGCGGCCCACAACGCCGGGAGGAACGTCCATATACGCCGGGAGCCAAACGCTAGAGAGCGCGATGTACCGGGACGATGCATCATTGGTCACCACCGCCGACGGCGTCACCTTCAGGAGGATGCCTCCCGGCTCCGACGCCGTCTATGTCGTCGGCGAGTACCACTTCGACGACATCCGGCCGGACGACGTCGTCCTGGATATCGGGGCGAACGTGGGGGCGTTCTGTATCCGGGCGGCCCGGCGGGCCCGGAGGGTCCTCGCGGTCGAACCGGTCCTCACGGAGGCCCTCCGCGAGAACGTCCGGGCGAACGGCGCCGATGTCATGGTGGTTGCCGGAGCCCTCGGCGACGGGAGGAGGCAGCGGATCGACTGGGGAAAAGGGAGCGTCACCGTGACGACCCGGAGCCTTGCTGCGTTTGCAGAATTGATCGGGGGGTGCGACTTCCTGAAGTGCGACTGCGAGGGGGCCGAGTGGACGATCCGGCCCGAAGACCTCGACGGGGTGCGGCGACTCGAGATGGAGCTCCACACCCCCCCGATCGGGGGGCCGGTGAACCGTGCACTCCTCGACTACATCGGGGAGCACTATGATTTTACGATCGACCGGACGCCCGGCTACGACGCGCTGGGCGTGATGGGCGTCCTCCATGCCGTCCGCCGGAACGGCAGATGAGGGGCGACCGGCACTCATAAATAGGAACCGGCGATCACCACCCCGCCGGGTGAAGCAGTATGGTGCAGGCAAAAGAAGGCGATACCGTCAGGGTGCAGTATACCGGGAAGCTCGAGGACGGCACGGTCTTTGACTCCTCCGATGAGAGTTCTCCCCTGGAGTTCACCATCGGCAGCGGGCAGATCATTCCCGGGTTCGAGCAGGCCATCGTCGGTATGGAGCCGGGAGAGACGAAGACCGCGACCCTCCGGCCCGAGGAGGCCTACGGCCAGCGGCGCGACGACATGATGCTGACGGTCGACCGGGGGCAGTTCCCCGAGGGTATCGAGCCCGAACCGGGCCAGCACCTCCAGGTGCAGCAGCCGGACGGGAGGGCGGCCATCGTCACGGTCAGCGAGGTCTCGGAGTCGACGGTGACGCTCGACGCGAACCACCCCCTCGCAGGGCAGCCGCTGACGTTCGAGATCCGGCTCGTGGATATCGTCGGCGCGGCGCAGAAGCAGGCGGCCGGGTGACCCCCGGATCGACTCTTTTTCCAGCCCCGGCGGCCGTCCTCGGAACCAGGGCCTCGCGCGAAGCCCGGTTGGCTGTGAGTTACTCCCCTTCGCACCTCCGGTGCTCGAACTCCGCTTCATAGGAGCGTCGTTCTTCGCATCTTCGATGCTCAAGCTCCTGTCGTGCCGACAGTCGCACTTCGCACCTAACGGTGCTCGAACTCCTTTCCCTTCGGGAAAGTCGTCCTTCGCGGCTTCGCGACTTCGCGTGAGATTGCATCGGCATCCTGCACGGTCCCTCACGCGAAGGCGCGAAGCCGCGAAAGATGGCGGACGGGACATCCGTCGTTCTTCGCGTGAGACGCAGGAGCCGGCAGGGGTGTGAACACCACTACCGGAGGAACTCCCGGAGTTCCCGGAGCGGTCGGGTGTTCGCGATCGCCCCGGCCGTGAGCCAGCCCCGCCGGGCGGTCGCGATACCGAACTCCATCTGCCGGAGGCTCTCCTTATTGTGGGCGTCCGAGCCGAGCGAGAAGGAGACACCGTGCTCGCGGGCCGAACGGGCGTTGGTGTCGGAGAGGTCCAGCCTGCCGGGGTAGGCGTTGATCTCGAGGAGGACGCCGAGCGCCGCCGCGGCATCGAAGACGGCAGCAAGATCGATCCGGTAGGGCTCGCGGGAGAGGAGGATCCGGCCCGTCGGGTG
>DALN01000109.1:1691-4368 GCA_002499455.1 Methanoculleus sp. UBA77 | reverse complement strand
GTACCCGAGTGCCGACGAGGAGCACCCGACCGGTGCGTGGAAGATCGTCACAGCATCCCGTATGGTGCCGACGCGAACGGAGAGGTAGAAGTTCAGCGAGCAGCCGGACGACTGCGCAAAACCACGCTCGTGGTTCTGCAGGCACCCCGACCTGGCCCTGTCGATGAGGTCGCTTGCCTTGCCGTAGAAGATGTTGATGCCGTTCGCCCTCTGTTCACGGTTGGGGCAGGTCGCCTGGGAGAGGTCTATCCTCTTCTCGTAGAGAGCCGAATCGGCCTCATCTCGTGTCTCAAATACCATATCTATTCCCCCGATCTATGTGCATGCTGTTACGTGCTCGTCGAGGCGATCTTCCGCGATCCGGAACCCGATCGAGCGTCGTTCTTCTTCGTGAGGAGCCGATCAGACCACGACTCCGCCCACTCTTTCAGTTCCGCCGCCTCCAGCGGCTTCGGGACGTACTTCTCCTCGTTCTGCAGCAGCGTTCTTGCAAGACTGCGATACACGTCTGCCTGCTCTGAGTCCGGGTCGTACTCAACTGCGGTCTGGCCCAGAAGTTCGCTCCGGGTGATCGTATCGGACCGCGGAACGTACTCTGCAATGGTGGTACCGGTCCGTGACGCGAAGTCGTCGATGATCTCCCGCTGGACCGGTAGCGCCACCGAGTTGGCTATGATGCCGGAGAAGAGCGCACCGCCGCTGCTGGCGTACTTCTGTATCCCCTTGAAGAGGTTGTTTGCAGCGTAGACGGCCATGAAGTCTGCAGACGTCACGGTGTAGACCTGCCCGGCAACGCCCTCGCGGATAGGGACGGAGAAACCGCCGCAGACCACGTCTCCGAGGACGTCGTAGAGGACGACGTCGGGCCTGTACTCCTCAAAGACCTTCTTCTGACGGAGGAGCTCGATTGCGGCAATGATCCCGCGTCCGGCGCAGCCGACACCCGGCTCCGGCCCTCCGGCTTCTATGCAGAGGACGCCGCCGAACCCTTCGTACACGATATCCTCTATCTCGACCGCCTTCCCGCTCCTGATGGCATCGAGAACCGTCGGGATCGATCGTCCTCCACGGAGGTTGTTGGTCGAGTCGCTTTTCGGGTCGCATCCGATCTGGATGACGCGTTTGCCCATATCGGCAAGGGCCGCGCTGAGATTGGATGTCGTTGTCGATTTCCCGATTCCGCCTTTGCCGTAGATGGCAACACTTCGGATCTTCGTCATGGAACCTCCTTGTGGAATATACAGGTCTCCGCGAGAAGGGATAATAGCCGGCAAAACGGCCAAATATGCTCGATTTTTTTGAAAAACAGCAATTTGCGGCAAGGTCTGCCGGGGGTCCCGGGCGAAAGAAAGCGGTGTGAAAAAACGATCACGAGGGCCCCGGCAGGACCGCCTGCCGATACGTTGCGGGATGGGCTCCCCGTCACCGGTCGAGACTCTGTTCCGGCGGCGTCCGGGTGCCGGATGCGAGGGACGATTCCAGGTCGGCCTCTTTGATCGGGTTTTTGCAATGCGGGCACCGGAAGTCGCACTCCCACCCCTCGTACGGGCAGATCGTCATGGAGAGATCGGCGAGCGGGTGGCCCTTTCCCCGGATCTCGAACTCCTTATACCAGCCGAACGGAGCTCGTTTCACCTCAACAGAGGAAGAACGGAGTTCGTCTTCGAGGTTCTGCAGGATGGAGAGCGCACACTCCGGAGACCCGAGGGTGCTCGTGAGATGGGCGTAGGGGTAGATCAGGACCCGGTTCACCTTCAACTTCGAGAGCCGATCGATGATATTCGCCTTCGCACTTGCGACGACATGCGACGGGTTTTTCTCGTCGAGTTTCTCAACGCAGCAGAAGAGGACCACGCATTCGTCCATCCTGTCTTCCCGGGGCTCCATAGCCTCCGCCATCTTCGTCTTCCTCGTGGGGCGGTACCACATCGTATCTGCATGGATGGAGAGTATCCTCATANNCAGACCACCTACACGCCCTCCAGCGCCTGATCGAGGTCGGCGATGATGTCCTCGATATCCTCGGTGCCGATGGCGAGCCGGATGTAGTCGGGGGTGACGCCGGTCGCCTGCTGCTCCTCCGGAGTGAGCTGCTGGTGCGTGGTCGTCGCCGGGTGGATGACCAGGCTCTTGGAGTCCCCGATATTCGCGAGATGCGAGAAGAGCTTGACCCGGTCGATGAATTTCCTTCCGGCAGCCTCTCCTCCTTTGACCCCGAACCCGACGATCGGGCCGTAGTTCCCGGAGAGGTACTTCATCGCGAGGGCGTGGCTCCGGTGATCGGGAAGGCCGGGATAGTTCACCCACGCAACCTTCGGGTGGTCCCTGAGGAACCGGGCGACCGCCAGGGCGTTCTCCGAGTGCCGCTCGACCCGGAGGTGGAGCGTCTCAAGCCCGAGCAGGAAGAGCCAGGCGTTGAAGGGGGAGAGCGCCGCCCCGGTGTCCCGGAGGAGCTGGACCCGGATCTTGAAGGCCAGCGCGACGTTCCCGAGCCCCGGGAAGTTCCCGAACGCCTCCCAGAACCGGAGCCCGTGGTAACTCGGATCGGGCTCGGTGAACTCGGGGAACTTCCCGTTGTTCCAGGCAAAGTTCCCCGAATCGACGATGGTTCCGCCGATCGAGTTCCCGTGGCCGCCGATGTACTTCGTCGCCGAGTGGACGACGATATCCGCACCGT
>DALN01000109.1:0-1571 GCA_002499455.1 Methanoculleus sp. UBA77 | reverse complement strand
GTGTAGTTGAAGAGCTCGTAGGTCCCGCCGTAGAGGTTGTCGGCAGCGACGATCTCGTCGCCCGGCCGGGTGACCGCAAGGAGGGCGTAGGTGATCGCCGCCTGGCCGGAGGCGACCGCAACGGCCGCACGGCCTCCTTCGATAGCCGCGACGCGTTTCTCAAAGACGTCGGTCGTCGGGTTCATGAGCCGGGTGTAGATGTTCCCGAGTTCTTTGAGCGCGAAGAGGTTCGCGGCGTGGTTCGTGTCTTTGAAGACATAGGACGATGTCTGATAGATCGGTACCGTCCGCGACCCGGTCGTGGGGTCGGGCTCCTGTCCTGCATGGATTGCAGTTGTTCCTAGACGAAATGCTTTCTCTGCCATGGTAATCTCTCTTACGTAGTGATGGGAAGATCGTATTTTGCGGCGATCTCCTGGAACGCCTCCGCCAGGTAGCGGACCTGCTTCCAGGAGAGGCCGTAGGTGTTGAGCTTCCAGGTGCGCGTCGCTCCTGCAAACTCGCCGACGATCCCGCGCTCTGCGAGCTCGTCGCTGAAGTAGAACCCGCGTCGTTTGTGGGTCCTGGCGACCGTATCGAAGCTCCCGGTGGTGTCGACCTTGGTGAGCGTGTGCTTCCGGGGGTACTCGGAGAGGACCTTCGAGCCCTCGATCGAGAGGAGTGCGTCGATGAAGTAGTTCGACTTCTTCACCTCTTCGTCCCAGTGAAGGGTTCGCTCCTTCACGGCGGGGAACGAGGCCATCATCGAGAGCAGGGTCCCTCCCATCAGGGTGCACCCGAGCATCTCCACCTCCTTGATCCCGAACTTCCGGTTGGTGACGTCGCCGACCATCGCGGTGGTGCGCAGCACCTTCGATGCCCATTCATCGGTCGTCGCCAGCACTCCGGACGGCGCGACCGATGCCATACTCTTGTGTCCGGAGCCGACGACGAAATCGGCCCCGATCGCCTTGCCGTCGACCGGCATGACGCCGACCGTGTAGGCGCCGTTGTAGAGGAACGGGATGTCGTACTGGTGCGCGACCTTCGCGATCCCGCGGACGTCGTGCTCGTTTGCGAACTGGTAGTCGTAATGGTCGATCATCACGAGGGCCGGGGTTCTTCCGCTCTCCCGGATGACCTCCTCGATCTTCTCGGCCGTTGCATCCGCCGTGACACGATTGCCGGCGTCGAGCGGCACCTCCTTCACGACGCCTCCCGCTTCTTCCACGGCCAGGAACTCCGTGTAGTGGGCAAGGGCCGAGACGATGACGGGGTCGCCCTTCGAGACGAGGGTGGAGGCGACCGCCTGGAACCCGCGCCGTGCGCCGGGGACGACCCGCGCCTGGTCCATGTTCACGAACTTCGCGAGGTCGNNCGTGATCTTATCGAGCCGGAACGGCTTTCTGCAGGCATCGCAGGTGGAATATCCGTCACCGTACGAGATCAGGGCTTTTCTCGCCTCCGTGGTGAGCCGGCCCGCCGCCTGGATCGGCTGGATATTGATGTATCTCTCTTCCCGCGAGCGAATGTCGAGGGTATCGGCGATCATCGTGGTGCGGGGAGTACCCCGGTCTTCTTCGAGCTCCGCG
>DALN01000066.1:5135-5676 GCA_002499455.1 Methanoculleus sp. UBA77 | reverse complement strand
CCCACGAAGGTTGTGTGATGCCACCGGCCACCGACATCCTGATCATCATCCTCCTGATCCTCGCGAACGGCTTCTTTTCGATGGCCGAGTTCGCAATAGTCTCCGCTAAAACGGCACGCCTCCAGAAGCGGGCGCTTGCCGGCGATGCCGGGGCCGCGGCAGCTCTCGAACTCGCCGGGGATCCGACGCAGTTCCTCTCGACGGTCCAGATCGGCATCACCGTCATCGGTATCCTGGCCGGAGCCTTCGGCGGGGCGACGCTCGCAGGACCGCTCGCGGAGATATTCGCCGATATCCCCCTGATTGCTCCCTACAGCGGCCCGCTTGCGGTCGCAACAGTCGTCGCCGCCATCACCTACCTGACGCTCGTCGTCGGGGAACTGGTGCCGAAGCGGGTAGCCATGAGCAACGCCGAGCGGATCGCGTCCCGGGTCGCCCGCCCGATGCAGCTCCTCTCTACGGCCGTCACACCCCTCGTCCGGCTGCTGAGCATCTCGACGGAGGCGGTCCTCAGGGTGCTCGGGGTGCGAAAGCCGGCAGG